>NZ_DAGX01000005.1:420041-614566 GCF_002498315.1 Methanofollis sp. UBA420
CTCCGGTTCGGTGAGATGGAGCGTGATGTGATGATCGGCCACGGCGCTGCGATGGCCCTCAAGGAACGTCTGCTCGAAGAGTCCGACAAGGTAAACCAGTACGTCTGCGCCCACTGCGGCATGGTGGCGATGCTCGACAAGAAGCGGAATGTCACCAGATGCCTGAACTGCGGCAGCGAGACCGACATCTACTCGGTCGAGATGAGTTACGCGTTCAAACTCCTCCTCGACGAGATGAAGAGCATGGGCATCGCGCCGCGCCTGCGGCTTGAGGATATGGTATAAGGGGGGACAGATATGACAAGCCCGAAGAGAATTGGAAAGATCGAGTTCGGTATCCTCTCGCCCAAGGAGATCCGCCAGATGAGTGTGCGGAAGATCATCTGGGCCGACACCTACGACGACGACGGCTACCCGTACTCGCAGGGGTTAATGGACCTCCACCTCGGCGTCATCGATCCGGGGATGCGGTGCAAGACCTGTACACAGAAGGCGAGCGACTGTCCGGGTCACTTCGGCCACATCGAACTCGCAAAGCCGGTGATCCATGTCGGCTACACCCGGTTGATCCGGAAACTTCTCCGTGTGACCTGCCGGAGTTGCGGCAGGCTCCTCCTCTCCCCTGACGAGATCACGAAGATCGTCGGGACCGAGGAAGAGGAGAGCGGCGACCTGGTCACCGAGAAAGATATCAAGAAGGAACGGGTTTGCCCGTACTGCGGCGAGCAGCAGTTGAAGATCAACTTCGAGAAACCGACGACCTTCTCCGAGGTCGTCGTCACCCCCGACGACCAGGGAAAAGAGAAGAAGGAAGAGCACAAGCTGACGCCGGCCGACATCCGCGCCCGTCTTGAGCGTATCCCGAACGACGACCTCAAACTCCTCGGCATCGACCCCGAGGTCGCAAGGCCGGAGTGGACGATCCTCACCGTGCTCCCTGTGCCCCCGGTGACGATGCGCCCGTCGATCATTCTGGAAAACGGCCAGCGTTCCGAGGACGACCTGACCCACAAGCTCGTGGACATCATCAGGATCAACCAGCGTTTCAAGGAGAACCAGGACGCCGGCGCACCGCAACTGATCATCGAGGATCTCTGGGAACTTCTCCAGTACCATGTCACCACCTACATGGACAATGAGGTGGCAGGCTGCCCGCCGGCGCGCCACCGCTCAGGCCGCCCGTTAAAGACCCTCTCGCAGCGCCTGAAGGGTAAGGACGGCCGGTTCCGTGGCTCTCTCTCCGGCAAGCGCGTGAACTTCTCGGCCCGTACCGTCATCTCGCCGAGCCCCTTCCTCAGCGTGAACGAGGTCGGGATCCCCATGGCGATCGCCAACGAGATGACCATCCCGGTGCGCGTGACCTCGCAGAACATCGACGTCGCCCGTGTGTACGTGCGGAACGGAACAGGCCGGAAGGCCCTCACCGACCCGCCCGGCGCGAACTACGTGATCCGGTCTGACGAACGGCGCATCCGTATCTCCGACGAGAACAAGGACGACGTCGCAGACCAGCTCGAACTGGGCTGGACGGTGGAAAGGCAGATGCGGGACGGGGATATCGTGCTCTTCAACAGACAGCCGTCCCTGCACCGGATGTCGATCATGGGCCACCATGTCAAGATCATGGACGGGAAGACCTTCAGGCTGAACCCGGCCGTCTGCCCGCCATACAACGCCGACTTCGACGGCGACGAAATGAACCTGCACGTGCCGCAGACCGAGGAGGCAATGGCCGAGGTCGAGATCCTGGTCAATGTGCAGGAAAACATTCTCTCGCCCCGTTTCGGCGGCCCGATCATCGGCGGCATCCACGACCACATCTCAGGGATCTTCCTGCTGACCCACGAAGTGCGCTGGTTCACCAAGTCCGAGGCCCTCTACCTCCTCAAACACACGGGCGTCGAGCACCTGCCCGAACCCGGGAAGGTCGAGAACGGCGTGCCCTACTGGAGCAACAAGCAGGTCTTCTCCGTGATCATCCCTGACGACATCAACATGATCTTCAAGGCGTCGTCCTGCCAGCACTGCGATACCTGTAAGAAGGAACTCTGCGACCGCGATACCTACGTGAAGATCAAAGACGGCGAACTCGTCACCGGCACCATCGACAAAAAAGCGATCGGCGCATTCGACGGCGAGATCGTGAACAGGATCATCCGCCAGTACTCGCAGAAGAGGGCGGCGCAGTTCATCAACGACGTGACTCGCCTTTCAATCCGGGCCATCATGTTCGACGGCTTCTCCTTCGCCATCGACGACGAAGACCTGTCCAAGACAGATTACGGCCAGATCGAAGAAGTGCTCGACAACGCCGAGCGCGACGTCCGTCGCCGGATCCAGATCTATGAGGAAGGCCAGCTCGAACCGATGCCAGGCCGTACCGAGGAAGAGACCCTGGAAATGCAGATCATGCAGGTGCTCGGCAAGGCCCGTGACAGCACCGGTGAGATCGCATCCCGTCACCTCGGCCTCTCGAACTCGGCAGTGGTGATGGCCGTCTCGGGTGCTCGTGGTTCGATCCTGAACCTGACCCAGATGGCAGGGTGTGTCGGACAGCAGTCTGTCCGTGGTGAGCGTATCGTCCGTGGGTACGACAGGCGTACTCTCCCGCACTTCAAGCGGGACGACCGCGGCGCACCGGCCCACGGTTTTGTCCGGTCGTCGTACAAGAAGGGTCTCAACCCGACCGAGTTCTTCTTCCACGCCATCGGTGGCCGTGAAGGTCTCGTCGATACCGCAGTCAGAACGTCGCAGAGCGGGTACCTGCAGAGGCGGATGATCAACGCCCTGCAGGACCTGAAGGTCGAATACGACCGGTCTGTCAGGACGACCGGCGGGCGGATCCTCCAGTTCCAGTACGGCGAGGACGGCACCGATCCGACAAAGAGCAGTTATGGCGAACCTGTGGACGTGAAAGGCGCGATCGAGAACGTGCTCAAGGAGGAGATCTGATGGACGAGTCGATGCTGGCCACGATCCACGCGGCCGATCTCCCGGAAAGGACAAAGGAAGAACTGATCAAGGACCTTGAAGGGAAGGAGATCACCGCCGAACAGTTTACGGCGATCATGGAGAGTGTGGAGCGCGAGTTCAGGCGGACCAGGATCGAGCCCTGCGAGGCCTGCGGGGTCATCGCCGCCCAGTCCCTGGGCGAGCCCGGCACCCAGATGACGATGCGTACCTTCCACTACGCCGGTGTGGCCGAGATTAACGTTACCCTCGGTCTGCCCCGTCTTATCGAGATCATGGATGCCAGGAAGGAGCCTTCGACCCCGACGATGACGATCCACCTGGAGCCCGATTACCTGGCCGACCGTGACAAGGCCCGTGAAGTCTCCTGGCAGATCGAAGCGGCACCTCTCCACGAGTTCGGCGACATCGTCACCGACATGGCGAACATGAGGGTGGAGATGCACGTCAAAAAGGAGGTCTGCGACAAGAGGAAGATCGCGATGGCCGAGATCATGGAGAGGGCGCCGCAGAAGATCCGGGAGCGCCGCCATTACCGTGACTTCGAGTCCGAAGGGAACGCCGCAGACGGAGTGATCACCTTCACCCCGAAGAACGAGAGTTACCAGAACCTCTTCCAGCTTGCCGACCATGTCAGGAACGTGATCGTGCAGGGGATCGATGATATCGAGCGGGTGGTTGTCCGGAAGGAAGGAGGAGAGTATATACTTTATACTGAAGGCTCCAACCTAAAGGATGTGTTCGAGGTCGAGGGCGTTGACACCTCCCGTACCCGCACAAACAATATCAACGAGATTTCCCAGATCCTCGGGATCGAGGCCGCAAGAAATGCGATCATCGACGAAATGAAGAACACGCTCGGGGAACAGGGTATCTCGGTGGACGTGCGGCACATCATGCTCATCGCTGACATGATGTGCATGGACGGAGAGGTCAAGCAGATCGGCCGTCACGGTATCGCAGGCGAGAAGGAGAGTGTTCTCTCCCGTGCAGCCTTCGAAGTGACGGTCAACCACCTCCTCGACGCCGCGGTCGCAAGAGAATCTGATATTCTCAACGGTGTGACCGAGAACGTCATCGTCGGTCAGCCGATCCAGCTCGGAACCGGGGATATCAGATTAATTGCAAAACCCTTAAACCAGGAGAATTAATTATGGACTTTAACGAGTCTTTGAGAAGAGCCATCAAAACCGGCAAGGTCTTCCTTGGACAGAACGCAACTGAAGAATGTGTCAAGGCTGGTAAGGCCCAACTTGTCGTCATCGCCAAAAACTGCCCTGCAGCATTCAAAGAGGCCATGCTGGCCAGAGAGAGTGTTGTAAGTTACGTGTACAATGATTCTGGTGTCGAACTCGGAAAGGCCTGCGGCAAGCCGTTCGTTGTCAGTGCGCTTGCGGTTGTCGAACCGGGCGACTCAGACATCCTCAGCATCAAGAGGGCCTAGATGGCGGAAATAAAACTCACTGAAGACTGCATGCAGTTGATCTCCAAGTTCGAGAACATGACCGGCGCGGGAAGCCGGGACTGCATCATCGACGAGAGGAATGACCGCATCATCTTCGTCATCAATCCTGGCGACATGGGGCTCGCGATCGGGAAGAAGGGGACGACGATCAAGAAGGCCTCCGACGCCTTCGGCAAGAGGATCGAGGTCGTCGAGTATTCGGCCGACCCCGAGCAGTTCCTGAAGAACTGTTTCCTCCCGGCGCAGGTCACTTCGATCACCTTCGCCACGAACGAAGACGGAGAGAAGGTCGCCCTCATCGACGTGAAGCCCGATGACCGTGGCCTTGCGATCGGCAAGGAAGGAAAGAACATCTTCAAGGCAAAGAAGCTCGCCGGCCGGCAGCACGACATCGCTGATGTCCAGCTCGTCCAGGACGACGAGGGATTCTAAACCTTTCTCTTTTTCTTGGTCATCGGTCCAGGATAGACCGGATATATTTTATCCCACGGTGCAGAGGTCATCCTGATGAATATCACCTTCAGAAGCACGGTTCTCTTTGTCAGGGATATGGAACAGTCGAAGGCCTTCTACACCGACGTCCTCGGGCAGAAAGTGGAACTTGACCTCGGCGTGAATGTCGGGTTCGTTGGGGGGCTTGCCCTCTGGGACCGCACCTACGTGAACGACCTGCTGTACGTCGGGAAGATGCCGCCGGGCGAGGCGCCGGCCCCGCCGATGGAGGTCTATTTCGAGACGGCGGAGATCGAGGCGCTGGCCGGACGGGTCGCAGAGGCAGGTGTCCGTCTCCTCCACCCCCTGAAAGAGCAGCCATGGGCTCAGCGTGCGATCCGGTTCTTCGACCCTGACAGACACCTGGTCGAGGTGGCAGAGCCAATGCCGGCGGTGGTCGCACGCCTCGCGGCGGAGGGGTTGTCCGATGCCGCGATCAGCGAGCGGACGACTCTTCCGCCAGAGGTCGTGGCGGCGATGCTGGGGAGCGAGTGCTGTGACTGAGGTGCCCCTCTTCAGGGAGAGGCAGCACTTCACCCAGCCCTGGCTCTGGGCAGTCCTGCTCCTCATTGCAGGGGTCGCCTGGTGGGGAGCGGTGCAGCAGGTGTATTTCGGCGTCCCCTTCGGGAACAGGCCGGCGCCAGACTGGGGGATGGCCGGCATCGCCCTCCTCTTCGGAACGCTCTTCCCATTCTTCTTCGTCGTCCTCCATCTCACCGTCGAGGTGCGGGCAGGTGGGATCGCCTACCGGTACTTCCCCTTCCATCTCGGTTTCAGGGTGATCCCGGCGGAGGAGATCGTGCGCCTGGAGGCCTGCACGTACAGTCCCCTGAAAGAGTTCGGCGGATGGGGTATCAGGTGGGGCGCCGGTGGCTGGCGGGCCTATACGACCGGGGGCGATCGCGGGGTGCGGGTGTACCTGCAGGATGGGAGGAAGATTCTCTTCGGCAGCCGCGACCCCGAGGGGTTTGTCGCGGCGGTGCGGGCGGTGCAGGGGAGACGGACATAACGGGAAGGGATCCCGACCTTTTCTGGCGGATCTTCGATCTGCCATGCACGGCTGAAGTTTGCCAGAGCATGAAAATCGGCTCTGGAAAATTCCTTTTCTGGTGTGCCTTTGCCGGGGACTGCCTCGAAAGCCCCCGGCAGATAGTTTAGGGAAGGCGGTGAATCGATGGACTCCACCGGGGCAACCCCCCGGACAGCGAAAGCCTGCGGCTTTCTCGACTCCCTTCGGTCGTCCCCTCAGGATAGGAGTGGGATGGCAAGCTCCTTTCCTCGGATCTCCGGTCCTATCTTCCCGGGGCCTATCCTGAGTTTGGGGGTCCAGGGGCTGCGAACGGAGTGAGCACAAGAAAATCTCTGATTTTCGGCGTCAGTCCCCGGTGGACTGTTTGGGGAAGGCAGCGAATCTGCGGATTCCTCCGGCGGGCAAAGCCCCCTCATCTCTCGAAGATCTTCAATCTTCTCAAGCTCGCTATCGCTCGCACCCCGCCATTGGGATAGAGGTGAGACGGCAATCTCTCTTCTCAGGATATCTTGTTCGCTCTTCCCTCTTCTTATCCTGATTTTGAGTGACGACCGAAGGGGGCCGGCATACATTGAACTCGCGTCTCAGACCGTCCGTATCGTCACGGTGAAGGTCTTTTCTGCCGCGGCGTCGGGCGCCCCTGTCCTCACCCACAGGGCTCTGAAGGTGTACGTCCCCGGCCCGAGCGGTTCCACAGTCCATTCCTGTGTCCCCGGCGCCGTCTGCTCGTCGGTGACGACAAGACCGGTGCTGAGGTCTGTCCTCCATTCGTACCTGTCAAGTGTGTCGTACGGAAGGGTGACGATCACACGGCCCCCCTGGTTGACACTGACCGTCGTCCCATTCTCCTCCTCCCCGACCCGGACCGTGTCCGGGGCGCCGGTGCAGCCCGCTATGCAGACGGCAAGGACAAGGAGACCGATGGCGATCCAGATCTTCATCGGGCGGCATCTGCCTGCCCGGGACATAAGCCTTCCGGCGCCGGGATAGGTTTTTGCCCCCTGTACACAAACCAGACCTGTATGTGCCGCGCCGTCCGAATAGGGTGGCTGCGGAAAGCTCCGGCCCCTCCTCTTTCGGTGCGCCGGAGACACAGACAAAAGGTCGGAATCGTGATGGAATACCGTTTTGCAGACCGGATGTATCATGAACCGGAATCGTTTATCGAAGAACTCTTCCGGGTCTCGGGCGTTCCCGGCGTCATCTCCTTTGCCGGCGGGTTGCCCGACCCCTCTCTCATCGACGTGGAGGGGATCGGAAAAGCCGCTTCCGCGGTGATGGAGGAGGAGGGAGCGTGCGCCCTCCAGTACTCGACGACAGACGGCTACCTCCCGCTGCGCGAGTTCATCGCCGCGAGGTACAGAAAGCGCCTCGGCATCCCGGCAGAGGCGTCGGAGATCCAGATCGTGAACGGTTCGCAGCAGTGCCTCGACCTGATGGCGAAGATCTTCCTCAACCCGGGCGACGCCGTCGGCGTGGAGGGGCCGGGGTACCTCGGCGCCATCGAAGCCTTCTCCCTCTACGAACCCGCGATCCATGCCGTCCCCCTCGAAGAGGACGGCCCTGACCTCGACGCCTTCGAGGCGCTCGTCAGGGAACACGCCCCCAAGTACTTCTACGGCATCCCGAACTCCCAGAACCCGTCCGGCCTTACCTACTCGCAGGAGAAGAGGAAGGCGATCGCCGATATCCTCGAAGGGACGGGCACGGTCTTCTACGAGGACGACGCCTTCGGCGAACTCTTCTTCGACAAACACCCGCGCCTCCCGGTAAAGAGGTACCTCCCTGACGGTGCGGTGCTCTCCGGTTCGTTCTCGAAGACCGTCTCGCCGGGCATGCGGATAGGGTGGATCCTCGCCCCGGCACCTGTCCTGAAACAGTTCAATGTGGCGAAGCAGGCAGCCGACCTTCACTCCAACGTCCTCTGCCAGATGATCCTCCACCGGTACCTGACAGAGACCGACCTCGACGCCCATGTTGGTCGGATCTCCGCGGTGTACGGCAGGCGCTGCCGTCTCATGTGCGACCTCCTCGACGACGGGTTCCCGGCCGGGGTCACCCACACCATGCCGCAGGGCGGGATGTTCCTGCTCGTTTCCCTCCCTGACGGCGTCTCCGCGATGGATGTCTTCCATGAAGGAGTGAAGAAAGGCGTCGCCGTCCTGCCGGGCGTCCCCTTCTACGCAAACGGCGGCGGGGAGCACACCATCCGCCTGAACTTCTCCTGCGCCGACGAGGAGAGCATTACCGAGGGTATGGCGCGGCTGAAGGGCGTCATCGCCTCCTGTGTGTGAGTGAGGGCCGACCCCTCCCCTCAAAGCCTATATCCTAAGGCGTCAATGGTATGAGGCAATGCTCGACCTCTTCGCCATTCTCCTCACGATCGCCGGTCTCTGTCTCTTCGAGACGATTTCGTCGATCGACAATGCCATCATCAACGCCGAGGTGCTCGGCACGATGGGGGAGAGGGCGCGGCGGTGGTTCCTCGTCTGGGGCCTCCTCTTTGCGGTCTTCGTCGTGCGTGGCGTCCTGCCCTGGCTCATCGTCTGGGCGACGACACCGTCCCTCGGCCCCATCGGCGCTCTGACCGCCACCTTCTCCAATGATCCGGCGGTCATCGCCGCGATCGAGGAGTCGGCGCCCGTCCTTCTCATAGGAGGCGGCACCTTCCTCCTCTTTCTCTTCCTCCACTGGCTCTTTCTGGAGCCCAAGGAGTTCGGCATCAGGGGCGAACGCTACTTCGCGGAGAAAGGGGTCTGGTTCTACGCGACCGTCTCGGTGACCCTCGCCGCCATCGTCTGGTTCGCCCTCGAAACACGGCCCCTCATGGCCTTCGGCGCCGTCATGGGCTCGACGGCCTTCTTCATCGTTCAGGGCTTCAGGATGAACGCCGACATGAAGGAGAAGCAGCTCAAGGAGCAGCATATCTCCGACTTCAGCAAGATCTGCTACCTCGAAGTGATCGACGCCACCTTCTCCATCGACGGCGTCCTCGGCGCCTTCGCGTTCACTCTCTCTGTCCCTCTCATCATCATCGGGAACGGCCTCGGCGCCTTTGTGGTGCGGGAACTCACCATCAGGAACATCGACCAGATCAAGCGCTATGTCTTCCTCAAGAACGGCGCGATGTACTCCATCCTCTGTCTGGGTGCGGTCATGGTCCTGCACGCCTTCGGTGTCCCCGTCCCGTCCTTTGTCTCGCCGGTGATCACCTTCGGCGTCGTCGGCTACTTCCTCTACAAGTCGGTCAAGTTCGCCCGGTACATGGACCTGCGGCACGGGAATTAAGGGTGATGCGGGGAGGGGGCCGGTCCCCGTACTCCTCTCATTTTCGTCTCTGGAGAGTGCCTCTTCTGACGTGTCTGTGCCTGGGGGCTGCCGCTCGAAAACCTACGGTTTTCTCAAGGTCGCTATCGCTCTTTCCCAACTCGGTTGGCCCCGGAAAAAAGGAGCGGGAGACCCATACCGCGAAGATCCCCACTCTCCACAAAGCACATGAAGGAGGAAGATCAGGAGGAGGGACAGGCATGGGCGCAACATACGAAGAGTTCAGGAACCGGGTCGCCCTGGTCACCGGGGGGAGTTCGGGGATCGGGAGAGCCACAGCGGCTGCCTTCGCTGCGGAGGGGGCCAGGGTCGTGATCGGGAGCCGCCACCAGGAGACGGGGGAGCAGGCGGCGGCGATGATCCGGGACGCCGGCGGTGAGGCGCTCTGGATCAGGGCCGACGTATCCAGAGAAGAGGACGTCGAGAGTCTCGTCGCCGCAGTGACGGACACGTTCGGCAGGATCGACTACGCCTTCAATGCCGCCGGGGTTTCCGGCGCCATACGGTTCATCCCCATGCAGAGCGGCGGCGACTTCGACCACACTGTCGGGACAAATCTGAAAGGGGTCTTCCTCTCCCTGAAGTACGAGATCCCGGCGATGGTCCAGCACGGCGGCGGGGCGATCGTGAACATATCGGCCGTCTCCGGCATTCTCGGGTCGCCCGGGGCCTCGATCTATGCGGCGACGAAGAGCGCAAACCTCGCGCTCACGCGTGCGGCCGCACTCGAATTTGCGGGGTCCGGGATACGGGTCAATGCCGTCTGTCCGGGCGTCATCCAGACAGAGGGGCTGGACCGGACATGGCAGACGATACCGGGTGTCTCCATCGAGGGTGTGAAGAAGCAGGCCATGCAGGAGATCCCGGCCGGTCGCCTGGGACGTCCCGGCGAAGTGGCCGCCGCCGTCCTCTGGCTCTGCTCAGACGCCGCCTCCTATGTCACCGGGCAGGCGATCGTCGTCGACGGCGGTCTCTCGATCCGGTGACGCTCTCCGCACTTTTTTCGTCCTGCACGGCTCCTCCCTCTCGATCAGGCCGTCGCGGAGGTAGATCACCCGGCAGAAGTACCTGATATGCCAGTCCTCGTGGGTCACCATCACGATCGTCTGCCCGAACTCCTCGTTCAGGCGGGCGAAGAGGTCCAGGATCGTCGTCGAGGTCGCCGAGTCGAGGTTCGCGCAGGGTTCGTCGGCAAAGAGGATGGACGGCCTGTTCACCAGCGCCCGCGCGATCGCCACCCTCTGCTGCTCGCCGCCGGAGAGTTCGGCCGGGCGATGGTCCATCCGCCCCTCCAGTCCGACATCCCGGAGGATCTCCCTGCTCAGGCCGAGGCACTCCTCGCGGGGCACGCCCCGCACCAGGCAGGGGAGGACCACGTTCTCCTCCACCGTCAGTTCGGGGATGAGGGCATAGTCCTGGAAGACATAGCCCAGCCTGTTCAGCCGAAAACGCGTCTTCTCCCGGCCGGAGAGGGCGAGGACGTCGGTGCCGTCGATCGCAATCGCGCCCGCGGTCGGGACGTCGAGGAGGCCCATCGCGTGAAGGAGGGTGGACTTCCCCGACCCGCTCGCCCCCATGATCCCTACAAACTCGCCCTTCTCGATGGTGAAGGAGACGCCCCGCAGGGCGCGGACCGGTACCGCACCGAGCATGTACGTCCTGGCAAGGTCGTGGACGACGATCATGCCTACCCCCTCACGGCGTCCAGGATTGGTTCCTGCGCCGTCTTCCACGCCGGGATATAGCCGGAGACGAGCGAGACGGCAAAGAGGCCCGCGATGCTCCTGAGGATCTGCCCGGCTTCGAGCACCGGCCTGACGGCACCGCCGGGAAAGATGAGGGGGTTCGCGGTGAGGTACAGGGTGAGGAGAGCGGTAAAGGCGAGGCCGACGACCGTCCCGAGAGAGGCGATGACCGCAACCTGGATCACATAGGAGTTGATGATGATCCGCTCGTCTATCCCGATCGCCTTGAGGATCCCGATCTGCTTGCGCTTGCCCACCGTGCTGATGAATATGACGATGAAGACAACGACGACGGCGATGACGAGAGAGACCAGGGTCGAGATGGCGTTGATGATGTCGAAGCTCTGGATGGCGTCGGTCACGAAGCCCTGCGCCTTCTCCTGATAGGTCTTGATCGTCTCCTGGACGCCGAAACTCAGGAGGGCGACCTTCATCTCCTCCTCGTTCCCCTCCTCCGCGGTGCGGACCAGGACCTGGTTGGCCTGGTCGGAGATGCCGAGGACGTCCTCCATCTCAGCAGTGGTGACATAGGCCTGCCGGTCTGCCTGGACCGCCATCGTCTCGATGATCCCCTTCACCCGCATCTCCCGCGTCTCCCCGTTCACAAAGGTGACGAGCACGGAGTCGCCGACCTTCACCCCGCCGAGAGACTCTATCCTGTCCTTCGACTCGTCCTCCTCGCCGGCAAGGAGAACGCCGAGGACGATCCTGTCCCTGTCCCCGTCGGAGAGGAAGTCGCCCGACGTGACGGCGGTATGGAGGGTGGTCACCTCCTTCTCGTACTGCGGCGTGAAGGCGACGACTGTGCCGGGGATCGCCTTCCCCTTGTAGGTGAAGGTGGCGCCGACCTGGATATGAGGGGACGACCCTGCGACGCCGGGGACGCGGTCGATCTTCCTCTTCAGGGCGGCGACGTCGTCGATATAGAGATCGTTCTCCTTCGGTTCGACGACCAGGTTGCCGTAAGTGTAGTCGATCGACTGCCTGTTGAAGATCTCGACGACCCCGGAGATGATGGAGGGGAGAAAGACGAGGTTCACGAAGACCAGGGCGATGATCATGACGGTGAGGACGAAGGTCCCCCTGTTCCCGCGCCTGATCGAACGGGACGCAAGGAAGAGGGAGACACCGATGTCGGACACTCTTATCCCTCCTTCCTCCTCCGCAGCCACCAGACGATCGCAACGGCGGCAATAACCAGGACAACCACCCCGACGACGATGGGTGTTCGGTCGGGCGCCTCGACGGAGATGCTGAGGTCCTCGATCATGGTGTGCGCCCCCCGGTCGTCGCGCCAGTCGACGGTGAGAGTGTACGGCCTGTCCCCGGCATCGCCTGCCCGGAGGTTGAAGACGGCCGGGGCGTCGTTGTCAGGTTCGATCGTCCCGACAAAGGCCTCTTTCGTCCCCTCGAAGGGGAGGTCGACCGTCGCCCGCACCGAGGTGGCGTCGTCGGTGCCGGTGTTCTCGATCCTGATGATCAGGGTGAGGGGACTGCCGGCAGAGGGCCGCACCGGGTCGGTGGAGAGGGAAGCGATCCCCATCTCGGCCTGCCCTGTCACCTGCACCCCGACAGACTCGGTCCTGGCGACCTTCGCGGCGTCGGGCGTGACGTAGGTGAGGGAGACCGGGATCACCTGCAGGCCTGTCGGCGTCCGCCGGTCGGTCGCAAAGGAGAGGTTGAACCGCGCGGCGTCCCCGGGTTCGAGGTGCTCGACATAGTAGTGTTCGGGGGAGAGGGAGACGATGGATGTGGCGTTGGAGGGCGAGACCTGCACGGAGAGGTCGTTTGCCCGGGAGAGCCCGGTGTTTTCCAGGAGGAGGGAGAGGGAGAAGGTCTCGCCGGGCACCACCCGGTCGGGTGCGGTCCGCGCGACAGAGACGGCAGGTTGTGCAATGAGGGCGTACCGGGAGTTCACGTTCACCGGGACGGGATATTTGACGCTCCTCGCCCCCTGTACCCGGACCCAGACCTCGGGGAAGTAGAGGCCCTCCTCCTCGGGCGCCTGGACGAGGAAGGTGAGGGTGACGGACTGGCCCGGCCCGACCTCGCCGACGTCCCCGTAGTCCCCGGAGATCACCTTCAGGCCTTCACCCTTGAGGTAGACGCTCTCGATAAAGGCATTGATGGCGGTGCTCCTCGTCTCTGTCCTGGTCCCGCTCGCGCTGCCGGCATAGGTGTCGGTCTCCGTCATTGTCGCCTGCCCGGCGGTGTTCGTAAGGTTCACCGTGATCGTGCCCTGCCCCCCGGGCATGAGCACCTCCGGGGTGACGGTGTAGCCGGTGACGACCACGGTCGGTTCCCCGGCGGCGGCATGGCCTACCAGCAACAGGACCAGGACTGACACGATGACGGCGCATGTTCTCAAAATCTCCCCCGCACCCGCATGGACAGGTCGGACATATAGGAGTTGCGCCGCCCGGAGGAAGCACTATACCCGATCCCCTCCAAGAGGGGAGAGACCATGGACCCGACAACGGCAGAGATAGGATGGGTCGTCCTGGCACAGGCATATCTCGGCGGCCTCGAACCCCTGATGCATGCCGCTTCGGCGCTCGGGATCCCCTTTTTCTTCTTTGTGACTGCGGCGGTCTGGTGGTGTGCAAGCCCGCGGGCAGGCCTGAGGCTCGGCCTTCTCCTCGCGGTCTCCGGCGGGATCAATGCCGCCGCAAAACTCTTTTTCCATACGCCGCGGCCATACTGGCTGAGCGCGGGGGTGCAGGCCCATGCCGTCGAACCCACCTTCTCCATGCCCTCGGGACATGCCCAGAATGCGGTCTGTTTCTGGGGATATGCGGCCTTCCTCGTGCGGGAGAGGTGGTTTTCCGCTGTCGCCGTCGGCATCATCGCCCTCACCGGCATCTCCCGCGTCGTCCTCGGGGTCCACTTCCCGGGCGACGTCCTTGTCGGGTGGGTTCTCGGGGCCGCGATACTCCTCGTCTTTATCGTTCTGGAGGGTCCCGCCGCAGCCTGGATCGGAAAATATTCCCCTGCAAAGCAGGCAGGGCTTGCATTCTCAGGGTCTCTCCTCCTTCTGGCTCTCTCAGCAATCCCCTCTCTCCTCTTCAGGGCGCCGATCCCCGAGGCCTGGGTCCTGACGGCCGCCGCACCCGTCGATCCCTGGGACCTCTCGAATGCCCTGTACGCGGCCGGCGCCGTCTTCGGCATCGGCGCCGGGGCGGCATGGGAAGGAGGGAGGTTCTCGGCCGGAGGCGGTCTCCGGACGCGGGCCGCACGACTGATCATCGGGATCGCGGGGGCGGCCCTCATCTGGGCCGTAACGATCCCTCTCATCGCGGCAGAACCGGGACCGGCAGTTTCGGCAGCCACCTACCTCCGGGCCGCAGCCCTCGGCCTCTGGATCTCGGGCGCCGCCCCCGGGCTCTTCGCCCGCCTCGGCATTGCGGAGTAGGGCAGGGTGCAGGAGACTTTCAACAGCCGGGCCCGGTCAGATCTCCCGAAAAGTGAAGGAATGTCCACGGAGATGCGAGAAAATATCGCGCCGCGGAGAGAAATGATTTAATCCATGGTGCTCCTTTCACGGGTATGTTCCGGATGGGGGGGTATGTTCCATGACGGCACAGGCGGCCGCCGCAGTATCGCACCTTCTTCTTCTCCTGGCGCTGCTCTGCATGCCGGCAGGGGTGGCGGGCCTGCAGGTCGGCGTTGAGGAAGCGCCGCCCGACACGGTCGCGGAGGGAGAGGTCGTCGACTTCACGATCACGCTCTCGGGGATCCCGCCCGCGGCCGACACTGTCATCGTCGACACCGACCTCGTGCAGCAGGGAGACACGCCCCTCCTCTCGCCGTCGGGAGGGGGAGGGAATGCCACCAACACCACGCCCGCCTCCCTCCCTGTGCCGGCAGGGGGAAGCGGCCTCTCCATCCGCATCCACGGCCAGGCCCCGGCAGTCACGAAGGTCACCCAGTGCGGCGCCGTGACCCTCACCACCTACGACCCGAAGAGAAGCGGGTACGCCTATTACCGGGTGCGGTTCACCGACGAGAAGGGGCGGCCCCTCGCGGAGAGCGACACCAGACTCTTTTCCATCGCGGTCGATGCCGTGGACGAGTTCAGGGCCAAACTGAACCAGATATCGGATCCCTTCATGAGGACGTACCTCCAGGACCTCTTCGAGAAGGGCCTTGTCAATGAAGCGAACGCCCTTGCCGACTACGAAATGTCACGCGGCGCGGGGGTGCCGCTCATCTGGACGGTCGGCGGGATCGTCCTCACCGCTGTCCTGGCACTGATCGCCGGGATATGGATAGGCGGACGGGAATCAGGGGGGAATGAAGAATGAACGGGGCACAACCTTCAGGGCCGCCCCTCCAGTTGCCGACAGACCTGACGATCTGCGGGCTCGGAGGGTGCGGAAAGAAACTGGTCGGGGAGATCTGCAGGCAGGAATGGTTCCTGCAGCACTATTCCCTGGGCGGCCGGCACCTCTCCGTCTACACGATGGACACCGACGCCAACGAGAGGTACCAGGACGAAAGGCAGCGCGACGAGGTGCTCGGCACGGTGGAGTCCTTCGGCGGGCGGGGCAACGTCGAATACGACACCCTGTACCTCCCGAACCTGGCAAACATCAGCCAGGTCTCCGACCTTGCCGGCCTGGACATCGCCGAGAAGATCAAGGCCACCAAGTCTGAACCCGGCACGAGGGTCTGGTGGCTGAACGACCCGGCCGAGAAGGGCCTGCACTTCGACGAACTCAGGACGATCGACCCCTTCGTCACCGACGACTTCGGCGGCGGAGTGCACAGGCGCCGGGCGATCTCCAAGGCGATCTTCTACAAGGTGATCAACGAGGGCCAGGCCGGCGGTTTCCCGATGTTCTCCACGATGGGGACGACCGCCATCGTCGTCGGCCTCGGCGGCGGGACGGGTTCGGGGATGTTCATCGACCTCGCCCGGTATATCAGGGGGCAGCGCGGCGAGACCGCGCAGATCTGGCTCTTCGTCGTCCTCCCGACCACCGTCGAGGGGGAGAAGGAGCAGTTGAACGCCGCTGTCGCCCTGACAGAACTTGAATACCTCAACCAGACAGAGCGCCTCTTCAACTACATCGTGCTCACCTCCCTCGGCCCGACCGGGTACAAGAAGGGAGAGGAGGCTCGCGAGGAGGTGCACGAGTTCGACGCCGTCTTCCCGTACATCTTCACGAACTTCCTCCACCTCGAAAAGGGGGACATCAACATCGGGGACGCCAAAAAACCATATTCCTCGTTCATCCTCGCCGATGCACATATCATCACCTACCCGGTCGAGGAACTGAGGACCTTCAAGGACCAGTACGAGGTGATCATCGGCGAGATGGAGGAGATCACCGCGAGCAGGAAGAGACTGAACCTCGCGGTCGGCGACCTCCTCGACGAGATCGGGCGGACGAAGGAGGCCCCGCCGACGCGGAGCGACTTCGACTACATCAAAAAGGAGTTCGGCACCATCGAGAAGGTCTGGCGGAACGAGATCGGCAGACTGCTCGACTACCAGACCAACATCGCCGTCGAGTTCTTCATCGAGAACAACATCCCCGCGGAACTCCGCCTGGACATGGTCAGGACATTCGACGACCTCGTCGGGTTTATCTCGCGGGTCAAGAACTTCGCCCAGGCGGTAAAGGAGGAGGAACTGAAGGACGACATCGACAGGAAACTCTTCAGGATCCTGCCCGAGGCCTTCCAGGCCCTGGAGACGACGGCGCGGATCTTCAAGAGGATCGCGGCTGTCGAGGACGAGGCGATGCACGCCGCCCTGATGGAGACACTGAAAGGGAGAGAGGAGGTCGCACCCTATATCCGCGACCTCGCCGCCCGCCGGAAAGAGGTGCAGGAGGAGATCCACCTCCTTGATGCCGGGATGCAGGAGAAACAGGGCGACCTTGATCGGATGAACGCCCGCCGGGAGAGCATGGAGAAGTCGGCAGACCAGACACTCTCGGGCACCGACATCCTCCTCGACCAGTACGTCACCCTGAAGGAAAAGGTCCAGGCGGTCGAAGGGCCGGAGAAAGGGTTGCAAGAGGCGATCAACAGGGGCATCACGGCCCTCAGGAAAGGGGAAGTGAAGGCCGCGGACAGGGATACGTGGCTGCGGGCCGCGGAGGTCCCCGAGGTCCAGCGCGACATCGCCGCCGTCGCCCACGACATCGACGAAAACCTCTCCGGCCTCGCCGAGCTTGTCGAGACGATCGCCCTCTATTATTACCACGACATGCGGGTCAGGAGGATCGACGCAGGCGGCATCGGGTCGAAGATCATCGGGTTCATCAACAAAAAACCGGCGCGGGAAAGGAAGAAGTACGACGCTCTCCGGAGGGAGAACGAGGAGTTCATCAAGGCGAACGCACGCTACTGGAACCTCAGGATCGACGCCCCCTTCGACCTGTACCTCCCCGGCGACTTCATCAGTTCGAGTCTCGGGAAGCGGGCCGACGAGTTCAGGAAAAAGATCACCGACGCGGTCTTCGCGCATGTTCCTGTCGACGACCCCGCCGGCGTTGCGGCGATCTTCGAGGCAGGCGACCGCGGCACGATCCGCTCGGCCCTCAGGGAACGCCTGGTCTCAGGTCTCCTCGTGCAGGAGCAGTTTTCGGAGAAATACTCGGGGCAGGAGGGCGAGGTGCTGGAGATCAAAAGGCACCTCGACGCGAAGAAGGCGTTCCAGACCGCCCTGATACGCACCGAGGAGGTGGCCGACGGGACCTTCCCGCACCGCCGGGACATCAACAAACACTACAAGGTCTTCTTTTCGACGGTCGTGCGTGTCAACGAGCAGAAAAGCCACGACACCATGACAAAAAAAGGGATGTACATGACGAGGTTCGGGGAGATCAACCCGCGGATCCTCTCCCTGATCCGCGAGGACTCTTCCTTACGCGACCTGGACTGGGACGACAACGGCCGGCGGGAACTGGACAAACTCATCGCCGAGATCACGGCGACCTACAAGCACCTCATCGACAACTACAAACTTGGCATCCACAACCTGATGATCCCGATCAGCGCCACCGAGAGATGGAACTTCGGGAAAGCGGGCCTGGTGGTCGCCACGCCGTCGGACTATATCGCACGGACCATCACCAGCGCACGGGTCGGCGACCAGATGACCCGCGAGATCAACGAGACTCTCGCCCTGCGAAACATCAACGACTCGCGGCTGGTCACGCACGGCCATGCACGCCCCTGGGAGATCGCCCTCACCTTCGTCGTCGCCGCCGGGTTCCTGGACAACATCTCGCCCCTCATCGCAGGCGGCGGGTACTGGGAGATCTACGAGAAGAACAGGGACAACATCCTCCATCATGTCCTCAGGATGCACGAAGGTGAATATATCACCAGAAAGGCGCTTCTGGACCTGAAAGACGCGGGCAAAATGTCGAACCAGGAGAAGAAAGGGGATAACGTCTCGGGCACGGTCCTGGGGCTGTACACGATCCGGGGGATCAGGGAGGCGCTCCCCAGATGAGGGTGCGGTACAGGGACAGGCTGGTCCGGGAGGGGGCGATCGCCGCGGTCGGCCTCGCCCTCTCTGTGGCGCTGTTCCTGGTCGCGCCCCCGGCCCTGGCCGGACCGCTGCCGCCCCTCCTTTCGTACTTCCTCGGTTTCTTCATCGGCCTTCTTATCCCGGCATCGTGCGGCCTCCTGATCGAGGAGAGGTCCAGGAAAGGGGGAGAGATCGTCCTTGCACTCCTCGCACCCCTCGCCGCCGCATATCTCGCCGGGTCGCCCGCGGTCGCGGCCGTCGCCGCGGGACTGCTTGCAGGAGCGACGGCAACGGCCCTCTCTTTTTTCCAGAACCGCTTCGACACGCTCGCCGACGCCGTCCGTCTCGCCACAAAACTCTTCCTCGTCACCCTCGGAGTTTCCATCCTCCTCCTCGCCTCCTGGGACCGGGCCCTCCTGACGGCCGGGGGGATCGCCATCCTCATCGCCCTCGGCCTCCTCGCCGGGTGGTCGGTCAGGGGTGCGGGGGCCCCGGAGATCGTCATACTCGGCCCTGCCAGGTCGGGGAAGACCCTCCTCTTCCTCGCCCTGTATAGCCTCTTTGTCAGAGAGTTCGCGGGCAGGCGGCAGGAGGTGATCCTGGGCCCCGACGAAGAGGCGATGCGGGTCGAAGACCTCCTGTCAGGCCTGGAGGGCGGGCGCCTCCCGAACCCCACAGGGGAGGACGACCTGGCCTTCTACCTCCTGTCAGGAAAAAAATACGGGTTCGTTCCCATCGAGACGGGCATCGTCGACTATGCCGGGCGGTACACGGCCGCACTCGACCCGGCGCACCATGCCGCGGCCGCCGCCAGGATCGCCGCCGCGATCGGGGTCGACGAAGAGAGCGTCAGGGTACATATCGGCAGTTTCGGGTACCTGAAACGGTTGAATGAGAACCATAGCGGCGCCATCAGTGGTGTCATGGACGCCGTCGTCGCTGCCTGCCTGTACCGCCGCATGGAGACGGCCGGGAAGATCCTCTTTCTCATCGACGGCGACCAGATCGTCAACTTCCATGCACGGGGGAGGGAGGAGTTGACGCACCTTTTTGGGTATTACTCGCGACTGATGGACCTTTTCGGGGGCGACCGGGTCTACGGATTTGTCGTGACAAAAACCGACAGGATCACAAACATCAAGGACATCGAAGACACCTCGGAGGAGGCGGCGCGGATCGAAAGGGAGATCTACGAGTCCCTCCTCAGGGTCAGCACCTTCCACGAGATCCACAACCGCGCCCTCTCGGTCCCGGTCTCCTTCTTTGCGGTGAGCGTCGACGCAATGCTGGAACCCGGAGAGGGGAGGGACGCACTCCGCCAGATCTATCCCTGGAGGGTGGGCGAGGTCGTGAGGTTCGGGTTCTGAGGGGGGCATGAACAGGAGAACAGAGACTATCATCGCCCTCCTCTTCGGGGCGTTCCTCCTCGCCGCGGTCCTGGCCACCGCCCCGCCCGGCGGGGAAGGCACCGTAGATACACCGGTGCCGACGACGCCAACACCGGCACAGACGACGCTCCCCTCGCCGACAACGCTGGCGGCCGGCGAGATCTTCAGGTACACCTCGGAAGATTTCGAGAACCGGACCTTCACCGTCCCGGTGGACCTGACGACGCCGCCGATGGAGATCGAGTACACCGTGCAGCCGCGGCTGGTCGCCCGGACAGGGGATCCCTCCCGCCTCTCCCCTTCACCAGACTCCTGGTTCGTCGTCAGGGTCTTCGACGGCGAGGGCGACCTCGTCGCAGAGAACGGGTACGGCCTGCCGGCAGGAGAGAAGGGGTCTTTCGCCCAGAACGAGAAGGGGGGCATGAAGGTCTATGCGGCAGGGCAGTATACCGTCGTGATCAGGTTCAACGAGATGATCGTGGATGTCGTCGCCACGTTGGGGAGATGAGACGGGATCAGATCCCGCCCCGCCTCCTCTTCCAGACTTCGAGGAGACCGAAACACCCGGTGAGCATCATGTCTCCGAAGGGCGACGCCTGGCACGCGTCGGGCAGGAGACGCATCCTGTTCGGGCCGGTGACGGCGACCGGGGTCGCGCCCGTCGCCTCCCTGACCGCGGCGCCGTGCCCGCCGTCCTCGAAGATCTCTTCGTTCGTGAGGGTACCCTCCTGGAGTTTCCTGAGGTACAGTTTCAGTTTTTCCGGGTCGAGAGAGGAGGTGTGGTGCTCGAAGATACCGCAGACGCGGCCGCCCTTCAGGGTGAAGGCGAGGGTGTGGCCGTTGCCGGCGTTCACAAGAGTCACACCTTTTTCGGCCATTTCGGCCACCCGGGGGTCGAGGAGAGTCCCGATCGCCGCCACTGGGCCCGTGTCGGTGATGAGGGCGCCGGGGGCGCCTTCGAGGACCGCCCGCATCCGGGACATCGAGGGGTGCGGCGGGTCGGGGGCAAGGGCGAAGAGGTCCCAGTCCCCTTTCTCCAGCAGATCCAGGAAGACCGCAAAGCGGTGGATGCGATTGGAGGTCTTCGGCGCGAAGCCATGGTCCTGCACCGCGATCGCGATCCTTTCCGGATAGGGCACGCCAAAGAGGGAGAGGGCCGACCGCAGTTCGGCTTCCATGTAGTCGGCCGTCCGCACCGTCACCGCACCCGCCGGCGCCGTCTCGGTGATGACGACGCCGAGCGCCCGCACGCGGTCGGGATCGTCGTGGATGGTGAGCGCCGCCGCAGGGGTGGCACTGACAGGGACCCCGGCGGCAAGGGCCTTCTGCACGGCCATGACAGTCCCGCCGCCGCCCATGCACCTGCCTTCCAGGTGGACGGCACGATCCGAGCGTGCGGCCTCGCGGATGGCGGTGCCGACGACGACCGTCGGGGAGGGGAGGACGAGTTTCACCGAATTCTCGACCGGTTGACCGGGGTCATACAGGAGGACGTCCTGTGTCCCCCGGCCCACGTCGATCGCAAGAATGCGGCGGTCGCTCACCCTTACACCCCCAGTTTCCCCTTTGTCAGCGGTTCGCCGTTGTACTCCCTGAAGCGCTTCAGGGAAACGGTCAGGTCGCGGGTGAAGGCGAAGTAGCCGATCTGGGTCTTCCGGCAGAGGTTCATCGCCATGTCATAGAGGCCGCGGGGGTCGGGCCGCGCCTCGCCGAGCCAGATGTGGAAGATGTTGCCGCCGTCCACGATCGGGAAGAAGACGTGCTCGATCTCCATCCTCTTCGTGAGAGGGACGTCTGCACCCGGCGCGACATGGGTGCCGTTCGTGTAGTAGACAGGAAGATCGCGGGTGTTCCCGCAGTCAGCGACGGCGGTCTCGACGTCGCCCTGCATCACCGCAAGGGCCGCCTCGCGGAAGTGGTCGTCGAGCATGTCGGCGACCGCGAAGCGCTGGCCCGTCGTCTCCGCGGGCGTCCGCGCCAGGGCGAGGGTCATCCCGGTCTTCTCCGAGATCTCGCGGGCATGGAGTTCCATCTCGGTCATCGCACGCACGGCGAGTTTGAATGCCTTCTTGCTCTCGTGGATCTGCTGGCCTGTGTGGTGCTGGACCATCTCGTTCACGCCGACGACGCCGATCGTGTAGACCAGACTGTCGAGGTCGACGGCCACCGCACCCCTCTCGCCGGTGTTCGGGTCTTTCGGCCGCTGCATCGCAAAGGGCATCCGGCCGTTCGTCCGGATCGTCTCCATCCACCGTCTCTTGATCTGGAAGACCTCCGCGGCGACGTCCATGAGGGCCTTCAGTTCGGCAAAGAGGCGCTCATCGTCACCTTCGGCACGGTACGCCGCCCGCGGGCAGTTGACCGAGACTACCTGCCAGGAACCCATCGAGAAATGTTTTGCGTCCCTGAAATAGAGTTTGTCCTCGAAAGAATCGTCTTTCTCGATGGTGGAGGAGAACTGGTAGGCGCAGCACTGGTAGCACGAGATCCCCTTCCCGGCACCCCTGTATGGGGGGAGCTGGTTGTCATAGTAGGGCGTGCCGAACTTGGAGGCGAGTTCGAAGGTGAGCAGGTAGAGGTCGCGGTACGTGGGAAGGTCGGGGTGCTGCCTGTTGAACTCCTCGTCCTCCTCCATGAAGTCGGGCTCGATGGAGATCTCGGGCTTGGGGAAGGAGAAGGGTTTGCCCCAGTAGTCGCCCTCCAGCATCACCTCGATGAGAGCCTTGAAGAGGAGGCGGACCTCGCGCTCGAACTCGCCGTAGGTCCGGAGGGGCGCCTGGGTGCCGTCCCAGACCTTGCCCTTGTACACGCAGGGCTTGTCCCGCCAGAGGGTCGGGACGCCCGGCGAGAGCTGCACCGAGGAGAAGACGAGCTGTCCGCCGCGGGCGACCATCATCTGGGTCATCTCGTAGACGAACATCTGCATCAACTGTTTCATCTCGCCGTACTCCATCCCCTCGAGATACGGGGAGAGGAAGGTGAGGAAGTTGTAGTAGCCCTGGCCACCCGCAAAGTTCGTCTGCGCGCTCCCGAGTGCCTTGACCGCGTGAAGGACGGCGACTTCGGCACGCTTTGCCGGGCCGGCGACCGAAGCCTTCGTGCCGTTGCCGTCAGGCATCAGGCCGTAATAGAAGAAGTAACGGAGGTCCCAGTCCTGGCAGTTGTGCACGAGCAGGCCGTCAGAGGCATAGAAGGTGTGGCTCTCCTCCGAACCGTCGCCGTCCAGGAAGAGGTCATAGACATACTCGCCCGAGGGCGCGACCTCACCTATGGCAACGACCTCCTCGTTGCGGGGCGTGCGGGCGATCGGGTTCACTGCGGCACAGAAGCGGTCGACGTGCTCCTGCCTGTCGTCGAGGAACCTGGCCCACTTCGCGAAGGTCCTGATATTTGCCGATCCGTTGAGCTGGAGGCGGTAGAGGGTCGTGCGGTCCTCCTCGGCGTAGAGTTCGACGACCTGCGGGTGCATCCCGAGGGAGGAGAGGAGAAGAGAGAGTTCCTGCCGCAGGGAGGCCGAGACTGTGGTGTAATTGACGATGCAGTCCGACTTCTCAGGCCTGTAATACGCGGACCCGTCGCCGGTGAAGAGTGCCGAGAGGAACTCCGTAAGAAGGGCGTCGTCCAGGTGCCAGACAAGCCAGGGCAGGCGCTTCTTCGCCGAACCCTCAGGAATGGCAAAGACGTACCTGAAGAGGAGCCATCCGAGTTTCCCACCGAAGTAGACCTGCATCGCCCGGTCATGCTCGACCCTGACACCATAGATTTCGGTCACGTCGGGCGTGCCGCCTGAAAGGGTCGCATAGCCCCCGAGCACCGCCCTGACATCGGCGAAGACCGCCTCAGACTGATGGTTCTCGGTGATGGCAAGGTTGTAGGTGCTGCCCGGCACGACGTCGTAGTTCCCCTCGGAGACAAAGAAACCGAGGAGACGGCAGAGGGCCGGGGTGACAGGCAGGACGGCCGGGAGGTCGTGCTCGCTGCCGGCGACGCCGACCCGCAGGTCGCTGTAGTCGACGACGCCGTAGTGGTCGCAGAGTTTCCTGAAGACCGTGAGGGGCATGGTGCCGCGGGTGAACCACTCCTTATGGTGCTCGATGCCGAGGGCGCGGGATATCCCGGTATAACTCCCCTCGGCCTCTGAGAGGCGGTCGAAGATAGGGCGTGCACCCCGCACCGAGACCGTCTTCAGGTATTCGGGGGGTACGGATGCGGAGAGTTCCCTGATCAGGTCGACCGTATCGACGGACTCGCCGCGGAGTGACAATGTCTCGTCAGGGCCATAGAGCAGGTCGCCCTCCTGCACCTCGCCGGCCTTTGTGATCTGCATCGTCCCGTCTGCCAGAACAGGGATCCTGTGCTCCCGCGTGACGCGGAGGGTCTTACCGGTGGCCGTGCGGATGCGGAGCATCTCGCCCTCCCCGACCAGGCGCCTGGTGACCTTCTGCACCGACCTGTAGCCCTGCGGGGTGAGGGCGGCGAGGTCGGCCGGGAGATATGCGTCGCCGTCAAGAGGCAGTTCGTCCAGCCGCATCGTCAGGTGCCGGCCGGAGACGCGGAAAGGAACGACCGTGCTCCCGTCGAGGCAGAAAGGGCGCGTACCAAAGTATTCCAGGTCATGGATATGGAGGTCGCCCGCGAGGTGGCGGTCGGCGAGTTCGGGCGGGAGCTGGAGGAGATACTGCTCCTTGGAGATCTTGTCGGCCTTCTTCTTGTGCGAGGTCTCGGCATTCTCCTGGAGGTTGGCATTGTCGTGGGCCTCGAAACCGCGGCCGACGTCAATGAGATGGGCGTCGAAGACCGGGGTGCCGACGCGTGTGCAGACGTTCCTGTACTGGACCATCCCCTTCTCCAGGAATGTCATATTCACGATCTCGCGGATCAGGGGGCCGGAGAGGGAACGGAGGCCCAGTTTCCTGATCCTCTCCTCGACCTCCTTTGCGATCTCCCCGGCCTGCTCGGACGTCGCCCCGCCGTAGCCGTAGAAGTCCTCGACCAGTTTTGTCTCCTTCTCGATCTGGGCGATGATCTTCGACCTGTCCCACTCGAAGATATGGCCCTCAGATGACCTGACCTTCGGGAGAGGGGGGAGGAAGACACCGTCAAGGGTCGCCTGCCGTGACGGGGAGGACCCGGGACTGTTCTTTCCGGGCATGCCCGAGCCCTGCCTCTTCTGCGTCTCCACCGTCACTCACCCGCGGCAATCCGGTCGACGACGTCTTCCCGCAGAAGGCCCTTCTCGAAGAGGTCGGAAGAGGTGTAAAAATCGTCTTCACCGCGCCGCAGGACAGGCGCCTCGTTCACGAAGACGCCGTTCACCCGGAGTTCGGTGAGGGATTCGGCTGAGGACATGTCCTCCTCGACGAAGGGGTGGCCCCGTGCCGTGAGATAGTCCTTCAGGAGTTCGCAGTGCGGACAGCATTCGAGAGTATATACGATGAATTGCGGATAATCAGCCATGAAAACACTCCCACGATCCTGGTTCAGGCGATCGGTTTAGCCCGTATAGTATCGGGATGATCCCATATGGATTGATCCCATAGGAATGGAAGACCTTCACTGTCAGAGAGAATCAAGTTTATGATTTCGTCCGATGGTGCTTTGTAGCATGGTTGCGATATAGTGGAGATACTATGGTGCGGGCTTTTGTCGCGATCGAACTCTCTGACGAGGTCAGGGAGAGCCTGCGCGCGGCGCAGGACCGGCTCCGCATGAGCACGGCCAGGCTGAGCCTGGTGGACCCGGCGCTGGCGCACATCACGCTCAAGTTCCTCGGCGAGGTGGAACAGGAGAAGGTCGGGGCCGTGGAGGACGCCCTGCGCGGCGTGCGGGGGAGGCCGTACGCCCTGACGGTCGGCGGCGTCGGCGGGAACAACCCCAGGCGGCCGCGGGTCGTCTGGTGCGCGGCGGATGACGGCGGAGAGACCGCACGTCTGGCCGACATGGTCGAAAAGGCCCTCGGTCCTCTCGGTTTCCCACGGGAGAAGCGGGCCTTCACGCCCCATGTCACCCTGGCGCGGGTGAAGGAGTTCGATCCGTCCCTGATCGAGGCAATTCAGGACCTTGCCGCGACCGGGATGGGCACCTGCACGATCAACCGTATCGTCCTGAAAAAATCGACCCTGACGCCGAAAGGCCCGGTCTACGAGACTCTGCTGGAGGTGCCTCTCGGTGAGGAATAAGGTCGAGGAGAGTGTGCTCGCCCGGATCAGGCCGATGCCGGGAGAGGAAGATGAGATCCTCGGCGTCGCTGAGGAGATCATCGATGCGATCAACAGGTCGGGAAGGGCCGAGGCGATGCTCGTCGGTTCGGTGGCGCGGGGCACCTGGGTGCGGGGCGATCGCGACCTCGACATCTTCATGCTCCATGACCCGGCACTGCCCCGCGAGTACCTGGAGAAGGAGGGGCTCACCCTTGCACGGGACGTCGCAAAAAAGTTCGGGGAGAGCTGGCGGGAGAAATATGCCGAGCACCCGTACATCAACGCCACGATCCGGGGTCTCGACGTCGATCTGGTTCCCTGCTACAAGGTGGCGAGCGGGGCCGAGATCAGGAGCGCGGTGGACAGGACACCCTTCCACACCCGGTATATCAGGGAGAGGATCAGGCCGTTTGCCGACGATGTCCTCCTGCTGAAACAGTTCGCGAAGGCCGGCGGGGTCTATGGCTCCGACCAGATGACGGAGGGTTTCGCGGGCTATCTCTGCGAACTCCTGGTCCTGCACTATGGCGGCTTCACGCCTCTCGTGACGGCGGCGGCGCGGTGGAAGCCGGGCCTGTCCATCGATATCGAGCACCACGCGGTGCGCGAGTTCTCCGAGCCGATGATCGTCGTCGACCCGGTGGACCCGAAGAGGAATGTGGCGGCTTCCGTCTCGATCACCCAGATGTTCTCCTTTGTGGAGCTCTGCCGGGGGTACCTGGAGATGCCGTCGGAGACTTTCTTCTTCCCGCCCCGCCGCGAGGCGCTCGACAGGGAAGGTTTTGACGCAGAGCGTGCACGGCGGGGGACGAAACTGTACGCGGTCTCGTTCGCGACGCCGCCCTTCATCCCGGACGTCGTCGTCCCGCAACTCCGCCGGAGTCTGGACGGCATCCGCGCCCTCCTCGAACGCTCGGGCTTTGTGGTGAACCGGGCCGAGGAGGCGATGGGGGAGGAGAGATGTATCCTCGTCTTCGAACTTTTCTGCGACGATATGCCGGGGATCGTGCGGCACTTCGGCCCGCCTGTCTGGAGCCGGGAGAATGCGGCGAAGTTCGCCGCGAAGTGGCGTGAAGAGGAGCGGTTCGCCGGGCCGTACATCGAGGACGGACGCTATGTCGTCGAGATCGCCCGGAAGTACACGCGGGCCGCCGACCTCCTCCGGTCGCCAGAGGTGCTCGGCGTCGGCCTGGGCAAGCACGTCAAGAAGGCGATGGACAACGAGTGGCAGGTGCTCGAAGGGACGGCGTGCTGGGACGAGGAGTTCGCCGCCTTCCTCACCGCGTTCCTCCGGAAGGAGACGGCCCTGACCGGGGTCCTCAGGGAGATCTCCTGAGAAGGGTCCGGGCGATGGTTCTCAGGTGAAAATTTCTCTTTTTTTCCGGTGAAAGGGGCGGGACAATGTCCCCCCTGACAGAGCTCACAGGGCATGCCTGTCATCATCTCTGACGATCGCAGAGAGTACCAGCGAGAGTACCGAGAGGATAAGCCCGATAGAAATCGTGACGTGGAACCCGGCAAGGAAGGTTGCGGAGTCAAGGTCGGTGAATGACACCAGACCGTCGGAGGCCGTTATGAAGGTGAAGATCGTTGCATACAGGGCTGTTCCGAGTACACCGCCGAGGTAGACGGTGGTGATCATGAGCGAGGATCCGGTCCCCTCCTCGCCTTCAGGGGCGCATTCAATAATCTTGCTCGATGCAGGCCCGCCGGCAATCCCGAAGGCTGCGCCCATCAGTACAAGGGCGAAAAGCAGAGGGACAACTCCTGCTTCAGGGACATATGTGGCGAAGATGCAGTTGAAAACGATGATCACCAGGCACGCGGCGACAACAAAACCCCTGCGGCCGTACCTGTCAGACAATCTGCCGAACGTGATGCCGAGGAGGGCTGTGATCGCCGGGGGAATTAAGAGGTACATGCCGCTCGTTGCCATGGAAAACTCCATTTCCGCGGTGAGGTAGAAGGGCAGGAGGTACAGCACTCCCATATATACGACGTTGATGAGCAGAAATGCGGTCAGGACGGAAGTGAACTGCCATGTGCCGAAGACGCGGATGTTGATGAGGGGCGTTGGTGTCTTCAGTTCCCTGATAATGAAGAGCGATGCAAACAGGACGCAGAGTGTTGCGCAGACGAGGATCAGCGGGTCGGTTATGCCGAGGGCCGCGACTTCCTCAAGCACGAAGATGCCGGAGACCACTGCGCCAAAGAGCGTGGCAACTCCGGCAAAGTCGAACGGCGTTTTATCCTCTATCGGGTGATCTGTGGGGATGACCCTGGAGGCGAAGAGGATGCCGATGATCCCTATCGGGATGTTGATCAGGAAGATCCAGTGCCAGGAGAGATAGTGGGTGAGAATTCCTCCGATGGCAGGGCCTGCGGCAAAACCGATCGAATTCGCGGCAGTGAGGACGCCAAGAGCGATGCCAAGCATCCGCGGCGGAAGATATCTGACACAGAGGAGCGGCGCAACGGCGGCGATCATGGCGGCACCGATCCCCTGGACGATCCGTGAGGCAAGGAGGATGGGGAGGGCGGGGGAGAGACCGCAGGCGGCCGATGCGAGGGTGAATATGATGAACCCGCTGATGAAGATCATTTTCATGAGGCCGCGGTCTGCGATCTTCCCGAAGACGAGGAGGAAACCTGCCATCATGAGCAGATAGGTGATGATAACCCAGGCAATTGTCCCGATGTCTGTGTCGAAGTCTGCAGCAATTGTCGGGAGAGCGACGTTCACGATCGAGCCGTCGAGTCCGTCCATAATTGTGCCGAGAGCGACCGCCCCGAGGAGGAGTTTCTGGTGGAGGGGAACGGTGATTACAGATGTCATTACAGTATAGCGTGACGTGGAGAATTTCATATATACTTGGATAAAATCGACATTTACCCACACAGAACAGGATTTATCTCCCCGCGTACACTCTGCCGCGCCGGGGAGCGCGGGGTCGGCCAGGTGCCTGAGACGAGGCCCCGGGGAGGACTCCGTGCAGTCTGTCAACACCTCAAGCAGACCCATGACATGTCTTCAGGGGAAAGAGCACAGGTCAGGTGCCTTCCCCTATCTCGATACCACGCCGTCGAGGAAGTTGCCGAGGATCTCTCGGGAGAGATGGTCCATCTCCTCCTCCCATCCTCGTGCATAGGCGACGACGGCACCGGCAGAAAAACCCGCCCTCTGGAGGTCGGCGCCGTACTCGTCGGCCATCTTTTCGAAGGTTCCGACAGTCATCTCCGGGTGGAACTGGAGGCCGTAGGCGTTCCTGAACCTGAAGGCCTGATTCCTGCAGGACGCCGAAGTGGCGAGGAGGGTCCCGCCGCGGGGAACAGCGAAGGTGTCGCGGTGCCACTCGAGGGTGGGGAAGGACCGCGGCACGCCTGCAAAGAGAGAGTCCTGCCGGCCCTCCCGCGTGAGGGAGAGGGTGTGCACCCCAAACTCGGGGAGAGGTGCACGGGTCACCGGGGCGCCGAGAGCCTTGGCAAGGATCTGACCGCCGAGACAGAAACCGAGATACTGACCGCCCGCACGGACGTGCTCCCTGACCGCACGGTCGAGGTCGGCCAGATAGGGGTGGGTCTCCTCCTCGTAGACGTTCATCGGCCCGCCGAGGACGATCATGATATCTGCACGGCGGGGGACGGCGGCGCCTTCGTCCATCCGGACGATGGCTCCGTCAAGACCGTACTCTTCGAGGAGGGAAAGGAGGAGAGGGCCCGGGCCCTCGCCGCCGATGTGCTGGATAATAACTGCGTCTGTCACGTGGAAAACCTCGATAATCGCACGACCCCGGAAAGGGGAGGCGGCACGATCCGCCCTACCTCCATACCCCCCGGCGTTAAAAGAGGTTATCGGAGGGCTGCTTCGCCCTCCTCTCCGGTCCGAACCCTGATCACGCGTTCGACCGGTATGACGAAGATCTTGCCGTCGCCGATCTGGCCAGTCTTTGCGGCCCCCACGATCACGGCGACGACCTCGTCCACCTTCTCGTCAGGGACGACCATCTCGATCCTGGTCTTCGGGAAGAAGTCGACGACATACTCGGCGCCGCGCCACTGCTGCCTGACGCCCTTCTGTTCGCCCCGCCCCTTCACCTCGGAGACGGTCATGGATACCATCCCGATGGCTTCGAGGGCGGACTTGACGTCCTCGAACTTTGTCGGCCTGATGACCGCTTCGATCTTTTTCATCGCTCCACCTCTGTCGCAGGCTCTGTGGCCACGAAGTTCGGGTACGCCGACATCCCGTGCTCACCGATGTCAAGACCCTGGAGTTCCTCGGCTGCCGAGACCCGTATGCCCACGGTCGCCTTCAGGAGGCCGAAGAGGATAAGACCTGTGCCGAAGGCCCAGACGAAGCTGACTGCAACCGAGAGCGCCTGCACGGCAAAGAACCCCACATTGCCGTACAGGAGGCCGGTCACGCCGCCATAGGTGCCGTCGGCGAAGAGGCCGAGGGCCAGGAGGCCCCAGGCGCCGTTGAAGCCGTGGACCGCGATCGCACCGACCGGGTCGTCGACATGGAGAACCCAGTCCAGGAACCAGACGCCGGCAACCACCAGGAGACCGGCGACGATGCCGATCAGCACCGAGAGCTGCGGGCTCACCCAGGCACACCCGGCGGTGATGGCGACAAGGCCGCCGATCGCCGCGTTGCCCGACATCGAGACATCGGGTTTGCCGTGCCAGGCCCAGGTGGCAAGCATGGCGGTGACGAGAGACGCTGCCGCAGCCAGTGTGGTGTTTGCCGCAATGACCGAGATCCTGAGGCTGTCCGCAGCGAGTGTCGAACCGCAGTTGAAGCCGTACCACCCGAACCAGAGCACGAATACACCCAGGATGCCCAGGGTCACCGAGTGGCCGGGGATCGCACGGGGCGTGCCGTCCTTTGCATACTTCCCGATGCGGGGGCCGAGCAGGAGTGCACCGGCCAGGGCGAGCCAGCCGCCGAGGGCGTGGACCACGCCCGAACCCGCGAAGTCGAGGGCGCCAAGCCCCGCAAGCCAGCCGCCACCCCAGATCCAGTGACCGTAGACCGGGTAGATCACGGCCGTGATCACGGCGCTGGCGATGACGTAGGTCGAGAACTTGCACCTTTCTGAGACGGAACCCGAGACGATCGTGGCGGCGGTCGCCGCAAAGACCATCTGGAAGAACCAGGACTCGATGGTGGTGACATCATAGGCGTCGCCGAGCAGGAAGAATCCCGACCAGCCGAAGAGCCAGTTCATGCCCTCCATCGTGCCGTACATGACGGCAAAACCGACAGCCCAGTAGGCGAGGGCGCCGACGGAGAAGTCCATCAGGTTCTTCATCATGATGTTCGCCGCGTTCTTCGCCCTGGTAAACCCGGTCTCGACCATGGAGAACCCTGCCTGCATGAACATGACCATGAACCCGCAGACGAGGACCCAGATGAAGTCGAGGGCCGTTCCCGGATCCTCCTCAAGAGTCGCCGTCCCGTCGGGGTCTGCTGCCAGGGCAGGGACCGCACAGAGTCCCAGACAGGCGACGACCAGAAGCGCCAGAATGTTTTTTCCCACATACATGGTTTTTCACTGCTCCCATACTCGAGGAGATGGAACAATGTTTCCACCACACAATTATAAACTTAACCCAAGGGCGCGAGGGACAGCGCCCCGGAACCGCGACCGAAGGGCATGACAGGAGGGAAAATCACGAAAAGAAAAGAGATGCAGGAGAATGTAGCGCCTATAAGGGATTTATTCTCGCAGAAGGCCGACATAGGAGATAATTTTTGACATCGGACCACCCTAATCGGATATAATCGCGATGCGCCCGATAGGAGGGGTTCGATGCGATGGGGCCGCCTCGCCCATGCCGGTTCTCCATGGGCGAACCCGCGATCATCACCCTCACGCGGTGGAGGGCCTGAAGACCTACCGGGCGATTTTCTCCAGGGCGCTCTCGATCCTCTCGACCCTCTGTTCGGTCTCCTCCAGCGCCTTTGCGATGCGTTCGAGGTACTTTTTCAACCACCCGAGGACGACCAGCATCACCACCAGTGCCGCAAGATAGTGGAACAACAAGGGGACTGACCAGATATTGATAGAGAGAAGGCCGCCGACGAGCAGGGCCATAAAGTACGCCCCGCAGAAGAGCATCGCCGTCCCGACGACCAGTGTTGCAACCTGACGATATTCCATGGACTCACCTGATGCCTCCGGGACCGGGGTGCATTCACAGAGGCTCTCTCACCTGAATGGGGACGGGCACATCATAATCGTTTCGTGGAGGGATGGAGAATCCCCCATGACCGGAGTGATCTCTCCTCCCTGATCTCATGGAGCGATAGTGCGAACCCACCGCCTTCCCCATACTGTCTGCCGGGGGCCACTCGAAGACTTCGCCTTATCATGCTCCCTTCGATCGTACCTCGAAAGCCTTCGGCTTTCTCACGCTCGTTCCCCGCTCAGGATTGAGTCAGGGAAGAGCAAAGAAGGGATCCAGAAGAGGGGATTGCCATCCCCCCTCTATCCCAATGTGGGGGGTGCGAGCGTCAGCGAGCATGAGAAATACGGGAAAATCGAAGATTTTCCTGTTCTGGCAAATCTTTGATTTGCCGTTGACCGTAGGTTTTCGAGACCGGGGGGTGAAACCCCCCGGCACAGGCACGCCAGAACGAAATTCTCCATTACGTGATCGTTCTCCGGGAGGACGCCGCAGATCCCCCGGGGAAAAAATGTCCGGGACTGTGCAGCAAAAAAAGTGCGACCCCGCCCTACTCCTGCCGGCCCCGCGCCAACTTCCTCTTTGCCAGGGCCTCGACCTTTGCAAGGTCTGCCTCGCCGTCCACCACGAGAAGTCCCGAAGCGACCGCACCGGCGACAAAGCCCCGGCCGGCATCGGTCCTGACGAGCAGGGTCGAGTAGCCCTTCGGGCTCCCGACAGCCCCGGCCGAGATGTCGGCGTGGACCGCGGCAAAGTCGGTGCAGTGCCGGCACCCCTCGGGGATGCAGCCCTCCAGGTCGGCGAGGGGGATCGTCTCCGTGCCGCCGCCGAGACGGGTGACCTCCAGGTGCCCTTTCACGTCCAGGCGACCGACCTCCCAGGGCTCGATCCCGAGGTCGCCCCGGATCTTCCCCTCCATCAGTGCTGCGTAGTCGAAACTCTCCGTGCAGAAGAGGCCGACAAGCAGGCGGATCGCCCGGGCGTACGGCCCGTGGAGGTCGAAACCGCTCGTCCGGATCAGTGCGACGGCCTCGGCCGCACAGGGCACCGCCACCACCGCCACCCGGCGGTACTTCCGCACAACCACCGCCTCCTTCAGGGCGGCGAGGAGAGGCACCCACCAGTTGTACCTGCTCCCTGCCTGGGCGACGAGCGCCTCGCGGTCGGTGATCACCACCGACTGCGGCTTTCTTGTCCAGCGGTCCTCCGAGACCGTGACCACCGCGTCGACGAGGCCGGCCTCCAGGGCATGGACCAGGATCGCCGTCACCGCACCGCCGCTCTGCTTGCCCGGCACCGGGAAGGTCGCCCGCGCCGAGACCGCCGAGATATAGTCGCCCAGGGGTTTTGCCGGGTCGGCGCCGTCGCCGACGCGGGGACACGCCAGGTAGCAGGCACCGCACGGCACATCGTCGCACTCCATCTTGCAGTAACTCGACGACACAGGGTGGCCATGCGCATTCTCCGGGAATGAGAGTGCATCGGCCGGGCAGACCGCGATGCAGGCACCGCAGCGTGCACAGCGGCCGGTCTCCCAGACCTCGGCTTCCAGGTCCTTGTAACTCTTTTCCGCCATCTCTCTCACTCCCACGTGTATTTCCCGGCAAAGGGCCTGGTACTCGCAGGGCCGATCCGGGTATAGTCGCCGGCAAGGATGGCCTCGGCGTCGGCCCCGAAGTATCGGCAGTACTCCTCGACAAGGGGCCTGATCCGGGCGCGGTCCTCCTCCCCGAAGGGCATCCTGACCGCCCCGACCGCCAGGCAGCGGTCCTCCACCTCACCCCTGATGAAGACCTCGCCGCCGTGGATCCCGCTCGCAAGCCCGCGCTCGGCAAAGGGGCCGACAGCGTTCAGGCGGAGAAGGAGGATCGCCCCCCCGGCCATGTGCTCGCCCAGGAACGGCCTGGCATCGCCGCCGACGACCAGGTACGGCCTCTTCTCATGATAGGCCTTCATGTGGATCCCGCCGCGGTAGCCGATGTCGTCCCTGACAAAGACCTTCCCGCCACGCATCGAGTGGGCGACGGCGTCCCCGGCGCTCCCGTGGATGACGATCGTCCCCGCCTCCATCGTATTTCCGGGCGCATGGTCGGCATTGCCGTGGACGACGACAGTCGGCCCCCGCATGAACATGCCGAGGTCGCCACCCGGCACCCCGTTGACGGTGATCGTCACCTCACCCACGAGACCGTCCGCTATGAAACGCTGGCCCAGGACATTGTCGAGGACGATCTCGGTCTCGCCTGCGGCCACCACCGATCTCACCTCTTTGTTCAGGGGCGTGTAGTGCACCCCTGCCGCATCGATATGGGTCGCCATTCTCACGCCCCCACCGTCTTGACGTCCAGCACCTGCAACAGCCCCTCGTCGAGCATGTAGCCCCGCAAACGGTCGCGGTTGCCCCGCAGACTCTCGATCGCATTGATCCCGGCCGCCCCCATCAGTTCGGAGATCTCCATCGTCCAGGCATGGATGAGGTTGGCCACATGCTCCCCTTCCCGCACCGGGTCGAGGCGGGCGATCAGGTCAGGACGCTGGGTGGCGATCCCCCAGGGGCAGAGGCCGCGGTAGCAGTTGCCGCAGACCCGGCAGCCCATCGCCACCAGGGCCGAGGTGCCGATATAGACAGCATCGGCGCCGAGGGCGATCGCCTTCGTCACGTCGGCGGCATTCCTGAGGCCGCCGCTCGCGATGACCGAGACCTCGTTCCTGATCCCCTGGGACCGGAGTTTCTGGTCGACGGCCGAGATCGCCGCCTCGATCGGGATGCCCACGTGGTCGCGGAAGACCTTCGGGGCCGCGCCCGTCCCGCCGCGGAAACCGTCCACGACGACGGCGTCGGCGCCCGACCGCGCGATGCCGGCCGCGATCGCGGCGGCGTTGTGGACCGCGGCGATCTTCACGAAGACCGGTTTCTGCCACTCTGTCGCCTCCTTCAGGGAGCGGACGAGTTGCGCGAGGTCCTCGATCGAGTAGATGTCGTGGTGAGGCGCCGGACTGATCGCGTCGCTCCCCTCCGGGATCATCCGTGTCCGGGAGACGTCCGGGCCGACCTTCTCGCCGGGGAGGTGGCCGCCGATGCCGGGCTTCGCACCCTGGCCGATCTTGATCTCAATGGCCGCACCCCTGTTGAGGTAGTCGATGTCCACGCCGAAACGGCCGGAGGCCACCTGCACGATCAACCGTTTCTGGTACGGGTAGAGTGCCGGGTGCATCCCGCCCTCGCCCGTCCCCATGAAGGTCCCGGCCGCGTGCGCGGCCCGCGCCAGGGCGAGTTGCGCGTTGAGAGAGATCGCCCCGTAACTCATGTGCCCGATCATGATCGGCGTCTCGATCATCAGGTTCGGGGCGAGTTTTGTCTCCAGTTCGACCTCGCCAGCCTCCGTCCTCCTGAACGCGAGCTTCGAGGGCTTTTTCCCCAGGTAGGTCCGCAGCTCCATCGGCTCCCTGAGGGGGTCGATGGAGGGGTTCGTCACCTGGCAGGCGTCGAGGAGGAGACGGTCGAAGATCGAGGGGAGGGGCAGGGCATTGCCCATCCCGGCAAGGATGATCTTCCCTGTCCGCGCCTGGTTGTAGATCGCCTCCCTGGCCTCGGGCGTCCAGAGAGGGTGAGACCTGTAGTCCACCGGGTGCTCCACGAGCGAGATCGCGTCCCGCGGGCACATGGCGATGCACCGGTGACAGGCGGTGCAGTTCCGGGAGACGGCGACGATACGGTCGCCCTCCTTCCGGAACGTCCCGTATGGACAGTTCTCGATGCACCGCCCGCACTCCATGCACCTGTCGTGGTCGATCGTGATCTTGTATCGCAGGGGCACGCTCCCGATCGCCATCAGCGGACCCTCCCGATGACAGGTTCCCCGGCCCGCGGCATCCACACCCGATCCAGTTCCGGGGCGATCCGCCGTATCGCCGCCTCTTCGGAGGAGATGTACATCCTGTCCCCCTCCTCCGCGGCGACGAGAGGCCGCAGCTTGATCCGGTCGGTGAAGCCGGCGATGCCGTCGCGGTTTGCGACGACGATCGCAAAGGGCCCGTTCATCATCGCCGAGCCGTAGGTGAGGCGGATGGCGCGGTTGAGCTCCCGCTCCTTTTCGGGCATGCGGTCGATCTCGTCCCAGAAGGGCGGGGCCAGGGCACGCACCGCGAGTTCCTCGTCGAGGCCGTGCTTCCGGGCAAGGAGGTCGACGAGATAGGCGACAACCTCGGTGTCGGTGAACATCGTGCACTTGTAGCCATAGCTCTCGATGTACCGCCGGTTCGTGCCGTAACTTGTGATCTCGCCGTTGTGGACGACGCTCCAGTCCAGGAGGTTGAAGGGGTGGGCGCCGCCCCACCAGCCGCGGGTGTTGGTCGGGTACCTGTTGTGGGCGAGCCAGATGTAGCCCTTGTAGTCCTGGATGCGGTAGAAGTCGGCGACGTCCTCCGGCCACCCCGCGGCCTTGAAGACCCCGATGTTCTTCCCCGACGAGTAGATCAGCGCCCCCCGCATCGTCGTGTTCACCTTCATCACCAGGTAGGTGACGATGTCGTCCTCAGGCGACGGCGTCCCTGTCATGAGGGTGGGGTCTGGCCTGAAGAAGTAGCGCCAGGGGGTATGGATCTTCCTCAGGTGCGGCTGCTCATAGGTCGGGATCTCCTCGTCGTGGACGATGGTCCCCCAGGTCTCGAGGAGGGCGTCCACCGGGGCCTTTGTCTCCACGATGTTGTCGAAGAAGACATGGATTGCATAGCAGTCGGCGAACTCGGGGTAGACGCCGTAGGCTGCATACCCCGCACCTTCCCCGCTGCCGCGCTCGTCCATCATCGAAAGCGCGTCCCTGATCCGTGCGCCGTCCATCACCGCTCCCGAGCGGTCGACGACGCTGATGATTCCACACATGGTCTACTCCACCACTGCCAGGTGTCCTCTGGCGGCGGCTGTCGCAAAAAGGTGTACCCAGTAGCCATATATACTATTGGGTGGAACCATGTTTCCATTATGCCAGCCGACGAGGTATCAGCACTTCTGGAGAGAATCGAAAGGGACAACGTCAAATTCATCCGCCTGCAATTTTCCGACCTTCAGGGCCAGCCGAAGAACGTGGCCATCCCGCCCGTCCAGGCTGAGAAGGCCCTGACCGATGGGATCTCATTCGACGGGTCGTCGATCGAAGGCTTCGCCCGGATCGAGGAGTCCGACATGGTGCTGAAGCCCGACCCGGCGACCTACACCCTTCTACCCTGGCGGAAGGACGAGGGGCGGGCGGCCCGTTTCATCTGCGACGTCTACATGCCGAACAAGAAACCTTTCGAGGGCGACCCGCGGTATATCCTCAAGCAGGTCGTCGCCGACGCCGCAAAGGACGGGTTCGAGTTCAACACCGGCCCTGAACTCGAGTTCTTCCTCTTCAAGATGGTCAACGGCAGGCCGTCCCTGGAGTTCCAGGACCGCGGCGGTTACTTCGACCTCGCCCCCACCGACCTTGCCGAGGACGTGCGCCGGGACATCGTCCTGGCCCTGACCGAGATGGGCTTCACCATCGAGGCCTCCCACCACGAGGTAGCCGAGAGCCAGCACGAGATCGACTTCAAGTACGGCCCGGCCCTCCAGACTGCCGACAATGTCGTCACCTTCAAGTTCGCCACGAAGACGATCGCCCTCCAGCGCGGCCTCCACGCCACCTTCATGGCAAAGCCCATCTACGGGATCAACGGGAGCGGCATGCACACCAACTGTTCCCTCTTCAAGGACGGGCAGAACGCCTTCTACGATCCCTATGCACCCCTCGAACTCTCGGAGACGGCCCTGCACTTCATCGGCGGCGTCCTGAAGCACGTCCGCGGCATCACCAGGCTTGCGAACCCGACGATCAACTCGTACAAGCGCCTGGTGCCAGGCTACGAGGCACCGGTCTACATCTCCTGGAGCGCCTCGAACAGGACGGCCCTCTGCCGCGTCCCGGCGCCCCGCGGCAAGTCCACCAGGATGGAACTCCGCAGCCCGGACCCGACCTGCAATCCCTATCTCACCTTCGCCTGCATCCTGGCCGCGGGCATGGACGGCGTGAGGAACAAGATCGAACCGCCCGCGAGCACGAAGTTGAACATCTTCGAACTCACCGAGGTAGAAAGGGAGGAGGCGGGCATCCACACCCTGCCGGGCACCCTCCTCGAAGCGAACCAGTACCTCCAGGAGGACGAACTCCTCTGCAATGTCCTCGGCCACCATGTGGTCGAGAACCTCGACCGGATCACGAAGATGGAGTGGGACTCCTTCAGGACGACGGTTCACCCCTGGGAGATCGACCAGTACTTCTACAAGCAGTGAAGGGTCGGGACCACCACTGTTTTTTTCCGGCATGTGTCCAGAGAGGGCGGGAGCGATAGGCCCCGCGCTCCCTGCTCCGGGCCCGACACATTATTACGCCATTTCAGGCACCATTTTTCTTAAAGAGCCTTTCACAACCGACAGATCATCTCCCCGGCACTATCTCGCGTCACAGGGGAGAGATTATGACGGCGCAAAACTCTCTTCCGGGAGATAAGATTTATCAAGGCGCGTCCAGAAGTTCAATAAGTTAAAGAGATTTAACAAACGCAACGATCATATATCAGACCCCATTTTGAGATCAAATTTGAAATCTGAGTTCCCCAGTATCTTTTTTCAGGGTTAAAGGCGTACCTCACCACCATACACTTTAAAGAACTGATTGAACCATGTCGAGAAGTAAAACACGTTTGAAAAAGGATGCGACCATGATGGTCGTTGCCATCGGCCTTCTCTGCCTGATGGCGATGCCCGCGGCCGCGGAAGACACAGGCCTCGGGGCCGCGGTCGACGCCCCCGACCTCGTATGGACGACCGGCAACAATGTCGATTGGACGGTCGATACCGAACACGCCGTGACAGGCGGGAGCTCGGCCCGGAGTGGCACAGTCTCAGGATTCGTCGGAGACTCCGAGATCAAGACCACAATTACCGGACCTGGCACCCTTTCCTTCTCCTGGAATACTTCGTGCTCTGATAGCAGTTCATTGAGCTTTGCCCTTGACGGAGCAAAGTTAAAGGAGATCAAGGGGACGGAAAACACCTGGAAAAAGGAATCAGTTCCTGTTTCCGATGGCGAGCATAACCTCACGTGGCACTTCCACAAAATGGGTTCAGCAGGCGATGACTGCGGATGGCTTGATGCAGTCACCTTCACACCCGGCGCACTCCCCGAGTACACGCTCGGTCAGGCTCTCGACGCTGAAGACCTCGCATGGACCACAGGCGGCGACGCCAACTGGAGCGTCAATATCCAGGACGGGGTGACCGACGGGAACAGCGCCAGGAGTGATGCACTCTCCAGTTCTGAGTCCACCTGGATCAAGACCACAGTCACCGGCGCCGGAACCCTCTCCTTCGACTGGAAGGCGAACATCCAGAACTTCACCACATCACAGGGCATTCTGGAGTTCTCCATCGACGGCGCGACCTCTTCTGGCGGGAACTACAGGAATACCACGGCGACAATAGACTGGACGCACGAGTCCTTCGACCTCGATGAGGGCGAGCACACCCTGCAGTGGACCTATGCAGCCAAGATGAGCGACATGCCCGAGAACGGCGGATGGCTCGACAACGTCACCTTCACCTCTGCAAAACCTCCTGAGCCCCCGAAGTCCACCCTGGGCGAGGCCGTGGACGCTCCCTCCCTCACCTGGACCACAGGCGGCGACGACGACTGGACCGTCGAGGACGGCAACGGCGTCGGCGGCAGCTGCGCCATGAGCGGTCAGGCCCTCTATTGCTGTGACGGTTCCTGGATCGAGACCACCGTCACCGGTCCCGGCACCCTCACCTTTGCCTGGAATGTCTCGTCTGGCTACGACGAGAGCGACGACCTCAATGATCCCACGTACTCGGACCTCCTCCGTTTCTCCATCGACGGTGCGACGCAGAAGAACATCGCCGGGGAGGACTTCACCTGGACCGGTGAGACCTTCGAAATCGGTGAAGGCGCTCACACCCTCAGGTGGACCTACCTCGACGGCAGCGGTGATTCCGCCGGCAAGGACTGCGGCTGGCTCGACAACGTCGCCTTCACCCCGAAGCCGGTTCCCGTCCCCACCACCCTGAAGGAGGCCCTCGACGCCCCGGACCTCGCATGGGTGAACACCGGCGACAAGGACTGGACAGTCGAGGTCGGTGACGGCATCGGCGGTGGTTGCGCCCGGAGCGGCACATTTTCCGCCGATGAATGGGAAGTCGGCTTCTCGGACCTGCAGACAGGAGTCACCGGTCCCGGCACCCTGACCTTCTCCTGGAAGGTCTCGTGCGATGAATACTACGAAGCCCTCTATTTTGCCCTCGACGGCAAGGACCAGATGCAGATCGATGGACTGGACGAGACGTGGAAAGACGCGACATTCGAAGTCGGACCCGGGGAACACATCCTCAAATGGTCTTACTGGAAAAACAACTGGAATGGCGACGAATCTGACGGCAAAAGCTGCGGCTGGCTCGACAACGTCTCCTACACCCAGCATATCGCCACCGCCTTCACCGCCAACACTACCGCCGGAGACGCACCCCTCACCGTGCAGTTCACCGACCAGAGCACCGGTGCGATCACCGCCCGGCACTGGGACTTCGGCGACGGCACCACCTCTGAGGAGCAGCACCCGGTCCACATCTTTGATGTCGGCACCTACGACGTCTCCCTCACCGTCACCAGAGACGGGGTAGAAGACACCGTAACAAAAACCGGATACATCAGGTCCATCGGCGAGGTCACCCTCGCGGAGGCCCTCGACGCTCCTGATCTCGCATGGACCACCGGCGGCAACGCCACCTGGTCCCCGGTGAAGGGGCCGGAGTATGTCGACTACAGTGCCGGCAAGAGCGCCGGTGCGCTGACCTCGGGCCAGAAATCCTGGGTCCAGACCACTGTCGAAGGCCCCTGCACACTCACCTTTGACTGGAATGTGAACCCCGGCAAGGTTTCCGGAATGCCGCTGGGCAAGATGGAGTTCGCGGTCGACGACGCCGACCAGTACGACGACCTGTACAAGAAGATCCAGTTCAGCCAGTGGCGCCATGAGACCTACCCCATCGGCCACGGCGCCCACACCGTCACCTGGACCTACTCCACGTTGATGACCGACGCCGCGGAGAACGGTGGGTGGCTCGACAACGTCACCTACACCTACGGCGGCGGCGAACCTATCGCGGACTTCGTCACCAACGTGACCGAGAACCGCGGCATGGCACCCCTGACCGTGCAGTTTACCGACACCTCCACCGGCTTCCCGACCACATGGTCCTGGGACTTCGGCGACGGCAAAACCTCCGTTGAACAGAACCCGACCCATGTCTACGAGAACACGGGCGACTACACCGTCACCCTGACGGTCACCAACATCGTCGGGAGGAACTCCGACGGTACGGCCGTCCTCGGCACCGACACCGTGACAAAGACGGTGAAGGTCATCAAACTCATCTCGCTCGGTGAGGCCGTTGAGGCCCCAGAACTTACCTGGACAACCGGCGGCGACGTCGACTGGTTCACCGACCTCTACTGCGCCCTGACAGGCGGGAGTTCCGCGAGGAGCGGCGTCATCTCATCCAAGAGCAACGCCACCTGGATCGAGACGACGGTCACCGGCCCCGGCGTGCTCACCTTCAACTGGAATATCAACACCAGTTCCTCCACCTACTGCGGACTGCTGGTATTCTCGGCCGACGGGACCAGTGTCTCGCAGATCAAGGGGACGCAGCAGGGCAAATACTGGCCCGGCGTGTACTATGAAGTTCCGCCCGGAGAGCACGCCCTCAGGTGGACCTACACCAACGCGTATTACCACTCGTCACAACACTGCGGCCACCTCGACAACGTCACCTACACCTACGGTGCCATCCAGCCGACGGCCGCCTTCAAGGCCAATGTGACGCGGGCGATGGCCCCGGCGACGGTGCAGTTCAACGACACCTCGGCAGGGTGCCCGACCGCCTGGTCCTGGGACTTCGGCGACGGCGCAACATCAGACAAGCAGAACCCTGTCCACACCTTCGAGGAGGTCAGGGAGTACACCGTCACCCTGACGGTTACCAACGACGCCGGCACCAGCACCACGACGCAGACCATCACGCTCGTCCCCTTCGCCACCCTTCCTGAGGCCGTCGAGGCCCCCGACTTCGAGTGGTCCACCGGCGGCAACGCCCCCTGGTTCGTCGACGTCGACTGTGTCCACACCGGCACCACCTCGGCACGGAGCGGCGCCATCGGCGACAACCAGGAGTCATGGCTCCAGGCGAACATCACCGGCCCCGGCATCCTCGCCTTTGCCTGGAATGTCTCCTCAGAGCCCAGGCACGACTACCTGAGGCTCTTCATCGATGGCGAGGAGGAAAAGAACATCTTCGGTTACCCTGAAGACTGGACTGAAGAGGAGTACAGGCTCGGGTTCGGCACGCATGCCGTCAGGTGGGTGTACGAGAAGGACTCCACCTCCGCCATACTGGAGGACTGCGGCTGGCTCGACAACGTCACCTTCACGCCCGTCGACGACACCGACTTTGTCGGCAACGTGACGCGGGGCGAGGTCCCGCTCACCGTAGACTTCACCGGGTACACGACCGGCACCGCGACCCACTGGGCCTGGGACTTCGGCGACAAGGAATCGGCGGTCGGCAGGAACCAGACGCACACCTACACCGAGCCCGGCCTCTACAATGTCACTCTCATCGTGCAGAAGGACACCGCCCCTGAAGGGCAGATGGAAGTCAAGAAGGGCTACATCATGGTCACCCCGACCTTCGAGGATGCCCTCGACGCAGAAGGCCTCGCCTGGACGACAGGCGGCGACGTCCCCTGGTTCGTCGACGTAAACGAGACCTACATCCACGGCAGCTGCGGCCACACCGGTGCTATCAAACGCAGCCAGCAGTCATGGATCGAGACCACGGTCACAGGCCCGAAGAACCTCACCTTCGACTGGCAGGTCTCCTCCTATGACAGTTACTCGATGAAGTACTCCGACGTCCTCGCCTTCTCCATCGACGGCGAGATGCAGAAGGAGATTGCGGGCAAGGGCGACGGCTGGCAGGATATGCACTACACCCTGGAGAAGGGCGAGCACACCCTGCGGTGGACGTACGAGAAGCGTGCGTACAACTCCTATGGCGAAGACTGCGGATGGCTCGACAACATCACCCTCACCGAGATCGCCCCGGTGATCTCGTTCGCCCCGCTCAACACAACCGTTGCCGCCGGGACAGAGCGCAACGTCGCCATCGTCGTCGACCACTTCCCCGACGGCCTGAAGAACTATACCTTCACTGTCTCTCTCGATAACGACAACGCCCGGATCACCGACGTCTGCTTCGCCACGATGGGAGGCGCACAGTCACGTGAGGGTGTCCTGCCCGGCACCACCGTCACCATCTCCGCGACCGACGACGGCACCACCGTCGAGGCCGGAGCGGAGAACGTCGTCCTCGCCACCCTGAAGATCAGGGGCCTCACCGACGGCATGGTCGGGATCACGGCCAGCGACCCTGAGGTCTACGCGGACAACGGCGAAGAGACCCCCGTGGTCTGCAGACCGGGCACAATCGACGTCGTCGGCCTCTCGCCCCTCCCCGGGTACGTCAGCATCCCCGGCGACGGTGACGGCGACGGCCTCTTCGAGGACGTGAACGGCGACGGTACACTGGACTTCGGCGATATCAGCGCCTACTTCGAACACTTCGAGAGCATCACCTCGCAGAAGAACTCCCGGGTCTTCGATTACAACGGGAACGGCAGGATCGACTTCGACGACGTCGTGACCGTTCACCGGTACATGGAGACCGACAGAACATGAGACAGGTGGCTGGAGATATGGATAACAGAATACTGAAAGGTCTGGCAGGCGCATTCCTCTGCGCCTTCCTGCTTCTCGGGGCCGCGGCCCCTGCAGCCTCCGCACTGGAGATGACCGAGGCGCCGCTCAACCCGGAGTATGTCAAATATCTTGAGGAAAAAGAGGCACCGGCCGACAGGATGATGATGGCCGCCGCCTCCATCGAAGAAGGCGAGAGCACAGACGATATCTGCGGCGAGATACCTTCGCCGGTGACGGTCGCCTGGCCCGAGGGCAGCGAGATGCAGACCACCTCGGCCTTCAGGCCCGCACCCTCGGAGAGCCGTTTCGACCTCCGCGACGAAGGGCGAGTCGGGTCGGTGAAGGACCAGGGAGAGTGCGGGAGTTGCTGGGCATTTGCGGCCCTCGGTTCCCTGGAGTCCACCCTCCTCCCCGAGGAGGTCCGGGACTTCTCCGAGAACAACCTGAAAAACACCCATGGCCTGGACTATGCCCACGACAAAGGCGGGAACGCCTACATGGCCACCGCCTACCTCTCCAGATGGTCTGGCCCGGTGAACGAGGCCGACGACCCGTACAGCGAGGTCTCGGGCGTCTCCCCCACGGGCCTCACCGTCCAGAAGCACGTCCAGGACGTCGACTTCCTGCCGATACGGAAAGATCGCTCCAATGTCACCCTGATCAAGCAGGCTGTCAAAGAGTACGGCGGCGTGTATTCCTCGATGTACTGGTCGAATGGTTTCTACAACGAGGATTATGCCAGTTACTATGACCCCTGGCTCGTCGGCGACGGTCATGCCGTCCTGATCGTCGGGTGGGACGACACCTACAGCAAGAAAAACTTCACCTTCGAACCGCCGGGCGACGGTGCCTTCATCGTCAGAAACTCCTGGAACGCCGACTGGGGCGACGACGGCTACTTCTACCAGTCGTACTATGACGCCGACCGCGGCTGCAAGGCGGTCTTCACCGCTGAAAATACCGACAACTACCGGGACGTCTACCTCCACGACCCCCTGGGCTGGACCGCTGCGGGCGGCCTCGGGAGCGAGACGGCGTACGCCGCCAATGTCTTCACCGCCACCTCGGGCAACAGCCTGGGAGCGGTCGGATTTTTCACGACGGCTCCGAACGCCGCCTACGAGGTCTCGGTCTACCTCGACCCGACAGACGGCCCCATCTCGGCCGACGGTCCGGTGACGACAATCTCCGGCACCCAGGTCCTGCCCGGTTACCATACCTTCCCCCTTGCGATGCCCGTGCCCCTGAGGCCCGGCCAGAGATTCTCGGTGGTCGTCAAACTCACGACGCCCGACTACTACCAGCCCCTGGCAGTCGAGAAACCGATCGATGGTTTCTCCACCGGCGCACAGGCCGGGGCAGGTGAGAGTTATATCAGTGCCGACGGCGTCGCGTGGGAAGACCTCACCACCCATATGCCGGACACAAATGTCTGCCTGAAGGCTTATACCGTCTACGAGGAACCAAAACTCTCGTTCAGCACGGGGCAGGCATCCCTGGACGCGGGTGACGAGACTGAGGTTTCCATCACCATGAACCGCGCCCCCTGGGGTCTTGCCGGGTACGAGATGAACGTCTCGGTCGCCGACCCGGAGGTCGCCACGGTCACCGGCGCCTCCTTCCCCGACTGGGCGAGGCTCAACCTTTCCCGTGAGACCGACGGCGGCGTCATGATGCGGGCCGTCGACCTCGACGACACTGTCCGTGCAGGCGACACGAACGTCGTGCTCGGCACGGTCAGGGTGAAAGGCCTCCTGGGCGGAACTTCGAACCTCAGGATCGCCGTGCGGCAGGTCGACGGCGACGGCGGTTGCCTGGTCACCACCAGGGCAAACACGAGCAGCGTCGCGGTCAGCCCGTCTGGCACGGATAAACAGGGAATAAAGGCCTCCCTGGACGTGCCCGGGTGCACCGTCACCGGGCAGAATGTCTCGGTGAACGCGTCCGGCCGGACGTCGGTCTCCGACGACGGAAAGAGGATCCGGGTCGCGGGAGACAACTTCAACCTGACCTTCGTCACGCCGGGCGACGCCGTCGAGGAAAACGGCACCATCACCGGCACCATCCAGGGGATCATCCTGGAGACACGGGCTGTCTCGGTCGTCTCAGAGGGCGCCGGTGAAGTCTCGGCAGGCGTCGGCGCGGAACTTTCCGGTCTGCCCGCAGGAGCGGCAATCTCCACGGTCCTCGGGAACAATGCATCTGCAGAGACCATGAGCGCCTTCCGGCAGGGTGCCGCGGAGAACAGATTGCAGATCGACGCTCTTGCCGCGTCCCTTGAAGTCAGGACGACCAACCTTACGGACGGGAGCGAGATCAGGAATGCCACGGTGACGATGAGCGTCCCGGCCGCATGGGTGGATGCCTGCGGCGGCGTCGCAAACATCAGGGTCGTGCGTATCGGCGACGACGGCAGCACCAGCGTCCTCCTGCCCGAAGAGGTCCGGAGAGAGGGCGAGATGGTGGTCCTCAGATTCGCGTCGCCCGACGGTTTCTGCACCTTCGGCCTCGCGGCAGTTTCGGTGCTGCCCGAACCCACGACAGAGCCTACGGTAGAACCCACGACAGAACCAACCGCTGAACCGGCCCATGCCCCCTCCCATGGCAGCGGCGGCGGCCACTCCGAGGCGGCGGTCGGTGCGGCAGGCGGACTGCATGCCGGGGAGAATGTCACCCTGACGATGCGTGACACCCCGATCACGGCGGTCACCCTCAGGACGAAGGGCGAGATCGACAAACTCATGGTCGGGGTGGAGAAGGCCACACGCCCGTCGGCGGCAGACGCTCCCGACGGCGCGGTCTATGCCTATGTGGAGGCGACTCTCTATCACACGACCGAAGACCTGCTCTCCGGCGAGACCATCGCCTTCGCCGTGCCTTCTGCATGGCTGGAGGCCCACGCCTGCACGGCCGGCGACGTCAGACTTCTCAGGTACGTCGACGGCGCATGGAAACCTCTCACGACCGTGGTCACCGGTGAGAAGGACGGCATGGCCAACTTCGAGGCCGAGACCGATGGTCTCTCCCTCTTCGCCATCGCGGCAGCGAGCGGCACGCCCGCAACCCCGACACCGGTCGTGACCTCGGCCAGCGCCGGGTCGGCCGTTGCGACACCGACGGAGACCGGAACGGAAACGGTCCCGCCGACGACACAGCAGTCGCCTCTGCCCCTCTGGACCGCGGCCCTCGCAATCGGCGCCGCATTCCTCAGGGCAGGGAGACGCTGACCACAATTTCCTTTTTTTTCGGCTCGGGAATATTCCTGTGCTGAGGAGCACGTCCCCCAAACATGGGATAGGGAGGGACGGCACATCCCTTCTTCAGGATTTCCTGTTCTGTCTTTCCCGGTCCAGATTGTGGGGAAGGCAGGAAGACTCCACGCACGTCCCGAGATCAAGGAGCAGACAGCAACCCCACTCTGCGTGAGCCGACAGATCTCGAAAAAAGAAAATTATTCCCGCACCACCGGCGACGCGGTCTCGTCGAAGGGGTTCGTCCGCATCGCGAGAGAGAAGAGGTACGGGTAGTTGGTCTTCAGGTACTGCATGTAGTCGAGCCACTGGGCGACGAGGAGGCCGTAGACACGGTTGACGTCGCCGGTGAGGTGCCTCAGGTCGGCCTCGGGCGTGTGTGCGAGATCCTCGCGGCGCTCCAGTTCGTCGGTGAGGTGGAAGACCGCCCTCAGCACCCCGGTGAACTTTTCGTGCTCAAGAAGCACCGGGTTTTCGAGGAGCCGCAGGAGGAAGTTCCTCTTTGCCATCAGGAACGACCTGAGGGCGACGAGTTCGTCCCGGTCTGCCGCGGCCGACCAGGCGCACGTCTCCAGGCGGGCCCGCACCCGCGCAAAGTCCTCGTCTGACCAGTCGTTCCCGACGATCAGGTCCTGCCGCACCGTGTCCAGGTGGGGGTCGCGGTCCGAGAGGCGGATCAGGAGGGCGGTCCCGACCTCGGAGAAGAAGGTCCCGATGACCATATTCATCTTCTCCAGTTTCTCCCTTTTCGACCGGATCGTGAGGAGTTGATTCAGGATGAGGGTCACGAGCAGGACATTGAGGGGGAGGAAGCCGAGGGCGTTGAAGACATAATAGTAGGTATTCTCGACATTGCCAAGGATAGAGAACTTCGCCGCATAGACGACGACGCTCACGGCAACCAGAAAGAGGCCGAGTTTTGCCTCCCAGCTCAGGCGTACCATCGCATATTCACCTGTGTACTACAGGCGCACGGGAGCAAAAAAATCTGCGAAGACGCACAGAAGAGAAAAAAGGTATTGGGCCGGTGCGAAAACACCGGTTCAGACCCAGCCGCGGAGCTTCATCGCGTCGACGACGCGCTTCATCGCGAGGGTGTACGCAGCCTCACGGAGGGAGATGGAGTGCTCCTGTGCAACGGCGTAGACCTCGTGGTAGGCCTTCGTCATCTTCCGCTCAAGGCGAGCGCGGACACTCTCCTCGTCCCAGCGGTCGAGAGAGAAGTTCTGGACCATCTCGAAGTACGAGACCGTCACACCGCCGGAGTTGCAGAGGAAGTCGGGGATGACCGGGATCTTCTTCGCGAAGAGGATCGCGTCCGCTTCCGGAGAGACAGGGCCGTTCGCGAGTTCGGCGACGACCTTTGCCCCGACCTTGTCGGCGTTGGAGGCGTTGATCGCGTTCTCCAGGGCGGCCGGGACGAGGACGTCGACCTTGAGCTCAAGGAGTTCTTCGTTGGTGATGTTCTTCGCACCGGGGAAGTCCCTGACCGCGCCGGTCTTCTGCTTGTAGGCGACGAGCGCCGGGATGTCGAGACCGTTCTCGTTGTAGACGCCGCCGTGGCTGTCGCTCACTGCAACGATGGTGCAGCCGAAGGAGTCGCCCAGGGTCGCGGCGTGGGAACCGGCATTGCCAAAGCCCTGGATGGCGATCTTTGCCGTCGCAAGATCGATATTGTTGTCCTTTGCCGCTTCCCTGATGACGAACCAGCCGCCGCGGGCGGTGGCGTCGCCACGGCCCTCAGAGCCGCCGAGGACGACCGGCTTGCCGGTGATGACACCGCAGGCATTGTGGCCGACAAGGGTGCAGTACTCGTCCATCATCCAGGCCATGATCTGGGGGGTGGTGTAGACGTCAGGGGCCGGGACGTCGCAGTCGGGACCGATGACCTTATAGATCGCGCGGATATAGGCGCGGCTGAGCCGCTCGAGTTCGCCGGCAGAGAGTTCCTTGGGGTTGCAGACGACGCCGCCCTTGCCGCCGCCGAGGGGGAGGTCAAGGAGGGAGCACTTCCAGGTCATGAGGGCCGCAAGGGACCGGATCGTGTCGATCGTCTCGCCGGGGTGGAACCTGATGCCGCCCTTCGTGGGGCCGAGGGCGTTGTTGTACTGGACACGGTAGCCCTGGAAGACCTTGAAAGAGCCGTCGTCCATCCTGACCGGGAATGCCACGTGGATCTCCCGCATCGGGGTCATGAGGTATTCCTCGACATTCTGGGGGAGGTTCAGGTATTCTGAGCAGGCACTGATCTGCTGCTTCACCATCTCAAACGGATTGTCATTGGTCATTGCGTTCACCAATATTCCTGATAAGATTGCATGCGATCTGTTTTATACGTGTCGAATCACATAAAAAATATTTCTTTAAAAATACAAAAAAATAGGCCCGAATATATCTATCTGGTGGAAATTAGCAGGTATCGTCCGGCGAAGATCGAAGGGGGAAGGAAATTTCCTACCTGCGCATCGTCCCGGTCCTGTCACCCCGGTGCACCCGATACCGGGCACGGGCACAGTGAGTCCCGGAAAAAGAGAAGGATACCGGCTACTCACCGGCCGGCGGTTCTCCGCCGAGCATCAGCGAACCGAATATAATCTTTTCCAGGACCTGCGCCACGTACTTCATCCGCTGCGTCCCCTCCATGTCCTCGTACCGGTGGACATCGGCATAGACCTGGAGACGGAGGAGGGCAAAGCGGAGGCTGTCGAGCTCGACATCGGAAAAACCTGCGGTCTCGGCATAGATCGGCTCAAGGAGGTCGGGAAAAGAGGTTATGTCCTGGACCGCCGCAGCGATCTGGGTATAGATGCCGAGGGGCTCCCCATTCCCCTGAAGCACCCGGAGAAGATCCATTTACCCCTCGACGACCTTCACCAGGTTCTCCATCACGGCGTCGATCGCCTTCCAGGAAGGCGAGTCGGCGTGCCTGTTGATGAAGGGCCTGCCCTCGTCGCCAGCCTTCCGCATCTCGATGTCGATGGGGATGGCGCCGAGGAAGGGGACACCGAGCTCTTCAGCAGCCTTCTTGCCGCCGCCCTTGCCGAAGATGTCGATCTCCTTCCCGCAGTCGGGACAGATGAGCCCGCTCATGTTCTCGATGATGCCGAGGACCGGGAGTTCGAGTTTCTCGACGAACTTTGCGGCCTTCTTCGAGTCCATCGTCGAGACCTCCTGCGGGGTGGTGACGATGACGGCGCCGTCCACATTGGGGGCGAGCTGGATGATGGAGAGGGCCTCGTCGCCGGTGCCGGGCGGGAGGTCGACGACCAGGTAGTCGAGGGCGCCCCAGTTCACGTCCTCCAGGAACTGCTGGATCGCCGCCATCTTCATGGGCCCGCGCCAGATGACCGGGGTCTCGGCGTCAGGGAGGAGGAACTCCATCGAAACGACAGAGAGGTTGCCGGTGATCTGGATGGGCTCGATCTTGTTGCCCATGACGGCGAGGTGCTGTCCTTCGGCGCCGACCATCTTCGGCACGTTCGGGCCGTGGATGTCGAGGTCGAGGAGGCCGACGGTCTTTCCGTGGTTGGCGAGGGCGGAGGCAAGGTTGACGGAGACGGTCGTCTTGCCGACGCCGCCCTTGCCGGAGAGGACCAGGATCACGTGCTTGACGTCGATCTTCGCCTTGGGGGGGAGGCCCTTCTTCGACGAGTCGCACCCTTCCTGCTGGGCGCTCGGGCATGAGGAGCAGTTGCCGGAGCATCCTTCCTGCTGAACTTGGTTATCTGCCATGATAATTATCTCCCAGATTGGTGTGCTCTTAACACTTCTATAAGTATCTGTGTGCCGGCCCGTTAAAGGCTTTAGATACCGGCAACAGGCCGTCAGGGAGAAACGGAGAAGAAAGGAGATGTCGCCGGCCGGAAAGATCGACAGGGTACATTTATCTGATCCCGGTGTCCCCTGAGGGGGTGTGAGACCATGAAAGGATATGCCGACAGACTGCTGGAGGTCGACCTCTCGGCCGGGACGTGTACGCCGGTGCCGTACCCCGACGACCTGAAGAGAGATTATCTCGGCTGCAGGGGCCTCGGGGTCAGGATCCTCTCCGACGGGATCGACGCCTCCACCGACCCGCTGGGCCCGGAGAACATCCTGGTCTTCGCCACCGGACCCCTGACGGGTACGGGCGTACCCCTGGGATCGCGCTTCGACGTGGTGACGCGCTCGCCCCTGAACGGGACGCTGACGAGCGCGAACTCGGGCGGGTTCTTCGGGAAGGAACTGAAGAGGGCCGGGTTCGACGCGGTCGTCGTCAGGGGGAAGGCAGAAAAGCCCGTCTATCTCTGGGTCCACGACGGCGAGGCCGAGATCAGGGACGCCTCGGACCACTGGGGCCTGCGGGTCGGGGAGACGGTCCATGCGATCGAGGCCGAGACAGACGGCCCGAAGACCGAAGTGCTCTGCATCGGGCCTGCCGGGGAGAGGTTGAGCCTGATCTCCTCGATCATGAACGAGACCTACCGCTCGGCAGGAAGGGGCGGCGTCGGGGCGGTGATGGGGAGCAAGAACCTCAAGGCGGTCGCGGCCCGCGGCGAGGGAAAGATCGAGGTCGCCGACCCGCAGGCGCTCGACGAGGCAAAGGTCGAAGCCCGCAGGAAACTCAGGGAGAACCCGGTGACAGGGAAGGGCCTGCCCACCTACGGCACCGCTATTCTCGTCAACATCATCAACGAGCACCATATCCTGCCGACGAAGAACTTCCAGAGCGGGTACGACCCCGAGGCCTCCGCGGTCTCGGGCGAGGAACTCGCCGACCGGTACCTGAAGACGAAGAAGTGCTGCCACTCCTGCATCGTCTGCTGCGGGAGGCGGACCGAGATCGACGGGGTCGAAGGGGACGGCCCGGAGTACGAGACCGTCTGGGCCTTCGGGCCGGACATCGGCTGCCACGACCTCCCCATGACAATCCGGGCGAACAACCTCTGCAACGACCTCGGCCTCGACACCATCTCTGTCGGCGGCACGATCGCCGCGGCGATGGAGATGACGGAGAAGGGGTACTATGACGCGGGCATCAGGTTCGGAGAATGCGAGAAGGTCGTCCCCCTCATCGAGGCGATGGGCTATCGGCAGGGGGTGGGGGCCGACCTCGCCGATGGGAGTTATGCCTTCGCCGCCCGCCACGGCCACCCCGAACTCTCGATGTCGGTCAAGAAGCAGGAACTCCCGGCGTACGACCCGCGGGGCCTCCAGGGACACGGCCTTGCGTACGCCACCTCTGTCCGCGGCGGCGACCATGTCTATGCCTACCTGATCTCGCCCGAGGTGCTCGGCCTGCCCATGCAACTCGACCCCTTCGCGGACGAGGGGAAGGCAGAGTGGACGAAGGCCTTCCAGGACCTCACCGCGGCGATCGACTCCTCGGGGATGTGCCTCTTCTCCTCCTTCGCCCTCGGGGCCGACGACTATGCCACCCTGGTCCGCGGGGTGACGGGCATGGCCGTGACAGCCGCGGACCTGATGCGGATCGGTGAACGGATCTGGAACCTCCAGCAGGTCTTCAACCTGGAGGCGGGGTACACGAAGGCCGACGACACCCTGCCTCCCCGTCTCCTCACCGAACCCCTCAAGGACGGGGCGCCGGCAGGGCGGGTCTGGGAGAGGGAGCCACTCCTCTCGGAGTATTACAGGCTGCGGGGCTGGGACGAGGAAGGTGTCCCGACGCCGGAAAAACTGAAAGAGCTCGGGATCAGCGTGTCTCCCTCTCTCCCCAGGAAAAAAGAAAGAACACCGCACTCCCTGCCAGCCCGATGAGGCCGGCCGTCCAGAAGACGCCGACTGTCCCGAAGAGGTCGAGGGCGAGACCGGAGATGAGGGGGCTTGCGATCATGCCGGCGGAGAAGGCGGTGTTGAAGACGCCGAGGGACGCCCCCACGCCCCACTTCTTCCCCTGATCCACGGCCATGACCGCGGCCGCGGGCATGGAGAGGGCGGTGCCGAGGCTTGTCGCCGAGCAGGCGAGGAGAAGGGGGACGAAGGAGTCGGTGAAGGGGACGGCAAGGAGGGCGACCGACGAGACGAGGGAACCGGCAAGGACAAGGGGGGGCCGGGGCACCCGGTCGGCAAGGCGTCCGCTTGGCATCTGGAGAACGGCGATGACCAGGATGTGGACGAAGAGGAGGAGGCCGACCATCTCGGGGCCGATGCCGCGGGCATGGGCGAAGAGGGGGACGAAGGCAAGGATGCTCCCGCGGCCGAGGGCGTGGACCGCTCTGAAGACCAGGATGCCCGCCATCGGCCTGTCCGCGGCGATCGTCAGGAAGGGGTGCGTGAGGCCGGGCGCCGGCGGCCGCGGCCGTCCGGCGGGGAGGGCGACCGCGGCGATGCCGGCGACGGCGGCGAGGGCCGCCATCGTGTAGAAGGCCTCGGGGATGCCGGCGGCCTCGCTGATGACGCCGCCGATGAACGGCCCTGTCGCCATGCCCAGGTAGATGGCGGTGTGGAAGACGCCCATCGCCTCCCCTTCCTTATCGTCGTCGGCAGACTCGGCGATGCTCGCCATGGCGACAGTGATCACCACCGCGGCCGCGGCGCCGTGGAGGAACCTGACGACGAAGAGGGGGACGACGCCCGCGGCGAAGGGGTACAGGGCCGAGATCGCGGCAAAGGCGAGGAGGCCCGCGACCACGAACCACCGCCGCCCCTCACGGTCGGAGAGGGCGCCGGCATAGGGGGAGAAGATGCCGCGGGCGAGAGGGAAGGCCGCAAAAAGGAGGCCGAGGACGATGCCCGACGCCCCGAGGGCGCCGGCATAGTAGGGCATCAGGGGCGAGATCACCCCGAGACCGGCCATCGCTACAAAGACGGCAAGGGAGGCGAGGACGATCCCCCGCACCCGGGAACAGTCGGTGGTTCAGACCGCCTCCCCGGAGACGGCGTCGATGGCGGGAGAATAGGGTTTGATGTCCAGGAGCGGACTGCCGTCGAGGGCTTCGAGGCCGCGGACCCTGAGGGTCAGGCCCTCGACCGCGACGAGGTCGACGAGACAGAGGGCGATGGGGTTTGGCCTGTTCGGCGACCGGGTCGAGAAGACGCCGAGTTCCCGCTCTGTCCCCGGCGGCGTCGCCGTCAGGGCCGACCTGTCGGCGCGGTCGAGCCAGTACAGCACGATCAGGTGGCGGTGTTTCCCGATATCGGAAAGGGCCGGAGCATATGCAGGGAAGACCTCGATCTCGCTCACCACATCGGAGAGACGCCCCTGCCGCGGGGCGTCGCCGGGCACTTTATACGGCGAACGGATCACCCCGATGGGCACGAGATCCATCATTCCTCCTCCTCCAGCGCGAGGAGGCAGACCTCCCGGTGGCCGCACCCCCGGCACCGCGCCGGGGCATTGTGGTTCCGCCTGACCTGGGCGCCGTCCAGACACCGGCGCATCTCGGCCACGGTCGAGAGCACCTGCTCTCTCAGGTCGTCGGTGAACTCGATCCGGTGCTGTTTTCCCTCGCCGTAGACCAGGATGCCGTACGGCACGCGGACGCCGTAGTGCTCCTCCACGAGGAGGCAGTACGCGGCGAGCTGGAGAATATGGTTCCAGTACGGCTTTCTCGCCCGCCCGCTCTTCACCTCGACCGGGATATAGGCCCCGCTCATCTCGTCCCGCAGCACGTAGTCCGGCCTCCCCGAGATCCGGTAGGTCTCGGAGAAGAAGGTCCCGGTCTCCTTGTCGAGGTCGGTGTACAGGAGTTCGCCCTCCGGGATCCCGAACTCCTCCCGCACAGGCTGAACAGAGTAGTGCCTCCTGATCGCAAAGATGAAAAAAGCAAGCGCACCAAGGAGGAGGAGGATCAAAACCTCGCCCAGATAGATGTTCACTGCAACCACCTGAGGAGGATGATCAGGGCGAGGGCGAGCAGGGCGTACCCGAGGATGGTCAGGAGCCAGAACTCCCGCCGCGCTTTTTCAACGGCAAAGAGTTTTTTTCCGACCTCGGCGTGCTTCTGCATCCCCCGCTCGCTCGACGCGGAGGTCGTGCTCCTGCCGTTCCTGCCGAACTGCCAGGAGAGAGCGCAGTAGGTGAACTCGGCGATCTCGGCCGCGGAGATCACCTGCGGGGCATCCCTGTCGCCCGTCAGGCACCCCTCCGGTCGAGTTCGTCGTTGCAGAGGCGGTCGGCCCGCCCGATAAAAGGGTTGGTCCGGCGGACGGAGACGAAACGCACCGACCTGAATCTGCCGGCCAGGGCGAGGACGCGGGCCTTCAGGTCCCTGAGGTGCTCCTTGTTCACCCGGTATTCGCCGGTCATCTGCCTGACCACGAGTTCGCTGTCAGAATAGACGGAGAGGTCGCCGTCCGTCCTCCCGGCCGCCGCTTCGAGGGCGTGGATGATGGCGAGGTACTCGGCGGTGTTGTTCGTCGTGACACCGGCATAGGCCGAGCCTTCGAGGACAATGGCGCCGTCCGCGACGAGGAGGTAGGCATAGGCTGCATGGCCGGGGTTGCCCCGCGCCGCCCCATCCGTATAGATATCAAGCCCACCCTCGTCAGACATGGCTCTCCCAGTAGAATTGGAAGGGACGCTAAATATGGCTGATGGTTGCGGACAGGTCCGACCTCACCCCGCGGGATATATAGGAGGCGGGACAGAGGTCAGGTCATGACAGGAGAGCGGAGTCTGCACAGGATCGGCGTCGACCTCGGCTTTGTCGAGTTTCCCGTCAGACACACCTGCGACGGCGCGGGCATCTCGCCGCGGCTCACGATCGCCGGTTTGTCGGCGCCGTCGGTCGCCCTGGTCGTGCACAACCCGTATGAACAGGGGTGTTCCTTCTCCCCCTGGCTCGCATGGAACATCGAGCCCCTGCGCTACTCCGACGGGCGGGCGGTGGTCCCGGAGGGCGTCCCGCCGGAGAAGGTGGTGGAGGCGCCGGTCGGCATGGTCCAGGGGACGAACAGTTATGGGCGGATCGGCTACCTGGGGCCGTGCCCGCCGCGGGGCGAGGCGCACAGGTATTATTTCCGGGTCTATGGCCTGGACACGCACCTCGACCTCGCGCCCGGTTCGGACCAGCACGCCCTCGTCGCCGCCATGCAGGGCCACGCCCTCGAATACGGCGAGACCTTCGCGATGTACAGGCGGCCCTGAGGGGGTTTATCCGTCCTTCATGTCGATGCAGATGATCTCGTAGCCCATCAGGGCTTCCTGCGCCGCGAAGAGGACGCCGGCGAGGACGAGCACCATCCCGACGAGGAAGGAGAGGATGGTGAGGAGGGAGAGGGCGGGCAGGCCCTGGACGTCGGAGAGGCCGATCATGAACGAGGTGACGACGAAGGCCGCCACGGCGGTGGAATAGCATATGATGGCATTCCTCTCACGGCGCGCCCGCACCCCCAGTTCGGCGAGTTGTGCGCAGACGTTCTGTCGGTGAACGGGATCCTCGTCGCCGCACCGGGAACTCTTTCTTTTCTCCTCGTCGAGGAGGCGTATCCTGTTGAAGACAAGGGAGTACTTGTTGTTCATCCCGAGAATGAGGAGGCCGCACGCCGAGATCATGAGCCCCGGCGCAAGCATCGTCTGGATGATGTCTGCTGTTGTCATGTGATGCTCCGCACGTTGTCGTTGTGGCGTGCGGATCAGGGTTTCTCGTGCGGGGAAAAAAGGGCTCTGGAAGAGGGGGGAAGATAGGGATTTTCACGCTCGGGATAGACGGGGGATGGCAATCTCTTCCTCGGGATCTCTGCTCTGTCATCCCCGGACCAATCGCATGAGAGGGACGAACGATAGCACGTTCAAGAAAATCCTTGATTTTCACTGGAATCCCCTTTGAGCAATGTGCAGGAGGCAGTGGATCGACGTGCTTGAGCCGGGGGGCTGCCGCCCCCCCGTCCCCCGCCATTAGGATAGGCAGGGGATGGCAATCTCCGTCTCGGATCTCTGCTCTGTCTTCCCTGGCCCTATCTTAGATCGGGGGTCTGGGGGCATCAGTCCCCCAGTCCAGAGTGTGGGGAAGGCGGTGGCTCCGCGCTCCCCTTCACAAGATCGTGCAGATACCCCCACCAAAAAAAAGATCGATCGTCAGATCACCGGCGTCCCCGCACGGATGACGGCGGCGATGCCCTCCATCTCGGCCGCAAGGAGGCGGATGATGTCGTCGACCGTGATGATGCCGGTGAGGGCGCCGTGCTCGTCCACGACAGGGACTCGCCTCACCCCTTTCTTCCGGATCGCTTCGAGCGCCTCGTACAGGCCGGTCGTCCCGGCCAGCACCAGAAGGTCGGCGGTCATCACCGTCCGTGCCGGAATTTTTTTCGGGTCCAGACCGTGCGCCGTGACCCTCACCGTGATGTCCCGGTCGGTGACGATGCCGACGGGCTTCTTGTTCTCCACGACGACGACGCTCCCCACATTCTGCTCGGCCATGATCGCGGCGACGTCGAAGACCGGCGTCTCCGGCGGGACGCTCACGACCGGCACCTGGCAACACTCCATCAATGTCATGTCTCCTCCCCTGTTTCTCCTCCAGAGGATAGAGGTATATTTTAAGATAGCCATCCGATGGCGATCAGATGATTGTCCCGACACCGGAATGGGAAGGTCTTGTGCACGACCTGGAGGGGACCGACCGACCAGGCACCGTCTTCCTCCTCGGTGCAAGCGATTGCGGCAAGACGACCCTTGCCCGCTGGATTTCCACACAGATGAGGGACGTCGCCTACATCGACGGCGATCCGGGGCAGTCTGTCCTCGGCCCGCCCGGCACCCTCGGCCTCGAACTTCCCGACGGGAGGGTCCGCCTGCGGTTCACCGGGGCGTTCTCCCCCTCGCACGCGCTCCTTGCGACCCTCGTCAGCCTGCGGCGTCTCCTCGACGCCGCCGTCGCCGAAGGGCCGGAGGTCGTCCTCGTCGATTCCTGCGGGTACATCTGGGGCGACGGAGGCGTGGAGTTCCAGAGGCGGTCAATCGAGATCCTCAAACCTGACGCCATCGTCGCCATCGGCAGGCAGGCCGAGATCGGCCGCATCCTCGCACCCTTCCCGGCCATACAGGTCCACCGCCTCCCCCCGGCGCCCGCGGCGCGGCGGCGGTCGCAGGGGGAGAGGCGGCGGTACCGTGCCGAACGGTTCGCCCGCCACATGGAGGGGGCCGAGAAGATCGTCGTCGGCCCGGGCGTGCACCGCATCGGCCACGCCCCGACCCCCGGCCACTTCGCCGCCCTCCTCGACGCCGACGGCTGGGTCCTCACCGCGGGAACAGTCGCCGCCGCGGGGCCGGAGGGCGTCACCCTCACGGCGGCGCCGCCCGCACCCGACACCCCGGCCTATCTTGAGGTCGCGGACTTCAGGCCCGACCTCCCGCCCCGCTACCTTCAAGAGGAATGAGGCAGGGAAAGAAGGAGCGATGGCAGCGGTCATCGAAGTGGAAGGGCTCGAACACTCCTTCGGGACGGTGAAGGCGGTGCAGGGGATCAGCTTCACCGTCGAAGAAGGGGAGATCTTCTCCTTCCTCGGGCCGAACGGCGCCGGAAAGAGCACGGTGATCAACGTGCTCACCACCCTCCTCCCCCTCCAGAGAGGGCGGGCCGTGGTGGCCGGGTTCGACGTGGCGGCCGAGCCCGATCGCGTGCGGGAGGCGATCGGGATCGTCTTCCAGGAGGTCACCCTGGACCGCGACATGACAGTCGGCGAGACCCTGGAGTTCCACGGCCGCCTGTACGGCATGGAGACGGAGGAAAGGAGGAGGAGCATCGACGACCTCCTCGTCCTCGTCGACCTGACGGATAAGAGGGACGTCCTCACCCGCCACCTCTCCGGCGGCATGAAGAGGCGGCTTGAGATCGCCCGCGGCCTCATGACCCGCCCGAAAGTTCTCTTCCTGGACGAACCGACGATCGGCCTCGACCCGCAGACGCGCCGGCGGATCTGGGACGCGATACGGGAGGTGAACCAGGCCGGGACGACGATCTTCCTGACCACCCACTACATGGACGAGGCCGACCACCTCTCCGATAGGATCAGCCTCGTCGACGGCGGGCAGATCGTCCTCCAGGGCCGGCCCATCGACCTGAAAAACGCCCTCGGCCAGGACCTCATCTACCTGGAGACCGCGGAGAAGGAGCGGGCGGCAGCGGTGCTCTCGGCGATGCCCGCCGTGAAGGAGGTGCGGGAGAAGGCGAAAGGCGTCCTCCTCCTGACGGCCGCGGACGGCACCCGCCTCCTCCCCGGCGTCATGGCGGCGATGGCGGAGGAGGGGATCAGGGTGACGGCGGTGAACATGAAAAAGCCCTCGATGGACGACGTCTTCGTCCACTTCACCGGGCGGGCATTGGCGGGGGAGACGTAAAGATGGACCTCCGCTTTCTCACCATCACCTGGCGCGACCTCCTCCGCTTCGTCCGCTTCAAGTCGGTCCTGGTCGCCTCCCTCGTACAGCCCGCCCTCTGGCTCGCCTTCTTCGGGATCGGGATGGCGAGTTCCTTCGACAGGTTCGCCCCGGCCGCCGCCGCACCGGGCACGACGACGATCGGCTATCTCACCTTCATGTGCGCCGGGGTGATCGCCCTGACCACGCTCTTCACGAGCCTGTACGGCGGGATCATCTTCCTCTTCGACAAGAACTGGGGCCTCCTCCGGGAGATCGTCGCAAGCCCTCTCCCCCGCGGCAGCATCATCGTCGGCATCGCCCTCTCGGGCGTGACCAAGTCGTACCTTCAGGCGATCGTCATCACGGGTTTCGGCCTCATTCTCGGCGTCGAGTTCTTCGCGGGTTTCGGCGCGATGGAGACGGTCGTCGCCGTCGCGGGCATGCTCGCCTTCGTCGGCGTCTTCGCCCTCGGTTTCCTCTTCCTCTCCTCGGCGATCGCCGTCACGATGGAGACACCCGAAGGGTTGCAGGCCGTGATCACCCTCCTCACCCTCCCGATCTTCTTCGCCTCGAACGCCCTGTACCCGACGGCCACCCTGCCCGACGCCCTCAGGGCCCTCGCCGCGGTAAACCCCCTCACCCACCTCATCACCGGCCTCAGGTACTTCGCCATCGGCCCGGACTTCACCGCCCTCGGCGTCCGCTACGTGACGACGGCCGCGGACGTCGCCTTCTCCTTCTGCGTCCTCCTCGTCTTCGCCGCCCTCACCTATCTCCTCGCACGCTGGCGCTTCCGGCAGGTCACGGTGACCTGAGGACGAAGATATTTGAGGGGCGAAGGCGACCCTCTCCTCCATGAACACAGAGGAGATAGCGGTCTCCGAGCGGTCGGAAGGGCAGGCGGTCGTCGTCTCCCTGCAGGGGAGGCTCGACGCCGTCTCCTCGTCGGCCGCAGCGGAGGCGCTCGCGGCGGTGACCGGGCGCCGCCCCCCCGCCGTGGTGCTCGACCTCGGCGGCCTCACCTACACGAGTTCCTCGGGTCTGCGGGTGATGCTGACGGCACTCAAGGAGATGCGGAAGGGCGGGGGCGACCTCTCCATCGCCGGGCCGCAGCCGCGGGTGCGGGACGTGCTCGTCACCGCCGGGTTCGACCGGATCATCCCCATCCACCCCGACGTCGGCGAGGCCGTGCAGGCGGCGGAAAAAAGGTAGATATCAGCCAGACCTGAGAGTGAAGCAGAAGGCGGCGCCCTCTTCGGGCCTCCCCTCCACCCTGTCCTCCACCCTGATCTCGCCGCCGTACCGGTGCACCAGCGTCCCCACGATATAGAGGCCGAGGCCCTGCCCCGGCCGGGAGCGGGTGTACCTGAAGAAACGCTCGAAGACTTTTTTTCTGGCGCCGGGCGGGATGCCGGGCCCGGTGTCGCTGACCCTGACATCGACCCCGCCGTTCTCCGCGGCGACGTCGATCGCGATCCCGACGGCCGCGCCCCCGTGCTTCAGGCTGTTGCCGATGAGGTTCTCGAAGATGCGGGGGAGGAGGTCGTCGGCGCGGACGACCGCTCCGGTCCCCGCGTACGTGACCGATGCACCGGGGAAACCGTCGATAACCGACCGGATCACCGGGTCGAGGGGCACCGCACGGAGGGTCGGCTCCTGCTGGCAGGCCCGCAGGACCTGGACCCGGTCGATGATCCCGCAGCTCTGCCTGATCCCGGAGAGGCACTTCCCGGCAAAGACGGACTGTTCGCCGGCGACCTCCTCCCTGAGCATCTCCAGGTAGCCCATCGCCACACTGTTCGCGTTGTTGATGTCGTGCGTCAGCACGTCGAGGTAGAGGTCGGCCTCGGTCCTGGCGGCCGCAAGGTCGTCGGCAAGGGCGGCCTTGTGGATGATGCCGCCGACCTCCCTGCCGATCGCCTCCAGGGTCTCCTTCTCCAGCGGGGAGAAGGAGTGGAAACTGCTGTTTGCGATGGCGAGGGCGCCGATCACCGTCCCTGAGGGGAGGGAGACCGGGACGACCGCGTGGGAATAGACGCCGAGTTCCCCCTCGGCATGGGCGACGCCGAGGTAGGCCTCGCCATACCGGGCCCTGCCGTCGGAGAAGATGCTGGACCAGTCGTCCCCGTCGCCGCCGACGGCGATGGCGTCGGGGAAGTAGAGACGGTACAGTCCGGCGTCGGCGCGCCGCGCGGCCGAGGCTCCGCCTTTCTCGACAAAGTAGATAGCCCCGGCATCGAAGTCGAGGAGGGCGACGGTCTTCTCCACCACCGCCGCCAGAGTCTCCTGGAGGGAGGTCGGTGCGGTGGCGGCCCTGATGATGCCGACGAGGACGGCAAGACGGCACCCGCCCTGCCCTCCATCCCTGTCGGGGACGAGGGCGACGACGACATGGCCGCCCGGCCCCGGCACCACCCGCCCCTTCGCCTCGAAACAGTCCGGACCGGTGCAGAGGGTTGCAGACGCGGCACCCTCCTCCCGCACATGCGCGAGGAACGCGGCGAAGTCCGGCGAAGAGAGGAGGTCGTCCGGCACCGACGAAAAGAGGGGGTTCGCCCGGATGACGCGGCCGTCCCGGTCGATCACGCCGACAGGCAGGGGGAGGGCCTGCAATATGGCTGCGGGTTCGGGATACTCGATAACCATAACGTCAGAAGACCTCTCCGGCAGGGACAATAAAAATATGGGATTGAATGCGACGCGGGGAAGACGACAGGGCCGTCACTCCCCCATCTCCGGCGGCAGGGGCCGCGGGGTGGTCACCACCGGCGGCGGGAGCACGCTCGAATCCCCCAGGACGACCGACCCGGCGCGGGTGCAGTCCGGGAGGTCGGTCAGGACGATGGAGAGTTCGGAGATCGTGGCCAGGGTCTCGTCGAAGCGCACCGTCCTCTCCACCCGCCCGTCCCATGACGATTCGTGGGCGATGGTCCCGATATGGTCGATGCCCTCCCCTTCGGAGACGGTAAAGACGTACGCCCCGTTCCAGGGAGAGGAAGAGACGGGATAATTCTCTCTATGGTCGAAGACCGGGAGGACCAGGACGCCGCGCCTCTCGTCGAAGAAGAAGGCCTTATGGTCCTCGAGGGCCGGCGACCCGGTCATCTGGCCGCCGATGACAGCGGTGTCGACGACCGTCGGGGCCGAGACATCGGCGACGTCGAAGAGGGCGACCTTCAGGCCGCCGTTGACGGTGCCGCCCCACTCATTCACCGCCGTCTCCCTGCCGACGCCGATGAGGCAGTGGTCGCCGCAGGGGTGGAGGTACTCGGAGTAGCCTGGTATCTTCAGGGCGCCGAGGACGGCGGGCTTCGTCCCGGAGAGGTCGATGACGAAGAGGGGGTCGATCTGCCTGAAGGTGACCAGGTAGAGGCGGTCGCCGATGAAGCGGGCCGCGTAGATCCGCTCGCCCGGCGCGATCCCTTCGAGGGCGCCCAGCACCTCCAGATCCCTGTCGAGGAGGTAGACCCCGCTCGTGCTGTTGTTCTGGAAGGAGGTCGTCGCCACCCTGAGGGTGTCGCCCGCCTCGTCCATCGAGAACTGGTTCTTCACCGTGCCGTTGATCATGCCTGTCGCCGCATAGGCGGCGCCGCCGGGCGCAAGGGCGAAGCGGTGGACGACCGACTTCCCGCCGGGGGCGTCATAGTAGGCGAGGTACAGGTTCTTCGCCGAGACGTACATCGTCCCCCCGTCGCCAAGGAGGAAGGAGACCGCCGACGCTTCGCGGCCGCCCGCCACCGGGAAGGAGGCGAGGGTGTGGAAGGTGTAGTACCGCTGGGGGATCGGCGGAGTGTAGATCGAGGGACGGACGCCCCCGGCCTCGGGCAGAGGATAGACAGGCGAGGAGGGGCGCTCCGCGGTCATGAGCCAGACCTCGCCGTCGATGAGCCGCGCACCCTCGTAGGCCCCGGTGACGGTGACGGTGTCGAGGAGACGGGGGTTCGCCCGGTCTTCCACCGACCAGATCTCTGCGGCGGTCACCTCCCTGTGCACCGGCACCGGCGCCGCGCTCCCCTCGGGGGTGACAAGGTCGTCCTCCGTCTTCACGGTGAAGACAACGAGACGGTCGCCCGCGAGGAAGAGCGCCCGCGGCCACCCGTCCACCGCCGCACGGCCGACGACCTCCGCCTCGCCGGGCGGGACAGCGCGGACGACGACGAACTCCCCTTCCCTGAGAATGTAGAGGTACTCCCCGTCGTTCTTGACGACGTCGGCCTCGTCCACGCCGGCGACCTGCACGTTCGTCGAGGAATAGTCGGCCGCACCGCCGGCCGTCGGGGCCATCGTGGGGGTGAGGGTCCGGGGTGCCTCTGCCGGCGCCGTATCAGGGACGACGCCGTCCACGTACCCGCCCGGCGGGTACGTTGCCGCATGCTCTTTCAGGAAATCGATCACCTCGGCATCGGAAGAAAAGGTGCGCAGGCCGCTCTCGTCCACCCCTCCCCCCGCGTCGGGGAGGATGAGGGCGAGGCCCCAGACACACACGATCAGCAGGGCCCCGGCAAGGGGCAGGAGTATCCACCGGTCCATGGAGGATCATGGACACGGCATTATATATCGGGATCGATAACTGCGGATTTTTTCGCACTCTTCCTGCCCCGTTCGGGCTTTCTGAAGAGGACGATGCGGTTCGTGTTCGTCCCGCCGGCATTGTTCGCGATCCCCCAGATATTCGAGGTCTTGGTGAAGGCCTGGCTGTTCACCATGATCCCCTCGGGGAGAAAACCGGCCCCGGCGCCGAGGGGGACGACATGCTCGTCGAGGGCGACGCGGCCGTGCCGCACCTCGCCGACCTCGAAGGCGACCCGGCCGCCCGGCCGCGTCACCCTGAAGAGTTCGGCAAAGACCCGGCCCATCACCGCCTGCCACTCCTCCACGGTCCGCGCCGTCGTGATCCCGGCCCCGACCTCCTCCGCGTCCAGGCCGTTGAACCAGCACCGCAGCCAGTTGTCCTTCGCATACTGCACGATGTCCAGGAAGGGCGGCGAGGTGACGGTGAGCGCGACGGAGGCGTCCGGGATCGCGGGCGTCTCGTCGGCCCGGCCCGTGAGGAAGAGGGCGTCGGTCCCCGCGCACCTGAGGGCCGCCGCCTCCTCCGGAGAGACCCGCTTCAGGAGTTGCTGAGACTTTTTCAGGACAAGGGCATGGGTGTCGCGGTACTCCGGTTTCTGGCGCCTCTTCTCATTGATCCGCCGCTGGCTCTCCGGCGAGACCGCCTGGTTCGGCGGGAGGGTGTAGACCGAGAAGAACCCCTTCGAGTGGCCGGTGAGGCGGTTCGTCGCCACCATCCTGATCCATCTGTCGACCCCGTCCTCGTCCTCCTTCCGGCCGAGGAGGTACCGCCTGAGGGCGACGATCTCGGCCCGGGTCTTCGGGTGATAGAACATCGATAGGTCGGTGCCGGCCCGCCCGCCCCGACTCCGCGGGATTTCGTCGAGCCTTTCGGCGACCGCGTCGAGCGACGGCGGGGAGAGGCGCGGCCGTGCGAGGACCGCACTCAGGGGGTTGATGTCGTTTGCGATCACCCGCCGCCCCATGAGGGCCGCCTCGATTGCGGTCGTGCCCCGGCCGCTGAAGGGGTCGTAGACGACATCCCCGGCCCGTGTAAAGAGGTCGATAAAGAAACGCGGGAGCTGGGGCTTGAAACACGCTCGATACGAGACCTCGTGGATCGAGGAGGCCTGGCGCTGCCGCGCCGTCCAGAACTCGTTGTGATAGCGCGGCACCTCGATCCCGCCGCAGCACACAGTCTCCCGGCAGGTCGGACTCCCGTCGGCGGCGACAAAGTTCCCGATAGAGTCGTCGAGGGAGGGGGACATCAGAGTGATATCACTCCTGAACAGTCTTAATCTTTGCATCAGGGAATGATCTCACAGCCGTTGAAGCGCTCGTAGGAGAAGTCGGAGATGCCGACCTTCCCCTCCGCGATGAGCCCCCGCACCGCGGGAAGCGCCGACGTCAGGGCGTCGTGGAGGTTCTGCACCGTCCTGCAGACAAGCCGCCGCCCTCCCTCGGGCCAGGGGAGGAGGATGTTCGAGTACAGGCACCGCCCTCCGCAGAAACTCCTGAGGCTGCAGGACGTGCAGGGGGCGCCGACATGGACGACAGGGAGGTCGTGGGGTACGGTGGAGGAGATGTGCCCGAGGTACCAGTCCTTCATCCCGACCATGCAGGGGCAGGGGATGACAGTCCCGTCTGTCATGATCGTGTAGTTCGCGTAGCCGCAGCCGCAGCGGAGGCGGCTTCCCTGCCCGAGGATGAGGTCTTCCATGCACCCCAGGAAGGGGTACCAGCGGGGCACCCGCCCCTCCTCGCGCATCGTCGCCACCCACCTCCCGACAAGGCGGTGGATGCCGGGGTTGTACGACTCCTTCGCCCAGGCGGCAAAGTCGCGCCGGGAGTAGTCGCCCCAGAAGTTGGCGTCGATCTGCCAGTGGATGGAGGTAAAGTCGGGGAGGCCGGCAAGGTAGAGGACCGCCTCCTCGATATCGGTGTCCTCGGCGACGGTCATCCGGGCGATGAGTTCGCCCGTATACCCGCCGGCGCGGATCGCCCGCACATTCTTCATCACCCGCGCATAGACCCCGGCGCCGCGGTGGGCGTCGGTGAGGGCCTCGGGGCCGTCGACGGAGGCCAGTATCGTCGAAAAGCGATTGACGACCTCGGGGCCGAGACGGTCGAGGAGGAGGCCGTTGGTCTGGACCATGAACCGGCAGGCGGGAGGGGCGCTGTCCATGACCTTCTCGATCAGGTCGGGGCGCAACAGCGGTTCGCCGCCGTAGAAGGTGAGGACAGGCGCCCGGTCCTCGGAGAGGAAGCGGTAGAGATCGGAAAGGTCGAGGGAGAGGTCGGGGGGCACGTCCTCGTCGATCGCCACCTCGCGCCCGCAGGGGTCCATCTCCTCGAAGTCCCTGGCACGGCAGTACGAACAGCAGAGGTTGCAGGCGTCGGTAAGAATGAGGTGGTAGTACATCGCTCTCTTACATTTTGGGGTGGGAGGGCGATAAACCTCCCGGTATTCCGCGAAAAAGGGATAGGACTGAGGAGCGAGCGATCCCAAAACATTATATACGTGACATGCACCTGAGAAACCATGGACATGTACAGGTGCACCAAATGCGGGTACATCTATAACCCTGCAAGCGGGGACCACACCCAGAAAATCCCGCCGAAAACACCTTTTGAAAAGCTTCCCGGAGACTGGGTCTGCCCGAGATGCGGGGTGGACAAGACATTCTTCGTCCCCGTCGAGTAGAATGGACCGCGAAGAAGGGCGCATCGCCTGCATCGACATGGAGTTCGGGCACGTCTACGGGACGCACCGCAACGTCGTCATGCCCATCGAAGTCGGCGCGGTGGTCTACGGCCGGGACGACGAGATGCCCGTGTTTGCCGGCAGGACTTTTGCATACGACATCGAGGTCGAGGTCTGGCAGAACAGGATCGGCCCCCTGGGGGTGCGGACAGGCGTCGAGACGAGCGTCGCAAATCCGGGGAAAGGGCTGGAAGGTCGGCCGTACGACCCCTCCCACCGCCTCGGCGGCAGGGGATGGCGGAGGGCGCGAGAGGTGGCGGCCGCGTCTTTCACCGACCTGGGAGATTTTATGAGAGATCTCTGCGACGAGGAGGATATCTCGCGGTTTGCGTTCTTTGCACGGGGCATGGAGACGAAGGCTCTTGCACGGGCGGGTTTCGACCTTTCAGGATACCGCTGCACCGATCTCCAGCACGAGGTCAGGGCGGCCCTCGGCATGAGAGACGTCCTCTCCCTCGACCGCGCCTCCTGTATCATCGATTTCGCCCACACACAGGGGGAGATCCTCTCCCGCCACTACCGGTACCCGGTGCCCGAGGTCTATGACGGCAGGATCAGTCCGCACACGGCGGTCGGGGACGCTTCCCGGATCTTCCTGCTTGCACGGGAGTTTTATGCCGAGAAGGACGGTTTTCTCACGGCGGCCGGGGAATATTTCTCCGAGTGCGCCGCGGTGGCGGCGAAAAACCCTCAGGGTCAGTGAAAAAAAGGGGAGAGGGGATCAGGCGACCTTCAGCGTCAGCGAGAAGGTGTCCTCGGTCCCGGTCGTGTTCTCCCAGGGGCGCTTGTAGACGGCGGAGAAGGTCTGGTTCCCTGCGGCGTCGGCACGCACAAGCCAGAGGTGGGTGCCGCCCACGCCGACCATGCCCTCGGAGTGGGGGTCGACGGTGTAGGTGTCGTTCAGGAGGGTCAGGCCCGAGGAGAGGGTCGCGTTCCAGAGGTATCCGGTCGTCGGGTTCTCTCTCAGGCTGATCCCGACGATGTCGCCCACCGTGGCGTTGACCGCGGTCCCGTTCGCCGTCTCGTTGAAGGCGCCGGTTGCCGCACGGTAGACCGCCCATTCGTCGGCCTCGGTGCCGTTGCCGAAGATGCAGACGCCGTACTCGTTGCCGGCCGCGTCCTTCCTGGTCTCATAGCCGTAGCCCTGCTCCTGGCACCATGCCGCGGCGGGGTTGGGCATGCCGATGACCGTCTCCGTCGGCGTGACAGGGGCGGTGGTGTTCACCGGTACCGGGGTGGTCGTGTTCGTCTGTGCCGGCCCGGTCGTGGTGCAGCCCGCACCAAGGAGGCAGGCGCAGCAGAGAAGGGCGAGGGCGCCCAGAATAACGTTTCGTACCATACAGGAGACAGGACGTCAGGAGAGATAAATCATACGAAAACTACGACGATTTTCGTCACCATCTGCCGGAAACCGGGGTCATCGACATTCCCCGAAACAGGGAGCACCCATATCGATGGGAGAAAAGGATACGGGCGGCATTTTCTCATATAGGATCTCAGAATTATAGAAACTAATATATACCCGACACAATAATTACCACCTAATGCCCCCCCACACAGACGAGCAGATCCGCGTCCTCATCGTGGACGACGATCCCGCTCTCCTGAACGTGATCGGACTTTTCCTGGAAAGTACCGGTGAGATCAGCACCACACTCGCCCACAGAGGAGGCGAGGCCCTGGAAAAGATGGAGAGCGAGCATTTCGATGTATGTATTTCTGATTTCGAGATGCCGGGGATGGATGGGATCCGTCTCCTCGAAGAGTTTCGGTACCGTGGAATGAACCTGCCCTACATCCTGATCACCGGCGGGAGGCACGGAGACGTGGCCGCCCGTGCCCGGACGGCGGGAGCGGGCTGGATCATCCGGAAGATCGGAGAGGGAGACAGTTTCTTCCAGAAACTGATCGAGGCGGTCAGGACGGCGACAGAAGAAAAAGAGAATGAATATCCCCTCTCCGGAGGCCGCAGGGAGTACCCTCCGGGCGTCCACGCATAAGGCCCCGGCATCTCGGGGTCCTTCCGGGAGGCTTTCGAGCACCAGAGATTACGGACCTTTACCCCCCTTGATATAGACAGACGTCACATCTTTTTTGTATGGTACAGTGCAACGCGTCCCACATTCTTGTCGGGAGCATGGCAGAGGCACAGGAACTGATCGAGCGGATCCGGTCCGGCGAGGACTTCGAGGCCCTGGCACGGAAGCATTCGTCCTGCCCGTCAGGGAAAGAAGGCGGAAAACTCGGCTGGTTCGGGAAGGGGCAGATGGTCCCGCCCTTCGAGAAGGCCTGTTTCGCCGCGAAGGAAGGAGAGGTCGTCGGCCCGGTGAAGACCCAGTTCGGCTGGCATGTCATCCGCCTCAACGGCAGGAAATAATCCCTTTTTTTCTGAATACTTTCTGATCCCGTGAGCGGAAGCGAGGGTCCGCCGCCATCCCCACAGATAACCCACCGGGGGCTCCTCGAAAGCCTCCAGTTATCTCGCACTATTGCTCGTTGTCCCCAGATCCCAGATCAGGATAGGAACAGGGAAGGGCAAGAGGAGATCGTGAAGAGGGAAGTTACCATCCCACCCCTATCCTGACATGGGGGGACCGGGGGGTGAAACCCCCCGGAGGAGAGCGTGGGTCCACAGCCTTCCCCATACTGCCTGCCGGGGGACTGACGCCGAAAATCAAGATTCACGGAAAATCGAAGATTTTCCTGTTCACGCACATCTTCGATGTGCAGCGGGTCGAAGACCTTCGAGCAGTCCCCCGGCAAACGCCGGGGGGAAGGCAGTGGATCGGCGCTCCCTCCCTGCGATCAGGAGGGAGACATCTCAGAACAGAATGAGAATCGTCTCATCAACGCGACCGTCGAGAGAGGTCACCGCCCCTCGACCGCCCCGTCCCTCTCCCGCCGCCCGGCCACGACGAAGAGAACGGCGACGGCAGAGGCGAGGAGGGCGGGGGCGAGGAATCCCACAGCATAGCCGGCGCTCCCGATGACGATGCCCGCCACGAGAGGGCCTGAGGCGTGGCCGATGTCCATGATCGAACTGAGGGCGCCGACAGAGGCGCCGAGTTCCTGCCGCGTCGCGATGTCGGCGACGTACGCCCCTGTCGAGACGGTGACGAGAGAGACGGCAAGGCCGAAACCGACGGCGACCGCGGTCACGACCGGCGCGGCGGCGGAGAGGGGGACGGCGGCGATACAGGCGGCGACGGCGAGGAGGCCGAGCACGATCTGCGTCCGCCGCCCTGTCCTGTCGGAGACCGCCCCGAAGAAAGGTTTGGAGAGAGCGATCGCGAGCACCTGGAGGGCGAAGAGGAGACCAATAAGGTACTCCGGCGTCCCGGCCGCGACGAGGTACAGGGGGAGCCAGGTCTCGAAGATGCCGAAGGCGAAGTAGGTCGCCATCTCGACGAGGGCCGTCGAGAGGAGGAGACGGTTCTTCCCGAAGGAGGCGAGGCTCTCGCCGAAACTGCGGAGGGAGACGGCCCCGCCCGCGGCAGGCCGTGCGTCCGGGCCGTCCTCGATGCGGAGTACGAGGAGGAGGACGGGGACCGCGGCGAGGAAGGCGGCGATATAGACGAGCCGGTAGGGGAAGAGACCGGTCGACGCCGCGAAGGCCGAGAGGACGATCCCGCCGACGAGAGGGGCGGCCGTCCTCCCGGCGAGGGTGGCCGAGGAGTAGAGGCCGCTCATCTCCCCCTTCCTATCGGGGTACCGGGAGAAGATGATCATCGCGGCGACCGGACCCAGGATGGCAGTCGCAAGGCCGTGGAAGAACCTGACAGGGATGAGCCAGAGAGGGTCGGCGACCAGGAGGTACAGCAGGGGGGCGGAGAGGAAGACGAGGGCCGACGCAGTGAGGAGGCGCTTCGGCCCGATGCGGTCTGCCATCACCCCGACAGGGAAGGAGAAGAGGATGCCCGCCGCCGGGGAGACGGCGGCGATGAGGCCGATCATCGCCTCGTCCGCGCCGAGGGCGCTGGAGAAGAGGGGGAGCACCGGATTCTTCGAGATGGTCGTGGAGAAGATCGCGAAGAACCCGACGACCGAGAGGTACGTGATGAGGGAGGGCCATCTCCGGCCCTGTACAGTCTGCTGCACCACCATGTGTCACCAGGATACAGGAAAGTGTACCCCGGCGGCCTAACAACCTATCCCTCCTTCTTCTCGTCCTTCACCCTGTACTCCGCGTCATAGACCTGCTCGCCGCCGCCCGACGGCGCCGCGGCCTGGTAGATCGTCGTCCCGGCCTCCTGCAGGACGGACCTGAGCCTCTCGGTCGCGGACTTCACGGCGTCCATCTCCTTCCCGGCAAGGGCGCCCTTCAGGTCGGCGACCGCCGCCGCCACCCTCTCCTTCTGGTCGGCCCCCATCTTCTCGCCGAGATCGGCGAGGGTCTTCTCCGCGGCATAGACGAGGGAGTCGGCCTCGTTCCGCGTCTGCGCCTCCTCGACCCTCCTCCTGTCCTCGTCCTCGAACGTCTCCGCCTCCTTCACCATCCTGTCCACCTCGGACCCGGAGAGTTTCGTCGGGGCGGTGACCGTCATCTTCTGCTCTCTTCCGGTGCCGAGGTCCTTCGCCGAGACATTCAGGATCCCCGAGGCGTCGATGTCGAAACTGACCTCGACCTGCGGGACACCCCGCGGCGCCGGCACGATGCCGACCAGGTTGAACTGGCCGAGACTCGTGTTGTCAGGCGCCATCGGCCTCTCCCCCTGGAGGACGTTGATCGTCACCGAGGTCTGGAGGTCGGCGGCGGTCGTGAAGACCTGCTTCGCCCGCGTCGGGATGGTGGTGTTCCGCGGGATCAGGGCGGTCCTGACCCGGCCGAGAGTCTCGATGCCGAGAGTGAGGGGCGTGACGTCCAGGAGGACCATGTCGGTGATCTCGCCGCCCAGGATCGCCCCCTGGATCGCCGCACCGATGGCGACGCACTCCATCGGGTCGACGCCCCTCTCGGGTTTCCTGCCCGTGTGCTCCTCGACGAAGCGCTGGACGGCCGGCATCCGGGTCGGCCCGCCGACCAGGATCACCTTCCCGATCTCCTCCTTCGAGACTTTCGCATCGCTGAGCGCCTGCTCGAAGGGGGCGGTGCACCTCTCGATGATCGGCGAGACCAGGTGTTCGAGTGTCGCCCGGCCGATCTTCATCACCAGGTGTTTCGGCCCGTCGGGGCCGCCGGAGATGAACGGGAGGTTGATCTCGGCCTCCTGCACGTTCGAGAGTTCGATCTTCGCCTTCTCGGCCGCCTCCCGCAGGCGCTGGAGCGCTGTCGGGTCCTTCCTGAGGTCGATGCCCTCCTGCTTCCTGAACTCCTCCGCGATCCAGTCGACGACGGCGGCGTCCATGTCCGTGCCGCCGAGCGCCGTGTCGCCCGCGGTGGCAAGCACCCGGAACGTCCCCTCGCCGAACTCCATCACCGTGACGTCCAGGGTGCCGCCGCCGAAGTCGAAGACCAGGATCTTCTGCTCGCCCCCGCGGTCGAGACCATAGGCCATGGCGGCGGCGGTGGGTTCGTTGATGAGCCGCACCACGTCGAGGCCCGCGATGGTGCCCGCGTCCTTCGTCGCCGTCCTCTGGTTGTCGTTGAAGTAGGCGGGAACGGTGATCACCGCCTTCGCGACCTTCTCGCCAAGATATGCCTCGGCGTCCCTTTTGATCTTCTGGAGGAGGAAGGCGGAGACCTGCTGGGGCGTGTACTCCTTCCCGCGGATGCGGTAGACATGGTCTGTCCCCATCTTCCTCTTCGCCGCCATCACCGTCCCCTCCGTGTTGGTGACGACCTGCCGCCGCGCCGGTTCGCCGACGAGCATCTGCCCTTCCTTCGTGAAGGCGACGTACGACGGGAACATCTTGCCCCCATAGGTCGCCCCCTCCGCGGACGGGATGATCGTCGGTTTTCCGCCGACCATCACCGCCGCCTGGCTGTTCGATGTCCCGAGATCTATGCCGATGATCTTCTCCTTCGTCATCTGTCTCCCCCGATGATGATGGGCAGGTGCGCCCGCGGCAGATAAGGGTTGCTGATCAGGGAGACGCCCGCCGATACAGGGGGCCCTCCTGCACGGCCTCGCCGAGGGCGACCAGGTCGGCGAGGGCGGCGAGGAGTTCCTCCGCCCCGGCCCGGATATCGTAGCGCTCCTCCAGGGCGGCGGCGACCTCCGCGGTCGATGCAGGGCGATCGAGCAGGACTTTTCCGGCGAAGCCGACCAGGTCCTCGTGGGCCGCCCACGGGTAGGTCACCCACCGCCAGTCGCCGACGTAGCCGGCATAAAAGTCGGGCAGGACGGCTGAGGTGCCCTTGTGGTGGAGGACGGCGGTCCTGACCTCGCGGGGCGAAAATCCTTCCACGTATCCGGTCGCGAGGCCGAGGGTCTCCCCGGTGTCGGTGACGTCGTCGACGATCAGGACGGCGAGGCCCGCGACGTCGGCGGCGAGGGGGTAGCGGATCGTCGCCTCCTCCTTTTTTTCGGCGCCGAGGCCCCAGTGCTCGATCTTGATGCCTGTCATGGCGCCGATGAGGAGGGAGTCGCAGACGATGCGGGCCGGGACGTACCCGCCCCGGCCGATGGCGACCACCACGTCGGGGCGGTAACCTGAGGCTTTGATCTTTTCGGCGAGGAGACGGGAGAGGCGGGCGGCCCTCTCCCATCCGACCATCTCGCAGCGGAAGGAGTCGGGGATCATCGCTCCCCTGAGGGGGTGGGGGGATATAAAAGGTGGGGGGTGTCGGCGGCGAGACCTATTTCTTGAGCAGATCGGTGAGGATGTTTTTCGCCAGCGCCTCCCTTTTTTTCACAAGAGCCTCTTTCTCTTCGCCCGCGGGGAGAGAGGCGATCGTCGCGTCGAGTTCGTCCACCTGTTTGCGGCAGGTGTAGTCGTTGTAGAGTTTGATCCCCTCGGCCAGGAGTTCGAACGATTCTGTCTGTTTGTCGGCGACGCCGAAAAACCTGGAGAGAACCGCCGCACTCGCCGCGGTCGGTGCAAAGGCGGAGAGTTCGTCGTGGGGCGTACCGTCGAGGCTGACGACGATATAGGGGACGTCGCCGGCATAGGGTTTGCCCGCCATATCGACGACCCGGCCCCTTCCGTCGACATGATACTCCGTCAAAAAGGTCTCGTCGTAGCGGTCGACGTTTTCATCCGAGATCAGGGCGAAGCCCGAAGGGACCGGGACACTTCCGGGCAGCCAGATATCGAGGGGTTCGGATGCGGAAAATTCGGGGCTGCGGTCGAATGCCATCTCTCCCACAGATCCGATCAGGTTCGTGACCACGCCGGCTGAAAACAGATAGGCGGAGTACGGCAGAAATACCGGGATCGCCGCTGCCGTGCTCATCAAACCCCCGAACTTTTCGAAGACCGCTTTCGGGAAGTCGTCAAAGACCATGGTCAGATCGAGGGTCAGGGACCGCTCGATGAGGGCTGGCGAATAAAAAACGACCGGGGTGCCTTCGTCGGAGGCCGAAGGCCGGGAAAGGCGCTTTTTCCGGGAGACACCTTTCGCCAGATAATGTATCGCACGGGGTCTGGCGTCGTAGGTGAAGGAACTCCTGACGGCCGAGGTCACGAGCATGTCCGACCGATCCCCCAGGAGTTTTTGTGGGTACCGGCCGGTATAGACCTCCCGGATCATGATGGTGAGAGGTTTTCCCATCCCGATCGGCTGAAACGGAACAATGTCGGGCGCAACCGCATTTTCCGGCGTGAGGTCCCCGGTAGAGAAGCGGATGGACCGCGTGCTTTTTTTCAACGACAGGTCACGGTAAAATTCCGTCAGCTCCCCGGAATCCACTTTTTCGTAGAGTTCGTCCCTGGTTACAATCGCATTCCCCTGCGCATAATAGAGCATGAGCGATCACCTCACGGATTCATGATATAATGGCGATATATATATTCCAACCTATTTTTCTTTCGCCGCCGGGGGACACCTTCATCCCTCCTCCGGCCGATGCCCTGCCATGCAGTACACCGAAGGCAGGGTGGGCCGGGTCTTCTCCCTGCGGATCGACGACGGCGAGGACGTCCTCGCGGAACTCACCCGCTTTGTCGGGGAGAAAGGGATCGCCTGCGGCATGGTGCAGGTGCTCGGGGCGCTGAGGGAGGGGAGGATCGTCACCGGGCCGGAGAGGCCGGTCTTCCCGCCCGTCCCCCACCTGGAGACGGTCGCCGGCGGCTGGGAGATCGTCGGCACCGGCACGATCTACCCCGGCGGGGAGGGTCCGGCCCTCCACCTCCATGTCGCCGCCGGGAGGGGGGAGGCGACGCGGGCGGGGTGTCTCCGGGAGCGTGCGGCCGTCTACCTCGTCGTGGAGGCGGTGGTCGTCGAGTTCGTCGGGATGGCGGCAGAGAGGGCGCTCGACGACCGGACGGGCGTGCACCTCCCGGTCTTCGGGGGAGGGTGAGGAGGGGGGTGCCCCTGTACTCTCCGACTTTCTGGGGGGCGAAGGGAGGGGCAGCCGTGGGAGACAGGGAATTTTCCTCTGTTCCCATACATACAAACCGGGAAAAAAGCGGAATGTGTATATGGATTTGAATTTTTCAAATATCGATGAATAATTACCCCAGGAACAACCCAGTACGGATATTTTGCACATTTATTGGGGCATTTTTGCTTTTTGTCGGCACGGCGAGCGCTGCCGTCCCGGCGGCATCATTCACCGCCGACCCGACGGAGGGCGTCGCACCCCTGGCCGTGCACTTCACCAATACCTCCACCGGCGACCCGACCGGGCTGATCTGGTTCTTCGGCGACGAGGACTACACGGAGGACTGGACACCTCTGCCCGACGCCGCGTGGTCGGCGCGGAGTTTCCCTGCGACGGTCGCCCTGCCCGACGGCACCATCGTCCTCATGGGCGGCCGTGAATTGTCCGCCTACACAAACGACACCTGGCAGTCGACAGACGGCGGCAGGACGTGGACGGAGGTGAACGCAAGTTCGGGGTGGACGGCACGGGGCGGCCATACGACGGTCGCCCTCCCCGACGGCACTATCGTCCTCATGGGCGGATACGACGGCACCGCCGAACAGAACGACACCTGGATCTCGACCGATAGGGGCGTCACCTGGGAGCAGGTGAACGCGAGTTCAGGGTGGACGGCGCGGCAGGCCCATACGGCGGTCGCCCTCCCCGACGGGAGCGTCGTCCTCATGGGCGGTTTTGACGGCACCGGCTTCGTGAACGACGTCTGGCGGTCGGAGGACGGCGGCTTTACGTGGACGAAGCTGCCTGACGCAGGGTGGTCGAAAAGGATGTACCCGGAGAGCGTCGCAATGTCTGACGGGAGCATCCTCCTCCTGGGCGGTTCCTGCGGCGGTCCCACCGGCGGATTACGCAACGACACCTGGCGCTCGGAGGACGGCGGCAGGACATGGACGGAGGTGCCCCGCGCCGGGTGGACGGGACGGATGTACCCCGAGAGCGTCGCGCTTGCCGACGGCAGCGTCCTCCTGATGGGAGGGTACGACGGCGGGTATGCGAACGATGTCTGGCGGTCGACCGATGACGGCGCCACCTGGACACAGGTGCCCGATGCCGGGTGGATGGGACGGGGCGGCCACACCTCCGTCGCCCTGCCCGACGGGAGCGTCGTCGTCATGGGTGGTTCCGACGGCACCGATAAAAACGACGTCTGGCAGTTCCGGCCAGCAGGCTCGACCGACCAGGACCCCACGCACACCTACGAGGCCGCGGGCACCTACACCGTCACCCTCCAGGCGTTCAATGCCGGCGGGTCGACGCGGGCGACCCGCGAGATCACGGTCAGGGCACCGGTCGCGCCGACGGCGGCGTTCTCCGCCTCCCCGACCGCGGGCACCGCGCCCCTCACCGTCCGCTTCACCGACACGTCGGCCGGCGACCCGACCGGGCGGGCCTGGTTCTTCGGCGACGAGGACTACACGGAGGACTGGACATCTCTGCCCAACGCAGGGTGGACGGCGCGGTACGCCCATACGGCGGTAGCACTGCCCGACGGCACCATCATCCTCATGGGCGGATACGACGGCACCGCCTGGAAGAACGACACCCTGGTCTCGACAGACGGTGGCATGAGGTGGACGCTCCAGAACGCACGTTCGGGGTGGACGGGCCGACTCTATCCCGGCAGCGTCGCCATGCCTGACGGCAGCGTCGTCCTCATGGGCGGGTGGGACGGTTCCCGCCTGAACGACACCTGGCGGTCGGGCGACAAAGGCAGGACATGGACGGAGATGAACGCAAGTTCGGGATGGACAAAGCGCAATGGTCATGCGGTTGTCACCCTGCCCGGCGGCAGCATCCTCCTCATGGGCGGCTGGGATGACACCTATAGAAACGATACCTGGCAGTCAGACGACAACGGCAGGACATGGACGCTGGTGAACGCGAGTTCGGGGTGGTCGGGACGGTTCGACCACAGCAGCGTCGTGATGCCAGACGGCAGCATCCTCCTCACCGGCGGCATAACAGTGGACGGGAACAAGAACGATGTATGGCGGTCGGACGACAACGGCAGAACCTGGACGCAGGTCATGGCACGTGGTCCCCTGTGGACGGCCAGGAGCGGCCATACGACGCTCGCGATGCCAGACGGCAGCGTCCTCCTGATGGGCGGCAACGACGGCACCGATAAAAACGATGTCTGGCGGTCCACCGACGGCGGCACAGCCTGGACGCACCTGCCCGATGCCGGGTGGACGGAAAGGATCGGTCATGCAGGCGTCGCAATGCCCGACGGGAGCGTCGTCCTCATGGGCGGTTCCGACGACACCGGACTCGTGCACGACGTCTGGCAGTTCCGGCCCGCAGGCTCGACCGACCAGAACCCGTCGCACACGTACACGACGCCGGGCACCTATACGGTCACGTTCCAGGCGTTCAATGCCGGCGGGTACGATCGTGAGCAGAAGACCGTCACGGTCAGGGCGCCGTCGTCGGGCGGCGACAGCGGCGGGGACTCGTGGACGGCACCGGCGGCGCAGACCCCGTCCACACGCGACGTCACCGTGAGCGGGAGATCGGCCGTGACCCGGATCGCCGTCACCGGCACCGGGACCTCCGGGATCATCATTACGGCCACCGTCCTCTCCGCACCGCCCGCCGGTGTCCCGCCGGTGCCGGGCAGCGTACTCGAGTACGTCGACCTCGTGCCGCGGCGGTACACGAACATCACCGGGGCGACGGTCACCTTCTCCGTGCCGCTGGCGTGGCTGGAGGAGCACCGCCTCTCCCCGGCCGACGTCGTGCTCTACCACTATGCCAACGCCACCTGGACCGCCCTGCCGACGACGGCCAGGGCGACCGCGGACGGGCAGGTCACTTTCACGGCGACGAGTCCGGGCTTCTCCCTCTACGCGGTCGCCGGGATAGAAAAGACGGTCGTGACCCCGACACCGGCGGAGACGACCTCGCCCGCAACGCCGGCGCCGACGGCGGAGGAGACGACGGCCGTGCCGGCGACGCAGCAGGCCTCGCCCGGACTCCCGCTCGCGGCGATCGCGATCGGCGCCGGGGCCGTCCTGGTGCTGATCGGCGGCGGCGTCCTCATCAGGCGCTGGTGGATCCACAGGCAGAACCCGGCGCTCTTCCGGGAGTATGACTGATTCCCTTTTTTTCCCGCACCGTCACATGCAGGTCTTCATTCCTTCTCCTTCTCCTCGACCGACCGCACGAAGGCCCTGATCTCCTCGACGGAGAGGAGGATGGCCTTCGCCTTCTAGAATGCTGCGGCAAATATACAGGAGTACTAGCAGGTTTAAAGGGATCGGGAACGTCGCTTTCGGGCTTGCATAGTTGTGGAAGACGCAGGATTCTGGTGACACGAGAGGCAAGGGCGCCAGGATCATTGTGACCACGAACCGGCCTCTACTCACCCACCCAAGGGAAGTGTGAAAGAAAACAATCTGGAGAATATTTTTGATCTTCAAGGGGCACCAGCAGATGCCAGTGGAGGTGCGGACCTCACTCGGTGGGGATGCAACCCCTTTCACCAAGGAAAATGTCAAGGGATCAAAAAATAGGATTATCGCGTTTATTTTCTATTTGATTAGATTTGAGGAATTTTTAATCTATATCATCAAATACAATCGTTTTTCCATTTTTATACCACTGGCGGGTTCTAACGTGAGATTGAATATATTTTATTTTGATGTTTTCGCCGGGATTAGGATAGGGTTCCCAATTCCTCGTTTCAAGTTCTTCTAAGCATGAGATTATTACTTCGCCTGCGACCTTACCAAGGCGGACGGGAACTGCATTTCCGACTTGAGCATATTGTTGGGCCGTAGCCCCAACAAATTCCCATTCATCAGGAAACTCTTGAATCCTAGCATATTCTCGGAGCGTTAGTGCACGGACTTCTTGAGGATGGCAAAGAGACGTGGAAGCATGAGTTGGCAGCGTCATCAGTGTCGGACAAGGAAGGTCGTAACTTAACCTCCTCCACCATCCCGACCTGCCACCTGTCGCATACCATGCTCTCCCCATGGACTCTTTCTGTTCTTCAACAGTGAGACTCCGCCAGTTTGAGCCCTCAGGTACTTTGTTGAGATAATATTTTTTTCTAGGGCTGAAATCTGATATAACTGGATCTTCTTCCTTTAGATCCCCTATTGCATCTCTGAGGGTCTTCCAAGGTTTAAGATCTTGAACCTCTGAGTTGAGAGTTTTTCTCTGACCATCGTTTGCCTGAGGAGAACCATGGGTGGGTTCTGGGAAGTTAACTTGGGCATGATATCTATTCCCAATGAAGAGGACTCTCTCGCGGATCTGAGGAGCCCCATAATTGACAGCATTTACCCCAAAGCAGTCAAGACGATACGAACTGCCATTAATTTTTTTTAGATCCTTGGCAAAACGGTGGACAAAAGATCCTGGCTTTTCATCATCTTCAAGGGGTGCCCCACCGAGTTCAGGCCTTTCTGCAATGGGTCTATGCCTCAGAGCAGCAGACATCAGTCCCCTTACATTTTCTATAAGGAAAAACCGAGGTTGAATGTCCTTGATGAAACGTAAATATTGCCATAGCAGTGTGCCACGAGGATCTTGGAAAGTTCCTCTCCTACCGGCCGTGCTAAATGGCTGACACGGTGGCCCTCCAGCGATTAGATCCACTTCTCCAGATCGGAGACCAACAGAGTCTAATACCTCCTTTGGAGTAATATTGCAAATATCTTCCTCAAATATTTTCAGATCCTTTGACAAAAGACCTTTTTTTTGGTTCAGACGTATTGTATCACAAAAGACTTTCTCTTTTTCTACGCAAGCGATTATTTCAAATTGGCCTGTGCACTGGAGGCCGAGGTCAAGGCCCATTGCTCCAGAAAATAATGATATTACTTTGAACTTAGTCTGTGAAGGCTTGGAAGTAGGGGGGGTTTGACCGAGCATTCTGTCACCAATACGGTAAAAACTATTCAATAATCATTTTATTCAGTGTTTAAAGGCATTGTGCCTATTCATTATGATTTTTCAACATGAAGTATATGTCGCAGATGTCTTTGAGGGGGCAGGTATCTCCATAGCAACCCCGGTATGTACATACAACCGCGCCAAAATCTATTAGAGCATAATTAAAATCGACATGGCGACCCTTTGGGATTAATGTCTGGGCCAATTTGATCGTTGAATCTATACTCGGTTTATCACCAACAGAACTACAGAATACTCTTGATAGGACTCTCTGGACATTTGAATCAACTACAGGGGATGGGATGCCCATACCGAATGAAAGGATACATCCTGCAGTATATTCACCAACATGAGGTATGGATAACAATTGGTCTTTGGACCGGGGAAACTCACCTTTGAAGGTATTTACGAGACATCTGGCTGCTCTTACCAAGCCTTTTGATCTCTGCTCGTACAGGCCGATTGGTTTGATAATTAATTTAAGTCCATCTATATCGGCATCTGCTAGGGCGAATATGTCCGGATATTTTGTAATAAATTCATGAAAAACCCTAGTTGCAGCTTTACTTGTTGTTCTTTTCAGTAATAATTCCGCAACAAATATTCTATAGGGATTACGATTTTTTCTCCATTCAAAGTCCCTTTTATATTTACTCGACCATTCTAATATAATTTGAACAAAGTATTTTTTTTGGAGAGTATCTTTGTCCATCACAGAATTATGATTAATAGAGACTCTATTTTGAATTATCCATATATAAATCAAAAGAGTAGACAAAGGTTCCAAAACCAAGGTGGCCATTCCTCATCCAGACAGGAACAAGTTTACGGTTGAGGGCTAAAGCGTCAGTGGTCTCCTAGGAGCTGTTCACAGATGTAGGCGTCGATCTTTGGATAGGAAGGGACTGGAACTCGTCAAAATATCCAATCTGGAAACCAATCCCTATCTTCCTCTGCATATAAAAAGAGGCCAAGACCACTTTTGATATAATCTGTGCTGATACTCTCATTACCTGGGCACGTAGACCATTGTATAATTACCCTCCCGAAAAACACATGGCCTATCCTTATACCGAAGGAGAGAGAAGAGGTAAACTTCCTTTTTCTCTCTCTTGAGAGCGGGGTGTCTCCCTGGGGAGACTTCAATGACCTTAACATCCTTGTCCCCTTCGTAAGGGGCGAGGTCTAGGAAAATTCTGTCCTTGCCCCACCGACCGATTTCAATAATTGTACCGTGGAGGTCATTTGGCCAGTCTTGATTTGGTGCTCGATAACGTGCTTTCCAATATGGGGCACATACTGGGCGGTAAAGACAAAGGGAGCACGTTTTCGGCGATGGCTTTGCAAGTGAAGAGAGTGCTTTCCCTTTGTCTGTGGAAGTCACCGTATTGTACAGTTGACCTTTGCGAGCAAGGCGTAGGCCTCCTTGAGGAGACTCTCACACTCGTCTTGTGTAAAAGGTATTTCTATTTCTTGTCCCCCGTTTGCAACAATTTTCAAAATCGTGGGCCACTTTCTGTACTGTGCGTGGTAGAGGGCAGCGTAATATTTTAGTTGGGAGGTGTAAGTGCCGAGGTTATCTCTCTTCTCAGCAGGAGGGAGCAGTACCTTTGACTTATAGTCAATGACCTCGATAACGCCGCCCTTGTTGTTGATACGGCCAACCCGGCCGGCACACACCCCGTCTCGTGTCTCTAGCCAAAGTTCGTCTCCACAGGGGGGCCAAATAGGAGGAGACCACTGCCATTTCCGGATAAAAGAGGGTTTTATGTCCTGTACTGCAAGCCAACACAATTCTTTTTTTTTGTTCATAGTTACGTACAGACTGAGAGAGCGGGACGAGATGTGCCTCAGTCCAAGACTGTACCAGCACTTTTTCCTCATTTTGCACACACCGCTCCCAGACCCGTTCGAAGTCATTCCTTGACCCCACGTGCTCTCTTCTCGCAGACTCCATGGCGCTGTGGACGGTCCTCCCTAACGCTGCGCCAGCAAAAGTTGGGAGTGGGGGTTTCTGTCCGGCTGCAGACCACACCGCCCTGAGCGGGCACTCTCGATAGGCCAGTAAGGTACTCGGCGTGATGCGTCGTAGTGGGGCTAATGGTGGGGTTATGGGGAGGACACCAGGTCTCATTGGGGCAGGTATGTCACGGACTCTTCTACTCTCCCATCTAACTCCTCGTTAAACTGTGAATAGCACCAACTCGGCCGGCGCAATAGGTTGAAGGTGTCTATACCGTGCGGCGTGTACCCCTTTCTGATCACCTCTGAAACCGCCGTGTTGAAGATCCCTGTCCTGATGCGCCTGTCCCAGAGCGGATGGTGGACGATGAGGGCGTGGACCACACCGTTTATTTCTCGAGTGAGATATGGGAGTTTGACATCTTCTGGGGCGTAATATTCAAATCCATAGAGTCTCGCAAAGCGCTCACCCTCCAGTTCTGCTGTCTTGCACCAGTCACAGAGCTCAGGGTATCGTCTATAGTCAGACTCTGTCAGGCCACAGGTGTACGAAGGGTCGTTGAGGGCGCGTAGATACGCGAGACCGAGGCGCCAGTCCAACAGGCCATGGTAGGACATGTTCCTAAAGGACATGAGACACTGGTAACACGCCGTTCTGCACGGAGGAGTAAGTTCATCACCATATCGGTGTCTATCGGACACTAGTCTACCCATAAACGAATCCGAGTCTGGTGGAGTGTTGAGGACTTCATTCATGACGCTCTTCCAGTTATCAAAGGTCCAACTTGCAAACCCAGACCCATTCGGTAGGCTGTCACTGAGGACAACTTTCCCAACGACTGATGTGTCATCAGTTCTCGTTGGCTGTACCCGACATATCTCAAGTTCTTCTGGGTCGATATCGAGCATCTGTGCGATGACCGCTTGGACCAAGAACGCGGAAGAGTAGACGGCAGCCTTTACTCCACCACCTGGAGACAGGGGGTCGAAGTTTAGCCCTCGGGGCACACGCTGTGGCCCAAAGCTCATGACATTTGTGACCTTTCTGGTCCCTATTGCAAGTTCTTCGATCTCCTCAGGTGAAGGTCTATCATTTTCATTCACTAATTTTTTGATATAGGGCTCTGCTATCCACTGGGGTTCAAGGTTGACCCAGCGGCCTAATGAATCGACCTTCTGTGACGTCTTGACAATAGCCCCTCTGAAGTAATGTGGAATGTTCCCCTGACGGTTGTCGTTGATCCGCCAGACCTTCGCCTGGTCAGAGAACTCAAGGTGATAGTTAGAGAATGGTTTCTCCTTTTTAGGTTCCATTTTTTCTGCCGTAGTAGAGACCATACCAAAATACGGCTCGTCCTCCAGGGAGTCCCGTCCTTCAGAGAAGTCTGTCCTGAACCCAGCAGGCGTCACGACTTTTGCGTACTCAATGTCCCCTTCGATCGCCCTGTTACATGCTTGGCAAGTCTCAGGTGCGCCTACGTCATCTTTAGAAACAGAGATGTTCCCACAGACCTTGCACCGCGCCACCCACCTGATAAATGGTATAGGGTCTGAGTCGTCACCTGAGGGAGCCATCCAGTGTTTATTTCCAGTTGCCCAAAGGGGGGCAGAAAAACCAACCGACGTGTGTACTGCCTTGTCTTTGGTCTTTTGAGCACCAGGAGCGAACTCTGTTATGGCCATCGCTATGTCTCGCTCGATAGTCCATGGGCTCTTTGAGCCCTTGGGTAACTGGTGTATGAGGGATCTCACCCGCGAAGGCATGCCGTACATCGGGAGGACTGCCGCTTCAGCAAGACGTTCAGCGAGTCCTTCGCCAGGCAACTCATTATCTTGTGCGATTTTATCGAGATTTTGTGGCAGTTCGTCGCTGAGATAGTCTAGGAGTTCTCTCTTCTTCTCTTCGCTTTTCTCAGTGATGTCAGTCAAGGAGGATATGACTTCCTCCCGGTAAGGGTCGTTCTTCAGCCAGTCCTTGACCTTTAACTGCACTTCACTTTCGTTCCATTTATCTGCTTTTCCAAACTCACCATGGGCGTCCCTCCCGCTTGGGCTGTCAGCCCATGTGACTCCCGCCTCCTTAAACGCCTTCCTGAGACACTCCTTTGCGAGAGCCCTCTTGCGTATCTGTTCTTGATCTTCCCCCATGGTGAGGAAGGGTGCCGGTGGACGGTCACCTGTGATGTGTTTGGGGTACCGGTAGTGATAGTCGTCATGGCTCCGACCCCCTCTACAGAGGGTGAGGACCGTAGAAAACGCCTGGCCCCGGCGACCTGCACGACCTGCTCTCTGCTGATAGTTGAACCGTTCTGGAGGCATGTTCGCCAGCATCACTGCCTGCAGATCTCCAATGTCAATGCCGACCTCCATGGTCGTAGTGACGCTCAGCATGTCGACCTCGTCGGCTTCTGGGACTTCGCGTGGCCCTAAACCATTCCCCTCATTGATGAATATGTTGCGGAACTGTCTCTGTCGTCCGGGTTGGTCATCGGTCTGTCCGGTCAGTTCCTCACAGTGGAGGCGTAAGAGAGGCCTCCCTGTACGTGTCAGAGACGAGTAATAGTTCTTATCCCAGATCTCTTCACACAGTCCAGTAGGGTCTTCTGGGAGTGATGTCCCACAGTTTGTACAGACGCCACCTGATCTGTGGAGGTGGGGGCGCCCACAGTTTGGACAGTCCCATACAGGGTCTAAGGCGGAGGCGACCCTAAAAGTCAGGTTACTTGTGGAGATCATCCCTTTATGGTGCCCAGATACCCTAAGCGCATTCAGGACTTCTTCACCGAAATTTTCTATCCCGCGTTTTTCGACCTGCCCATTGTTTTTGGCTACTGCTTCGACCCATCTCTTAAACCTCCCAGTTCGCTTTCCGCCATTCCGATAACCATCCCAGTCATCTTTTTTAAAATCAGAGCCTTCGTGCCTGTAACAGTCCCCAAGGACGCGGAGGGTCGCATCGCAGGTCTCACGGAATGAGATGGTGCTTATACCCAACCTTTTCGCTGCCTCTTCTACATATTCATCTTTTAGGTCTGCCTTGACGATCCCGAGGCCCGACGACTCAAACCCGAAGTATATCCTACCGAAGAGGAACTTGCAGACTTCTTCACGGACTTTTTTCTGTGCGATGTACCTCGCCCAGACCTTCTCATCTGGGAGACGGGTCCACAGCCCCGTCTTAAAGTCATACACTTCCTTCCAAGGGACATCTTTGGCATGGTCATCTTGGTTAACTTTGTACTTTTGGGCGCTTTTGTCTGGTCCTGCAGGGTTTATTCCAAGCCTGACGAGACGGCGCACAAGGCTGCCGGGGTCGAGGGGATCTAAAGCCCCGCTGCCATCAGGGGGGTGGACGAGTTCGTAGAAGTGGACTTCTCGTGAAGTCCCTCCATCACGGATGGTCTGCAACCTCTCTAATGCCTCAGTGTAGTCTTTACGATTCTTCTGGCGCTTGGCCGGAGATGACCCTTCCTCGGGATCGTATTCTCTGACAGTGATGAGGTCATCGAGTACTTCACTGAGGAAGTCATCGTCCTTTTCAAGGTATTCTTTGGAGGCTGGACAGAGGAATGCCGGGTTGACGTCGCCCTTAGCGCTGACCTCGTCATAATGGGCTTCCAGGTCTTCGAGAACCTGCGCTTTTCCTTTTACCCTTGTCCGGAGCTCTTCAGCAAAGGCTTCTCTGAGTAACTGGAGATAGTGATTTCGTTCGACACCGATTGCCGTCCTTGCAGCCTCTTCCCGGCTGTCAGAGAATGTTACAACCTTTTTGAGGTCGTCTGGGAGCTGGAAAAAGAGTTCATCGGTGAGCAATTGCGTCATCTTGGCGTAACCAGTCCTGAAACCCCTGATAGGCGAGACCTTTTTTTTGCTGTGCTGGTAGTCAGTACCGCACGCGGCACATCGGGTAGGCAGAGCGGATACAGAGGCTAAGTTCTTTGGATATCCCCTGATTCCAACAGGCTGCCGCTCACCTTTTTTGCATACTTGAAAGAGGTACCCAGTCACCCAAACATTCTCTTCTCCTGACGGAACCTCATGGCTACATTTTACTTCGCCTGACCTGGTGTCGAGCATTGCCTTCGACCACAGTCCATTATATTTAGGTTCATCTTCGGTGTCTCCCTTAGAATCGTCTTTATAGTCCCTCTTTAGTGGCCATTGCCCATTACCATCATAATCATCATCATTTATAGACTGGCTAGGGCCGTTCGGCCAGAATACTGCGTAATCAATATACTTTCTCTTTTCAACGATCTGGACTGCACCTTTGTCTGGGAGTGCTTCGACATCTGGCTCGACCGGTAGCATCTCAAGACCTTCCTCAGTGGTGAGCCTATTCCCCCCGAGGTAGACCGTCCCGCAGTTCTCGCAGTACAGTAACTCGAGCACCCTGCTAGGGTCTTTTCCCCGTGAGGTCAAGTGTGGTTGGGTAAAGAGTTGGCCGACAGGTCTCCCATCAGGTGTATCTCCTTCAGGCCGTGTAGCAGCCCAGAGCCCGTCCAAGTTCCTGAAGAGCCAGTGGAACCTGAAGGCCGGGAGCGGGGACGATGCACCATATTTCTCCTGGACATACTCTGCGGTATCTCTTCCTGAAATCGTTTCGTCCCTTAACTCTGTGCACAAGCCCCGCACAATGAAGAGGCCACGGACAGCGCTTCTTACTTTTTCAGACTCGATCTCGGACCCAAAAATTTTTCTCCCAAAGTCCTCGAGTGACACAGCCCGTGTCCTCTGCTCATCATTTTCAATCTCAGAGCACGCAGTGCGTACTCGAGACCGTAGTTTGAGACCTGGTGCTTCGAGTTGCGCGAGGAGGGTGACCCTCTTGTCACATTCCTCCATCCCAATGTTCGAACTTGTTGCCTTTGCGATGTGCGCAGCGGCGTCTGCCCATACCGCTTCAGGCACCGTTTCGACGGACCCAGCACAGTCTGCCCCTTGGGAAATGGTGCAAAAAGCTTCGACAAAATCTTCTCCGAGGGGTCCAGCTTCCCCAGGACCAAACTCATCTAAAACCTCTTCCACTCCATTGATAACCGTGAAACGCTCTTTTTCAGCCCCAAAGAACTTATGGAGGAATTGAAGTCCTTCTTCTTCGTCTCCCAAGGACGCACTTGAGCCGAGCACCCGGAGTTGGGGACTGTCAGGGGTGAGCCCAAGACGCAGGAGGAGGAGCCGCAGGAGGTACGCGACCTCGGTACCTGCTGTGCCCCGGTAGAGGTGTATCTCATCGATGATGAGATGGAACACATGGCCCGGGTCTTCTTGGAGCCACTCCCGCGTGGACTCGAATATATTGTTCTCTTCCTCTCGCATCATCATGATGCTGAGCATGGAAAAGTTCGTGATCAGTATGTCTGGGGGCATGTCCTGCATGTCCCAACGGCAACGCATCTCACCCCCGTCTAAGTGCTGGAAGAAGTACTGATCTTTTTGCCTCTTCTTTTCATCAGGGGTGCCAGGGGTGGCTCCTCGGGCGTGTTCCCGCACCTGCTGGGATGTCGTATCGATCTTCTGGAGTTTTTCTACGAGGGAATCGACTTTGTCTTTATTTATCCCCCCTCTTTCACCGGGCTCGTTGTACTGGTGCCCAGGGACAGGAGTGATACCGGTGTACCTGCCAAAATAGAAATGGTTCCCCTGCCGGTGCTTCCTGAACCATTCTCGTGCGGCATCTGAGTCTAAAGCTCTCCTGAGCCTTGATAACTGGTCTTCGACAAGTGCATTCATGGGGTAGATGAGCATGGCCCGCACCGCAGCAGGCCGACCGGTGTCGGGGGCAGATCTCTCATTTGCCCTTTGGGACACCCAACAAATCTTTTCGCTACGGAGCAGGTCATCTCTCCATACTTTGATATCATTATCGTCCTTCCACCAGTCGTCCTGGTGGTCGAGTGGTGTGGCAGGTTTTTTCCATATCTCTGCACTTGAGGACTCTCGGATGAGTTCTGCAAAGAGAGGGAGTAAGAAGGCTTCTGTTTTACCTGAGCCCGTACCTGCGGTGATCACACAGTGACGCCCACCATTCAACGCCTCCCGCAGCATCTCTAACTGGTGGGTGTAGAGCGTGAGCCCGTCTTTGAAGAGTCCACAGGAGACAAGTTCCTTGAACTCTTCGAGTTGCTCTGGCGTGAGTGCATTACCAAGGTCTTCTGGAGAGAGTTCTATTGCCCCGTCACCGTCTGTAGCCCGGACCATCTTCCCAGAACTCTTGTACACTGGGAGGGGCTCAACCCAGGAGTCTTGACACAGCACTGCAGGGTCATGGAGGATCTCGTCTCTCTCTTGGTTTATTGACTCAAAACGAGTCCCGAAGGCAGTACCGATATATTTGATCACATCTTCTTTTACTTCGTCAAATGAATTGATTGGGTCAATCATACTGTCACCAGACCTTGGTTATCTAAACTGATTTTTTTCTTAATCTCCCTCTGACCGAGCTTTGACGCTATTTGAGATGAGTACTCAGGGGGGACTCCTCGGTATACAGAGACCGGGAAGTAGGGGGGTATGTCCCCGAGAGCACTGTCCCCAGTAGAAGCAGTAAGAGGAACCGTTCCAGAGCAGAGTGTCGCAGCACGCGAGAGGAGCCGGGGGAGGGGCAGAGACGCTGGGACGATCAATAACTGCTGTCTCTCATCGTAGACCATCACCCGCCTCTCTGAAAAGGAGAGGGCGATGTACCTCCCCCAATCTCGGTCGACAACTGCTGCGGCGTCGTCCTTCCAGAACCAGTGGCGCCTCTGATATGTTACCGGGCTGATATACTCAACAAGGCCACCAGTCTTTTCTTCTGAGTTTTTCCGCTTGAACGCGAGGTTTATCGGAGAGAACTCATTCCTTGCCCAATTTAATTCGTCCTCCCTACGACGGTCCCAGGACAGGTCTTGCATGTATTCAGAGAGCCCGGCACAAAAGCATAAGAGTGCCCACGCCGCAGGGACGTCAAGAGAGTCCTGGAGCCTACATTCACGCGCTAGATCTTTCAGGAGATCTTTTTCAAGTCCATCTATGAGTATTGCAGACGGAAAAGTGGCGACAGTCACTTGACCTCTATTTCTACGATACTCGATGATACGCTGTGGCGTCTCGGTCAGGTTTAAAGTGTCGGAGTGATTTTTTATGAAGGACTTGACCTTGAGCAACATCTTAGGGTCACGTACCCCTGTGAGTACAGCCCTGTGTACCCCCCCTCCCGGCAGTGCGACTAGTGTAGGAGGACATGGATACACCTTGTTGTCCTCAAAGTCAAACTCACAGTATCCTATAGCATCAAGTAGCCTGACCGCTTTCCTCCGGATATTCTTAAAGTCCCCTTCGTTTTCGTGAGTATTTTCCTTGAGACAGATTTCTGTAAATACTTCATCGAACATTTTAATGGACATCTCGCCATAGGTGCCAAGTGCGGCTAAGAGAAGGTCAGACATTCCTAGCCACTTCCATATATTTTGACCATTTTTTTCGCAATTTTGGGATCTTAGGAGGGGCATTTCTCTTTCTGTTCACCCAAACAGATTCTTTCCATAACTTGAGGGTTTTTCGGCAAGTCGTTACTGGAGTCCCCTTTGGTCTGCTGTTCTCATCCCCTGGTAAGCCGCAGTAGTGGACGTCTCTAGTATTTCTCCCCGTCTTTGCGAGTGCCCAGACTGGACTCCACTCTGTGGGCAGGGCGTCATTTGGCCAACACGCGACCATACCTGGTTCAGGCCCAAGAAAAGTGATAGAGTCGGACAAATAGGTCGGTGCACCGAGGGGTACGTTCCCAAACTCAGATACATCGACACCGTAGACGACCACTCCTTGGGCGTATCTTAGGGGCTGACCTTCCTCATCGCACTTCAGCAGGTTACCCTTTGAGTCAATCACCGGTACTTTACTGAAGTCTTCGGCCAGTTCCGGGTCCACGAGGTGTATCGTCCTGCTACTGCATGCTTTTTCCCCACCGACAAGAACATCGATAGTAATTGGTTCACCCTTCTTGTAGCAAGAGGGGATATCCCACTGCATCCCCTCGACTTGTTTTTGGGGGATCTCTTTATCGTTGGCCGTTACAGTAACATCACCGCTGCTACCGTCTACAACAATAGTGGGCGGTGCGAAGTGTAGGAAATTATTACTGCCCGCAGAGAGGCGTATCCCCCCGGCCAGCCTGAGCCTGATCTCTTTGGGGAGAGTCAGCGGATCGAATCCCTTACACTCGTTCTTAGCGTTCTCTCCCCGGAAGAGTGACCAACCCTCTGGAAGACCAGAGGAAGAGACCTGTTCAAAGTTTTCTGTCTCACTCTTTCCCCATGAAGCAATCCTTTGTTTGACAGAGTCGCAGCATGCTACAAGGAATGGACAGGCACGTTCTAAGTGCTGTGCCTCGACATAGGTGTCAGGGAGGTTTTCTCGCCCACCAGGTAAAAACACACGAACATTTGCGGGCCGGAGTACAACCTTCCAGTTCATCTCTCGGTCTACAAAAACTGCGCCTTTTGACCAATCGAATAATTCAGCCTTTAAGATATCTATTCGCCCGTCTTTTGAGGTCTGTAAAGGTCTTGACCACCCAGCCTTGTTTGTTTGATGACTTGAGAAGACCTCATCCAATAACCGTTTTTCAATAAGGTGAGGGGCCTCACCGACCTTGAACTCAAGCCCATCTTCTGGGAACACCACGTTGTCTGGGTTTGCCTTAAATCTGATATGGGAAGAGAAATCGCCGGGCACTTTAGACAGACAGACCCTTGCATATACGTTTACCCAACGCTGTCCCCTCTGGGATGTTGCTGCCAGCGTGTCCTGTCCCTCAGTTCCGGTCTCAGGCACTGTGCCGTCCCATCTATCAAGTTCAGAAAGCACGAGGTCTATCAGTGCACTCAGCAACGTATTTTCTTGGCCCCAATTTGAGTTCAATAATTTTTTTGTCCGACTTTCAAATAATGGCTCGCCATAACGTCTAAGTTTCAATTTGAGGACATCTTCTGTCGGGGGGTCTGTAGGGTCAAGCCCAGCTCTTGAGAATATGATTGGCAGTTTTTTTCTCTCATTCTCCGAGAGAATGGTCTGTGCATAGATGATGCCGACATTTCTGTGACCACCTCTCCTCATTATTGTAAAACGACCATAGGCCTCCCCCTTTTTGACTTGACTCCATATTTGTAAATCTTTCCAGAGACAACTGATATAATCGCTAAACAAAGCGGACATATTGATATCTTGATCGTCACCGACAAGATCCTTGAGCCTGGGATAGTATGCGTTTCTATCATAGTCCCCATCTATTGTAGCAGCACAGACAAAGAGGGCCAAGTAGGCGATATAAGGAGGAGGTTCTGAGTCCGTCTGCTTGCCATAACAGTACGTCTCATATGCTGTTTTGCAGATATTTTCAGAAGTATTCCGCACAAAATCGGGCCCTCGTACTAAACACCGGACAAAATCATCAAAACCTTCATCATAAAGTTCACCGATTCCGTTGATTATATCTTTGTTTACGAAAATGATTACGTTTTTTCCTGCGTTGTCCGGATTAAAAAAATATCGGGCAATATGTTCATTCCAATCAAGGTAGGTGAGAGGCATGGTTTGGAATTATTTTGCATGGTATATACATCTTGTCAATCTTTTTGCAAATATAAGCCTTAGAAATGCCCCAATTATATTTAATACACGGATATTTGTCTAAATTGGATATCGGATGTAAAGGAATGAGAGTTTGAGAGATGGGGTGAAGGTAGGGGAGGGGGTGATGCCTGCTAGTCTTGGACACCACAACTCTCCCATGAAGATGACCTCATCAGCGATTCTGCACGATTGTGCGGAGAGACTCCACTGAAAGAGGGTCTTTTCTCCTGTGGATCATCCGGTGGCAGTTGGCACATACAGGCACAAGGTCGGTTTCAGGATTGACAGCAACTTCCCCCTCATAGGAGGAGACGGGATTTTTATGGTGGACCTCGATATAGCCCTCTCCGAGAGTGCCATAGGTTTCAGAGAAGTCAAAGCCGCAGACCGCACATTTTGTCCCGTGGATCCTCAATGCCTCTGCCCTCAGGCGGGGGTTCCTCTCATAGTAGGTCTGGACCCGCGTCCTCTCCATCCCTTCAATGTATTCTTCAGGCTTCTGGCACTCGGCAAGAGGAACAGGTCCACCGCACTCATCCGTGCCAATGTCCAAGGCTTGAAGGACAAATCTCGTCGGTCTTTCCCCTTTGTGGGAGAGGTATTGAAACCGCCCCAAGTATTTGAAGGCAGAATTGGGGTACTCGTTTTTCCGGTTTCGGAAAAAAACCAGCAACTCATTGCCGTCCTCCATGTGATGAATTATCTTTTTGTCGGTCCTTCCAGCCATCTGCCCATCTGAATTTAGGATTTGGCCATCAAAGTCGTCAGAGTAATCGGTCATGCCAGCTGTCTTTTCTTTTGTTACGAATAGCCAGACCGATGACCGGGCCTCCCATGGGAATACCCAGGTATCTATGCGAGTGTCAAAAATGCCAAACTTTTCTTTCAAATCCTTGCGAGAATAGACCTTAAGCAGATCAAGAGATTCTGACGGCTTGGACATAGGATAGGATGGGACAATGCCAAGGAATAATATTGTGATTTAATTATGAGCATATCCCAAAGGGGAAAAGGGCAATAATGGCGAGATCTAAGAGGGGGATCTCCCCCCTCCCGGTGGTCTCCCTTCTCACCCCAGCGCCGGCACGCTGTCCGCCCATGCCTCGACCGCCGCGAGGACGGCATCGTCCTCATAGGACGAGACCCGCACGGAGGTGCGGGTGAAGGCGACGGAGTACACCTCGCCGTTCGCCGCGTGGCAGCGGAGGCGGCAGGCATAGGTCTCGCTGTCCGGGTCCGCGACCGGGGAGCCGCCGATGGCGGTCTCCAGTGCAGTGTTGCCGAGGATCTCGGTCTTCGCCGCGGTGAAACCGGCGAGGGTCGGGGCGCGTGCGGCGGCGGTGCCGACGACCCGGCCGAGGGCGTTCTCGTACATGACCCGCGCCGTGTAGGCCTCGCTGGCCTTCTCGACCGGGTCGTGGGACTCGCCCGCTCCCTCCCAGGAGGTGCAGCCCCAGGGGTTGTTCGTCAGGACATTCTCGATGATGCCGTTGAAGGTGGCAGCATCCTCGATCGGCACGGTCAGCTTCCGCACCGACGTCTTGTTCGTGGTGGACAGGGTAAAGTCTGCCATTGTCTTTTTTCTCCTGCCTGGAGGTCCCGGGTCCGTCGCAGGCACATCTCCATATTACCATAAGTAATATTAATCTGCCTTAACCGCCATTCTGTGGTCGGGAGATGGAGATGGCCGAGAACCTGCGGGAGAAGATCGTCGAGACGAACAGGGACGTGAAGTGGATCTGCCGGACCCTGACCGAGATGAAGGAGAGGGACGCGGAGATGGAGGGCCGCCTCCGCGCCCTCGAGAACTGGCGGAGCGAGACGGTCGGCGAGGAGAAGAAGGAGAGGCAGATCGCCGCCGGGGCGGGCGGAGTCGTCGGCGGGATCGTCGCCGTCGTCGTGAAGGTGATCGGGTGGGGGTGACACCCTACAGGCGGCGACGCACCACCCGCCGTCCCGCGTCCCACGCCTCCCGCAGCAGACGGATAAAGTTCGCGAGATAGCGCTCTTTTTTGGCAACCCTGCGGAGGAACAGCGCCTCCTCCGAGAGAAATTCTTCTTTGAGGTGGTGGATGTCTGTCTTCGGGGAAAAATACAGGTATATCGGGACCCCTGCAGCGATCACGGCGGCACCGACGATCATACTGACCGGGGGCGTCGAGACGATGAGAAAGAGACAGATCCCGATCCCCGCGAGAGGCAGGACCGTCTGCCCGACAAGCGGGCTGTTGTCGTCCTTCAGCACGATGAGCGCGAAAGACGTCAGGAGAAACGAAAACGCAAGGTTGAAGACGGAAAAAGAGATCAGCCCGGAGAGGTCCGCAATACTGGAGAGCACGAAGGCCACAACCCCCTCCACGATGAGGACGACGTACGGCGTCCCATACCGCGGGTGGATCCGTGCAAAAACGGACGGGAAGAGGCCGTCGATGGCCATCGCATAGGCAAGCCGGGAGGTGCCGAGCATGCCCGACTCGTCCGACCCGGAGACCGAGAACAGGGCGCCGACCGTCATGAGGACCGCACCCGCGGACCCGAAGAGGGCTATCCCGGCAAGGACGAGCGGCGTCGCGCTCGCCGCCAGGTCAACCTGTGGGATGAGGCCATACAGCACGAAGTTCGTCATGATGTAGAAGATCCCGACAATCGCCATGCCGTTGACAATCGCCCGCGGAATGATGCGGGCAGGGTTCTTCACCTCGTCGGCAGGGAGCGTCCCCATCTCGAAACCCACATAGGCCCAGAAGACCAGGACCACCGCGTACGCCGCGTGCTCCAGGCCGAAAGGCATGAAAGGCCGGTAGTTGCCGAGAAAAAAAGCGGGGTGCAGGACCGCAAAGACGAGGCCCGCGAGGATGAGCACGAGCAGGGGAAGGAGTTTGATGACCGTGAGCAGGTCGTTGAGCCTGCCCGCCGCTCTGACGCCGGCGATATTGACGGCGGTGAGCGCCGCGATAAAGATGCCCCTCACCGCCACCTCAGCCGTCGGACTGAGAGGGACGACAGACCCGAGATAGAGGGCGAAGGCGATGGCGAAGACGGGAAGGGCGAGCATCTCCGCGATCCACATGCTCCACCCGGTCAGAAACCCGTAAAAGTCGTCGAACGCCTCGGAGACATAGGCGAAGGGACCGCCAGCCCGCGGGACGTAATAACTGCAGTAGGCGAAGACGATCGCGATCGTCGTTGCGCAGATCCCGGCAAGGATCCACACGACGATTGCGAACGGGCCGACAAGTCCCGCGGTGAGCGACGAGGCGATGTAGATGTCGGCGCCCACGATCGACCCGACGATGATGTTGGTCAGGTCGAACTCTGTCAGTGCCCGCTTGAGTCCCATTTCCGCCGCCCCCCGAGCGGATCCGGAGAGATGTGATATATTCGTTGCGCCGTCCCCGGGGTCGGTTCACATTCGCCCCGCACACACGCCCCACCCCTATATACCCCCACGGCCACCCCTCCCTCATGACACACGCCCGCCTCATGAGCGACCAGACCCTCTTCCGCGACCCCGACCTCTTCGAGATCACCCACCTCCCCGAGGCCTTCCCCTACCGCGACACCCAGCTCGACGACCTCGCCTTCGCCCTGCGGCCGACCCTCTCCTACGGGGCCAGCCCCCTGAACACCGTGCTCCGCGGCACGCCCGGTACCGGCAAGACCACCGCGGTCCGCCGGATCTTTGCCGAGGTGGAGGAGACGACGCAGGCGGTGGTGCCGGTGCTCGTCTCCTGCCAGACAGAGAAGACACAGTACGCCGTCTTCTCCCGGATCTTCCTCGCTCTCTTCGGCCACCTGCCCCCGCCGTCCGGGGTCTCGAACACGCGGCTGATGGCCGGGGTTGCCCATGCCCTCGTCGAGAGGGGGGCGGTGCTGGTCGTCTGCCTGGACGACGCCAACGAACTCATCCCCGACGGCACGCTCGGCAGCGTCCTCGCCCCTCTTCTCAGGATGCACGAGGCCTGGCCGGGAGCCAGGACAGGCGTGGTCCTCACCCTCTCCACGCCCGAGGCCGACCTCTCCCGCGCCCTGGACCGGGCCACCCGCTCGGTGCTCCAGGCCTCGGAGATCGTCTTCCCGCCGTACACCGCGGAGGAGGTGCGGGGCATTCTCGCGGAGAGGGTGCGGGCCGGGCTGTACCCCGGCGTGATGCCGCCCGCGGCCCTCGACCTCGTCGTCGAGCGGGCGATGGCCTGCGGCGACCTCCGCGTCGGCCTGGACGTCGTGAAGAGAGCGGTGCGGGCGGCCGAGAGGGAGGCGAGGGCCGTGGTGACGGCCGGGGACGTGCTCGCGGCCTTTGCCGTCTCCCGGCACCTGCATGTGGCGATGGCGGTGCGGGCGCTCACGGCCGGGGAGAGGGCGGTGCTCGACGCGGCCCTGGCCGAGGAGCGGGAAGGGGGGCCGGTGATCTCGGGCCGGGTGTACGGGCGGGTCTGCGAGGGGATGAAGTACACCGTGTTCCACGAGAGGCTGAAGAAGCTGGAGGCGTTACGGCTGGTGGACCTGTACGTGCGGCCGGGGAGGGGGAGGACGCGGGAGATCGTGGTGAGGGAGGGGGTGGAGGAGGTGATGGTCCGGAACCATGAGGAGGACTGAACCGCCCCTTCCCGGCATTCACCGCCACCCCGTCCGGGAGAGTCGGCACACCGGCACCTTCTTTCACCCTTTCACCCCTCTTCGACATCTTTCGACCGGCGTCGAAAATGTTTTCGGGCGCATTCGTGCCGCACATCACGTTTTCGCCCCCGCACCGCAGTTTTGAAAAAGTGTTTTCACCAGGCGGAGGATCACACTCACACTCACCCGCACCCCCATCCCCCTCGTCGCCCCCCGTGCTCTGTGGTCCTTCCACCTGGTGAAAAGATGTACATATGTACGTACATTGATCATCAGATCTGTCCGTAACTCCTGATCCGCCGTCATCCCGCCCCCCCGCATCTTTTCGACAGGCGGTGAAAACGCGTCGAAAACCGTCGAAAGTGTCGTCATCGGGGTCATCGTCCAGCCACACCCCCGTGCTCGCCGTCCACTCCCGATAGCGCTTGCGGTCGAAGAAAAAGTGCAGCTCGTGCCTTTTCACCGGGTTCCCGCAACCGTCCTCGGTCACCGTTGTTTTGACCACGCTCACCGCCGGACACTTCTCCAGCAGCCCCGCGTAGGTCTTCCCCCTCCTCGCGTACCCCTGCAGCACCCGGTAGGCCTGCTGGTAGGTCACGCCGAGCGCCTCCTGCACCTGCCCGATCGTGAACACCCCGACGCCCGTCGCCGCAACCGCCTCCAGGGCGGCGGCCTCGTTCTTCGTCAGCTTCGTCTCCTGCCCGCCGGCCGTTCCGTTCAGGGCGCCGTAGAGCCGGGCCGCCGCGGCGAAGTCGGCGGGAGATGCGATCACCCGCCCCTCTCCGTCACGTTCCCGCTGGAGGAAGAAGAGGCGGGCACAGGCCTTGACGAGGTCGAAGAGCATGCCCGGGTTCCGGCGGTTCTGCGACGCCGAGAAGTGGACGTGCCGGGCGAAGGGGATGCGGACCGGCAGGACCGCGTCCTTGACGACCTCCCAGACAGACCGGGCGACGAGCACGTCTTCGTCCTCCCCGGCGGACGGGCCAAAGGCCTCGACCTCTTTCATGTGCTGGAGCACCCGCTCGTCCTGTTCGGCCGAGTCGTCGATCCAGACGGTGAGCATGCGGTTCATCACCTGGTCGTCGCCCGGGTCCTCGACCTTCGCGAGCCACCAGACGCACCTCTCCGGGATCCGGCAGACCTGGAGTTTTCTGTCTGCGGTGACGGTGCGGTGCTCGATGGGTTCCCGGAAGTTGGTGGTGGCGCTCTTCAGGACGTCCTGCATGTCGTCGGAGAGGGAGACGTCGTCGAAGAGGAGGACGGTGCCGGGCCTGAGGCTGTCGTGGTAGTAGAGGGCTTTGTCGGAGACTGTGCCTTTGAGCCTGAAGGTCTCCGGGAGGAGGGTGAGCATGGCGGTGCAGGCATGGGTCTTGCCTTTCCCGGAGTTGCCGGAGATGGCGACGTGCAACCCGTTCGTGTTCTCGACGGACTGGGAGGCGATGGACATCACCAGGCACTCGGCGACGGTGCGGTCGCCGACGTGTTCCCGGTGGAAGGTGTCGAGGAGGAAGGCGAGCGGGTCGCCGTGCTCCAAAATGTCGAGGGCTTTCTCGCGGTACGCGGGGTCGGGCGCCGGCGGCGAGGGGGGAGGAGGTGGCGGCACCTCCTCTCTCGCCTTCTGTTTTTTCGGTTCGTGCATGGCCCGGAGTTCGGGCCACCTCTGCGTCCCGCCGCCGCAACTCGCGTGATGGCACCCGGCATAGACCGCACCGCTCGGGAACTGGACGGCGAAGGCGCCGTCGCGGTGGGCGGTCGAGAAGGGGCAGTCTTCGAGGACGTACAGCGTCCCGCCCTGCCAGGGTTTGGTGGTGCGGACGCCGAGGCCGTGCTCCCTGAGCCACTTTCCGAGGTCAATCGTCCCGCCCTTTGGCGCCGGCGGCGCCTCGACGGGGAGGCGGGTGGCGATCGCCCGGAGTTTCTCGGCCGTGACGATCTCCCTCTCCTCAGGCACCGAGAGCACCTTCGCCCGCCGGTGCGGGCGTTCGGCCGTGGTGTCCCCCTTCCGCGAGCACGTGCCGTAGAGTTTCCAGATCCGGGCGGCGTTGAAGTTCGCCGTATCCACGGCGACTGTCTCGTCGGAGAAGAGAGCGTCCAGGGTGGCGAGCACGCCCTTGACGAGGGCCGTCGCCTCGTCGTCGTTCGCGAGGTCGATCGCGTAGAGGAGGTGAGCCCCGTTCCCTGAGTCGGCGCGGATCGGATGGGGGAAGCCCTGCTCGTCGAGCCAGAGGGCGATCGCGTCGGCCCGGCGGAGCGCCGCGGCATGCTCCTCCTCCGTCGAGGACACCCCGCTCGGCCGCACAGGGTCGAGGTCGACGGGCAGCCAGCGGCGGCGGACGATGTCGGCGTCCGAGGTCGTCGCGTCGGAACGCGAAAGCCGCATCTTCACCCTGTTCGCCCGGCGGGCCAGGAGGGCCGGGTTCACCGCGTTCAGGGTGACATAGATCCCGCGGACCTCCGGGTCGGCGTCCAGGGCCTCGGCTGCCGCCGCACACTTCGCAAAATCGTCGAAGTAGCCCGAGTGCGTCGCATAGTCCGCGAGAGCCCGCACCTCCACCACGCCGCCGGAGAACAGGGCGGCAAGGGCGGCGGCGATCACGGCCACCCCTCCGGCACCAGGGGAAATAGCGGGGCGGAACGGGCCTCGCCCGCGGCGACGCGGCGGAACGAGACGAGCGGCACGATGAAGTGGCCGGAGACCGTGAAGACCTTCACCGCACGGCCGGCAGGGTTCACCGCCGCGTGGCCCACGATCGCCGGGCCCTCCCGCGTCACCGGCACCGCGTGGCCGTGGAAGATCAGGCCGCGCAGGTCGTCGGGTGCGATCCGGTAACGTTCGCGGCCGACGAGCAGGTAGACGGCGTCGTCGGACCCGAGACGGAGAGTGGCACTCATTCCCGCACCACCACCGTGACCGCATACATGTGCCGGGCGCCCCGCGTCACATGGAGCTCCGAGATCGCCCCGCCAAACCTCTTCACCTCGACCGTGACCGTGTGAGGGACCAGGTACAGGGGGACAGGATCGACGGCGGTGATCTCCTCGCGGGCCGACGGAGATGCGGCGGTCTTCCGGGATCCGGTGTTGGCGCACGGGGAAGCATGAAGGCTGCCATTCAACCGGCGCATCCCGCCACCTCGCTCTTCTCCGTCGTCCATCCGTCCGTACCGTCCTCGACCCCCCGACCGGGGACATCCTGAGATATCTCTCTCATGTTTTTTTCAACTCCCGGGCGGGCCGCCGCATCCGGGGACCGGCGGCACCGCACCGAAGAGAGAGTGAGCCCGATAGGAGATAAAGAAGAGCAGCGCACGGCGAATGAAACAAATCATCATATTTATGCGCTTCTTTTCAGAGAGCGGGGCGAAAGTGATCTGCCCGCGGCAGGGTCACCACACCGCCCCGAGAACCATCCCCGCGGCATACACCACCATCGCCAGGTGGAAGAGGGGCAGCACCCGCATCGCCGCCTCCGGCGTCCGGCCCCGGAGGATGACCAGGTTCGCGACGACGAGCAGGGCAAATCCGACGAGGAGGCCGGCCCGCGCCGTCGGCCCGAGCACCGGGGCGAAGAGGAGGGCCAGAACGCCGTGGAGGGCGGTGAAGCCCGCGACCCAGAGGACGCCCGCCCGCGTGCCGTACAGCAGCGGGACCGTCCGCATCCCCCGCGCCCGGTCGTTCGTCACGTCGACCAGGTCGTTCGCGCCGAGGTGGGCGAGGGCGTAGGGGTAGAAGAAGAGGAAGTACAGGAGGGCCGTCAGGTCGGGCATCCCCGCGACGAGGTAGCCCGCCACCGGGAAGAGGGCGAAGTCCGTCCGCCCGACGACCTGGGCGATCGGGAATCTCTGGTCCCTCTTCTTCAGCTGGTAGAAGACCTCGACGGCATAACTGTACGCCATGATCCCGGCCACCCAGAGGGAGTGCGGGTACGGGAGGGTGGCGATCAACGCCAGCGCGGCGAGGGCGAGGAGGAGGAAGAGGGCGAGGGCGTGCTCAGCCGGGATCTCTCCTTCGGCAAGGGGCCGCGTCCCGAAGAGCCGCCAGTACCGCGTCAGCCGCCCCTCGACGTCCCGCGTGTCGCGTTCCCTGTCCACGTAGTCGTTGAGCACCATCCCGGCCTCGAAACCGAAGAGGCCGATGAGGGCGGCCGTGACGACCAGAGACCACGAAAAACCGCCGTACGTGCCGAAGGCGAGAAAGAGGCCCGAGCAGAAGAGGAGCGGCCAGGCGAACGCGAAGTGGATGCGCAGCAGGTCGGCGTAGGCGCGGAGGGTCATGTGTAGTTCCTCCGGTGATGTGTGAGTTTTAGGGGGGGCTCCCGAGTGAGAACGGTGAAGGATATATTGTGAATACATATTTTCATAGAGCCTCTGGTAAGGGGTTCATCTGTCCTTCCGGCTTGTATTGCCTGTGATTGATCTCGATGCCGATGTGGAGTGTTGAGCAGGAGAGTGTCGTGGGTGATGGTGACCACCAGTTGGTGTGGTAGCCTGAGGTCTTTCGTTTCGCCGCGAGGATACAGGGGAGATGAACGGCATGATCTTGGGCGAAGAGGTTGGAGGCGAATGGTTCGGGGATCATTACTCCTTGGAGGATGTTGAGAGATATAAAAATGGGACTGTGCAAGTATAACTTTACCATAATGATCTGATCTTAATCATTTGTTTTTGGCTCGATCAAATCGATAATTAAAGTTTTTAATAGAGATTTCTTAAGATTTTTTCCAAATATCTCGCATATTATTTCGATAGACTTACCTGTCAAAACATTACTAAAAAATATTCTAACTGGCTTCTCAAAGGCAATAATTGGGATATGATGTTTTATGTTTCCAACAGATCTTTTAACAACTATATAGTTTTCAAATTCTGTGACTCTTGGGTATCTGGGTCCGTTCGCCGCATTAATTAAGTCTTCATAGTGCAAAAAGGGATTTTTATTGGGTTTATTAGGGACCTTAGATGCGACAAGCAATCCATCCTCTTTAGGGATCCAAACATGAATTTGCCCATCTTCAATATACTGCTCTCCTTTATTTTCAATAACTAGATTCAATTTATAGCCAATTTCTTCGAAACAGAAGTATATGTCATCATCAGCAAAATCTTCTTTGACGCTCTTTAGGTTCTCTTCGAGTTCTTCTAATGTCCTTTCAGAATAGGGCTTTATGCCAGCAAGCAAATTATACGCATTTAAATTAGTGAGACCATCCAGATAGGACAATGTTGGTTTCTTCATAATAGGGTTTTTTTTCTCCTCAATAGCTTGGTGAATATTTTTAGCTTTCCGCTCTGAGGGTAAGATAAACTCTCCTGCCGTAGGTATGCTTATACGAGGAGATCTATTTTCTTCAAATAATACCTCTACAGGTCCATTAAAACCAATCGAAACCGTTTTTTGTTCATATATGTTATCTAAGTCTCTCCGAACCATACGAGGTTGATGACTCCCCTTTCTAATCCACGAATCTCCTTTTTTTAATCGTCGATAATCTTTCTTCATCATATAGGGCTTATCGGTACAGTTTTCAATTCTGAAGACCCCAAAATACTTCCTATTATATTCATGTAAGAAATATTCAAAATTTATATCTGGCTCTACATTTTCTCTGATTAACTGTTGGTAAACGGCATCATCAATAAAATCTTTTTTTTCTATGCCTCGAAGTTCTTTTTCTCCTTCATTACCCTGAACAATCCCAATAACAATATAACGCTCATCATTAGTCTCCGCGTTTGCCATTGAGATAAGGTCTTTTATAAAATCTTCATGGTTCTCTTTTATGTATTGCGCTCCTTTGAAATCCAAATTACGGTTTTCGTTATCAAATTCGATTAAATCATCAATATTTGTCATTTCATTCAACCCACGTTTTAAAAGTAAGGGTATTTGTTTTTAGTAGTATTCTGCAGTCATAAATCAAGTAATACCGATTATCAAAATAAAAATTAACATACGAGAGTTTAAACTTGCTTATTTATACTCTACTCGATTATTCAATCGAGAGTCGACAATCTCAAACTTCTTTCATAAATCATTTCGAGAATAGACATTTAGTAGATCAAGAGTGTCTGAAGGCAGTGACATATGATAGGGTGCAATAATGCAAGGAAATAATATTCCAATTCAATTATGTCAAATACATCGTCAATCTCCCGAAAAGAACACGCAAAATGAAAAGCGATCATGAAGAGGTCGTTTTCCGTCCCTGATCATATCAAGTGCATGTAAAATTCGGGGAATTCTCCCACCGCCTCCTCACGAACCGCACGCACCCCTCGTCCCCGGCGCCGTCGGGCACGAACCCGACCTTCTCCAGCACCCGCACCGAGGCCAGGTTCGCCGGGTCGGCCTGCGCCGTCACGCAGGCGACCTCGGAGTGCGCGAACGCCCAGTCCACCAGGGCCGCCGCCGCCTCGGTCGCATAGCCGCGGCCCCGGAAGGCCGGGAGGACCGCGTAGCCCATCTCCGCCTCCCCATCGGGCGACGGCCTGCCGACAAAACCGCACGACCCCGCGAGCACCCCATCGGGTGAGACAATATACCAGAGGTTCCAGCCCTCGCTCGCCGGGTCCTCCGTCAGCCAGGAGAGGAACGTCGGGATGGCATCCTCGACAGTCTCCGGCGGCCAGGCGTCCGGGACCGCGGCGGCGAGGAGAGACGAGAGGGCCGCGGCGTCGGCCGTCAGGTGCGCCGCCGTCACCGGCACCAGACGGAGACGGGCGGTCGCCACCTCCTCAGCCATCCCAGCCTTCGGCCCGCAGGCGCTCCTTCGCACGCTCCGCGTAGCCCGCGTCCGAATCGACGCAGACAAAGTCCCGGCCCGCCCGCAGCGCCGCCACGCCCGTCGTCCCCGCACCCGCGAACGGGTCCAGGACCACATCGCCCTTGAACGTGTACAGCTGAATGCAGCGATACGGCAGCTCCACCGGGAAAGGCGCCGGGTGGCCGACCTTACGTGCCGACTCCGTCGGGAACGTCCAGAGACTCTTCGTCCACTCCAGGAACTCCTCCCTGCCGATCGTGTCCTCCCTCTCCCCCTTCTTCCGGGCATACGACCCCTTCGAGTAGACCAGAATATACTCGTGGACGTCCCGGAGCGTCGGGTTCGAGGCCGACCGCCAGCTCCCCCAGGCCGTCGAGATCCCGGCCCCCGTCGCCTTGTTCCAGATCACCTCGCCCCGCATCAGGAACCCGATCTCCGCCATCACCCCGATGATCGCACTGTGGTACGGGATGTACGGTTTCCTTCCCACATTCGCCACATTCACGCAGGCCCGGCCGCCCGGCACGAGCACGCGGTACGTCTCGGCAAAGACCGCCCGCAGGAGAGCGAGGTACTCCTCCATGTCCAGGTCGTCGTCATAGGTCTTGCCCACATTGTAGGGCGGCGACGTCACCATCAGGTGGACGCTGTTGTCCGGGATCAGGGCCAGGTCCCTGCTGTCCCGGCAGAGGACCGCGTTCCTGACGCCCGGCGGGAGATCGTTCTCGGCGATCGCACTCTCCCTGCCCGCCCCGGCCGCCGCATAGATCTTGCGGCCGTAAAAAGCCCTTGCGTCGTGGCACTCCCGTTTCGAGACCCCGAAGTCGCTCGTCTCCGACTTCCTCCTCCGTATCGTGACCCGCTTCTTGCAGGCCGGGCAGGAGGTGAAGAATGTCGCCCGTCCGGTGTACTCGAAGGAGCATCCGCAGGCAGGGCAGGTAAGGTGCATCACCACTCTGTTGGCGCACACCCTACATAGGGGTGACGAAACAGGACGGCGGTCCGTCCATGAGAGGGCCGAATAATCCCTGTGAAAAATAAAAAGATATTTATAGCGACAATTCAACTCTATCATCGGTGGAACCATGCCCAGAGGGAAATTCGAAGTCTACCAGGACAAGTCCGGGGAATTCAGGTTCAGGCTCAAAGCATCAAACGGCCAGGTCATCGCCACGAGCCAGAGTTACAAGTCGAAGGAGTCGTGCCTGAAAGGAATAGAGAGCGTCAGGAACAACGCCCCCAATGCCGAAGTCCTCCAGGCACACGAGTGAACCAGGCACATCATTCCAGAACTCAACCTCCCTTCTCTCTCCCGAAAAAAATTATTTTTTCTCCTGTGACAGCAGAGTGTCCAGGATCTCCGGGCTCCGGTCCTTGAGGCCGAAGCCGACAATGATCGCAATAGCAGCGCCGAGCCCGAGCCCGACGCCCCAGGCGATCGGTTCGATGAAAACGTAGACGATGGTCAGGTCGATGGCAAGCTGCGTCAGGGCAAGCATGATCACGACGAAGTAGAGGAAGACCCGCAGGCCCAGGATCATGGGCCCGGCAAGGGCGACCTCGGCCGCGGAACTCATTTTTTCCAGGACGTCGGCGAAGAAGTCGACCAGGATCAGGCCGGCGATGAGGATGATCACAAACGCCGCGATGTTCGGGAGATAGGCGACGATAGCGGCAATCACTCGCGAGAGAGTCTCGATCTGGAGGACGCTCGCCGCCACCATGATCGCGATCAGGTAGACGGCCCACCGCACGAGCAGGTCGAAGAGATGGACGATCATGAAGCCGCTCTTCTCGACCGCCTCGCCCGGCCCCGTCTTTCTGAGGGCGTCGTCCACGCCGATCCGGTCCAGGAACTTCGACACGACAGAGCCCAGCAGGCGCCCGACGATCCAGCCGATGATCAGGATGATCACTGCGGCGACAAGGTACGGCAGGAATGCGATCACGCTTCCACCGACCTGGCCAATGGTGACGATAATATCAGCCATGGTACATCGGGTATGAATTATAATATTATCATATATAATTTGCTGAGGGAGATGGGCCGGAGCCGAATGGACAGGACGCCTTCACCTGAAAAAATGGGTGAAATCCCGTTTGTCGCCGGGAAAAGATGGCAGGTGTGTGTACCGCAACGATACGGAGAATTGGGCGGGTGCCTGAGCAAGAGCGGCAGGTATACATAGGGCCGTGCCGATGAGAGAAAAAGGGGATGCACACCCGCATGCGCCTCCAGACTGTCGTACTTCTTCTCCTCCCGGCCCTGCTCGCGGTGCCGGCCGTAGCCACGGATGCCGTGCCGTCCTTCCCCCTCGTGAACCTGACGCCCTTCGGGGACGACCGCTCCCTCAACGCCACCCCGGCGGACTATCGCGCCGCAGCGACGCCGCAGGAACTCCTGCGTATTCCGGCCGACGCCCGCGGCCACGGCGCAAAGGGGGAGGCGGCAGTGGACACCACATATCTTGTCCTCACCGCCGACGACCTCGCCGTCCTCCTGCTCTTCGCCGGGATACTGGCCGTCTGTTGGGCTCTCGTGCGGAGGTTCGGGAGATAGAACCGGTCACCCGATCCCGATCTGGATCACGGTCGGGTATTTCTGCATTATCGCGTAGACGATCGCGTTCGAGACCCAGAGCCGCCCTTTATAAAACTCGCGCATCGCCCCGAGTTCGCCGAGCGTCTTGAGGGCGAGGAGCGCCGTCCCGTCCCGGAGATAAAAACTGTCCCGCACCTCGGGCGAGAAGGAGAAGACGATCGGGAGCCAGAGGCGGTCGTGCATCTCGCGGGGGAGGCGGTCGCCGAGGGTCCGGATCACCTCCCTGTCGAAGACGTACTCCTTCCCTCCCTTCGTCGTCGACGACGGAACTTTCTCGTCGAGCAGGCGGGCGAGGGTCTTTCTCTCGGCCACGAGGGCGTCGTTGATCCGCCCGGCCTCGATGCCCATCCACCGCCTGAGGACCGACTCGTCGTCGATGTTCGGCCGGTATGCCATCGGTTCCCTGAGGGGGAGGGAGCGAGATATAGTTTTGCCGTCACCTCTTCACCCGGAGGTATGCCGATATCGCGAGAATGGACACACCGACGGCAAGCCCGAATTCCAGGATCGGGGTCGAGACGTCGCTCCTCCAGGTGACGGCCTGCCCCAGGACGAGCACGGCCAGGGCGATGACGACGACGCCGAGGAGTTTGGTCTCCAGATCGTCGAGGTCGCGGATCTCCACCCAGCCGGGGAGAGGGGCCTTGGCGATGAAGAGTTCGTACAGGCCCAGGGAGATGACGTAGAAGACCGTGGCCACGAGGAAGATGTCGATGATCTTGATGGAAATGGAGAGCAGTGCTTCCAGGGCTGCGGGCTCGAAACTGAGGGCGGTGAATGTCTCAAGGACCGTCAGGACGGTGAGGACGAACCCGAAGACAAAGAGACTGACCGAGACCAGGGCCGACCCGATCACGGCAAGGATGAAGAGCCAGCCGCTGGAGGACGCGAGCATCTCCATAAACACACGGGACGAGCCCCCACCCGTCCGGCCGTCGGTCGGTCCTCCCCCGGGCTCTTTTTTCATGGCCATACCCCTTCCCCGGGAGGGGAAGGGAGGCAGGACGATATAATACTGCTCCCCGGAGTCCCCGGCCGCCTAGTCGTGCGCCATCTGGTCGATCGCGGCCGTGACCGCCAGCACGAGGGCGGCGTCGTGGCCCGTTTCGATCTCCACGCCGTAGGTGTCCCGGATACGGAACCATTTCTTCGAGACCTCGGCGACCTTCTCCCGCCCGGCCTCGATCCTGTACTCGTGGTCCAGGATGTTCCCCTGGATGCTCCAGTCCTCGCCGTCCGGGATCTTCACCGTCCACCTGTCCCGGAGAGGGGAGATCAGGGCCTTCTTGATCGTGGCGGCCGTGCCGCCTTCGGCCTTTTCGATCTCCATGGTGTCCTTGATATGGAGCATCCTCTCCTGGATCTTGTAGAGGTCCTTCCCGTCGCTGTCCTGGATCACCAGGGTGTTCCTGATGCGCAGCATCTTGCCGTCCACTTTATAGGTCTTCTTTCCCGCGGCGTCCTCGATCCAGTAGTCGTCCCCGATGGAGACGAGTTTCTCTTTCATTTTATACCGTTGTGCGGCTTCCTCTCCGCCCTTCCGGGCGACTTCTCCCCTTCTTCGCAACATATCTCTCGCCTCTTTCTCTCCCGGACCGCCCTCGTCGTCCGCCAGACGGCGGTCCGCTACCGGGGTCACTACCCCGGGACCGGCATTATACTTTTCCCGAAAACCGGGCATCTGCCCGGCACCGCGGCCCCGGCGGCGGTCCACCCATATTTATATACGGTCGTGAATATCTCCTGCCTGCCATGCATCCGGGAACGCAATCTCGTCCGTGCAGACACTGCTTCCTGCCGGACCCTCCCGGATGCCGATGGCCAGGAGGACGAATTCCATGAACGAATCAGATTCGCAGAAGTTCTGGATCGGCGTGATAGGCGGGCTGTTGGTGGCGCTTGTCATCAATTACCTCATCACCATCGGCGGCGCCTTCGTCGGGGGGATCGTGGCAGGCTGGATCGTGCGAGGGGGCGCAAAGAACGGCGGGAAAGCGGGCGTTTATGTCGGCCTCCTGAACGCGGTCGTGCTGGCGGCCGCCATCCTGGTGTATGGCATCGAGACCGCCCCGGGCGACATCAGTTACCTGGGGTTCCTCGGGTCGACGCTCTTCATCGTCGTCGCCCTCTTCCCGCTCTTCGGCCTCTTCGGCTATGTGGGAGGGCTCATCGGGGGGTCGCTGACGAAGTGACGGAGGGGGATGCTCCGAAAAAAAGTGTTGGGTTTTATCTCCTCTTCCAGAGGACGACTGCCGCGATGAGGAGGACGGCCGCCCCGCAGAGGAGGAGGATCATGGTGGGGAAGGGCTGCGGTGTCTCCGCCGGGGGCGATGCCGGTGTTTCAGTCACCGGCGGGAGGGGTTCTGTCGTCCCGGCCTGTGCCCCGACGTCCGGCACTTTGACGGCGACGGGTGCTGGTTCTCCGCCGATCGCAAAGAGGGAGAAGCCCGGACTCTGCGCCGAGAAGTGCCAGGAGGTCTCGTCCTCACCTGTGACCTCGGTGGGGAGGGCCTGCCAGGCGCCGTCGTGGTAGCGGTAGAGCACGACGTCCGCCGGGTCGATACTGTTCTCCGCCAGCCACGCCTTCGGGATGCTGAAGAGGATGAGGGCACCCTCGATCGCGTCGTCGGTCGTGTGGTAGATCGTCACCTCGTCGTACTCAAAGACCAGACCGGCCGGGGCCTCGACGCCGGAGGGGATGCCGCTCCGCCCGATGGTGACAAGGAGAGTCTGGATGCTCTCGCCGACCGTCACCCTGATCTCGTAGATGGCCGGGCCCCGGAATGCCAGGGTGCCGCTGCCGCCGGCCGGGATCTTTCCTGTCGAGTCGGCAGCGAGGTCGGAGTGCCTGCCGCTCGAACCTGATGAGGATGAGGTGGGTGTCGGGGTCGGCAGGGCTTCGAGGGCGAAGGCGACCTCTGTCGTCTCGTCCGGAGAGACCGTCACCGTCCGGTTCTCAGGGGTTTTGTAGCCGGCGAGGACGACCGTGACATTGTGCTCTCCGGGCAGGATGTCTTCCAGGGTCGCGTTGGTCAACCTTCCGGTGTCCACGCCGTCGAGGACGATCCGGGCCCCGGCCGGGACGGACGAGACGTTGAGGATCCCGCACACTTCTTCGAGGTCGAATACGACGGGCACCGTCTCGCCCGGAGAGACCGTCACCGTCCGATTTTCAGGGGTCACGTAGTCGGCGAGGGTGACGGTGATCGTGTAGTCGCCGACAGGGAGGGAGAGGGAGGTGTCTGTTGTGCGGGTGATGTTCACGCCGTCCAGGTGGATGTACGCCCCCGCGGGCGTCGAGGCGATTGCCACCGTCCCGCCGTACACCAGCGGGAGATGGTCGGTGCCGAACTCCTCGCCGTCGTTCATGGCGATGAGCAGCGGTTCGTCGCAGATGCCGTCGAAGTCCGCGTCAGCACACCACTCCGAGATGTTCTGGGCGGGGTCATTCAGCCAGAGGTTGCCGCCGAGGTACGGCCCGCCGGCGATGTTCGTCCCCGGCGTGCGGGATGTGTTCAGGATTGCGGAGAAACTTTCTATGATGTCGCTTTCTCTAAATTCGGGTTCTTCGGATTCCCTTTCGGCACGGATATTGTCGAGGTTGTCGAAGCGGCAGTTGGCGATGATGATCCCGAATGAGTCATAGAAGAACGCCCCGCCGCCGGAACTCTCTAACTCATCGTCGGAGGACTCCAGACTCCGCGGGACGTCCCCGTCGTCGTGGTCGGTCACGGTGTTGCCGGTGAACGTGGTGCCGGTGATGGTGATGTTCTCGCACCACCCGATAAATGCCCCACCACCGTTGGTTGCGTCGTTTTCGGTGAAGGTGACATCGAAGACCCCGGAATCTGTGCAGTCATCGAAGTATGCCCCGCCGCCGTACCTGGTCGCGTTGTTGGCTGTGAACGAGAGGTCGGAGAGCCTGACGCCGGATGATTCATAGAGATATGCCCCGCCGCCACGATCCGCGTTGTTGCGTGTGAAAGTGATGTCGGAGAGCGTGACGTCGGATGTCTCATAGAGATCCATCCCGCCGCCAGAGTTCGCCGTGTTGGTGATGAAGATGACGCCGTTGAGCGTGATCCCCGAAGATTCCCAGAACTCCGCCCCGCCGCCATAATCCTCCGCTTCGTTGCCGGTGAAAGTGACGTCGGTGAGCGTGGTGTTCTCGCAATAATGGAACTCCGCCCCGCCGCCATACGCCTCTGCTTCGTTGCCGGTGAAAGTGACGCCGGTGAGCGTGGCGTTCTCGCAATAATGGAACTCCGCCCCGCCACCACACTCCTCTGCTTCGTTGCCGGTGAAAGTGACGCCGGTGAGCGTGGCGTTCTCGCAATAATGGAACTCCGCCCCGCCGCCGCTGTTGATTGCGGTGTTGTTCTCAAAGGTTGTTTCGAGGAGTGCGAGACGTGTACAGTCCACGAATAGTGCGCCGCCGCCGGAACCATAGTAATCGTCGTCGAATAACTCAGAACTCATGAGAGCCGGCCCGCCGCCACCGTAGATCGCGGCGTTGCGTGTGAAGGCGGTACCGGTGACCGTGATCCTGGTGCATGTCACGAAACATACTCCGCCGCCAACGCCTGCACTATTTTCGGTGAACTCTGTCCTCTCGACCGAGAGATCATCGACATATTCGGCATAGAGCGCACCGCCACCAGGATTTACACTCGGACCGCCGATTGCCCCATTCCCGACGAAGGTGCAGTCTGCGATGGTGAGGCCCCGGATGTGGTCTTCAGGATCCCCGGCGGCGTAGATCCCGGCGGCGTTGCCGGAGATGTTGAGGCCGCGGAAGGTCGCGTTGTCCGCTGTGACGGCGAAGGCCGGTGCCGCGGGGCCGGGGGACATCGGTGCTACCGCCGAGGGGCCGACCGCCGAGGGGCCGGCGATGAGGGGTTGGGCGGGCGAACCTTCCCACTGTTTGACCATCACGTCGGGGACGTTGATGGTAATGCCGCTCTCGTAGACGCGGTCCGCCGCGCTCTCCGCCATGCCCCAGATGCGGATGGTGTCACCGTCTCCGATCTGATCCTGGATCTCCCAGAGACTGGTGACGTTACCGCTCCCCTCGATCTTCGAGACATTCCAGATGTGGGGGTGGATGACCCCGGCCCTGGCGGCGATCATGAGGGGTGTTTCTTCCTCCGCGACGATCTCGATCGACGTGGTGTTCGCGAGGTGTGCGCTCGCGTTGGTTGCGGTGAGGGCGACGGTGTAGGTGCCGGCCCCGGTGAAAGTGTGAGTAAGGTCAGGGCCGTCTGCGTCCGCCGCGACGCCGTCGATTGTCCACTCCCAGATGTCGACCGCCGGACCCGTCGCCGTCCCGGTGAACCGCACGGTGAGCGGCACCGGGCCGTCAGGGGGATCGGCGGCGAGCGAGAGTGCCAGTAGCGTTTCCACTGGTGTCTCGGTTTCCACCGGCGTCTCGGTTTCCGTCGGGACTGAGATATTCGTAATCATTTCATAGGACGCCACTGTTTCGGGCGGGACTGTGCCCTCTTCATCCCCGGCGACCGGGCCGATGATACAGGCCAGGGCCACCAGCAGGAATAGAAAAATAGGTACTTTCTTCCCTAATGGGGGGATTTTTTCCATTTTAAGCCACCTCATAAACTGGACGTCAGCTTCCCCGGATGCAAAATGAGATCGCGCCTCACGGGGGGCTGAGATGCTCGCGATTCCATTTTGTTACATATATATGTTGGTATTTTGACCGATAGATTCTAATAATGACATTGTTGAACGTATATTTTTCATTTAAATGATATGGACATTGGAGATGCAGTACGGAACATAGTACAGGTTTTTTCGGGGAGGCAAAACGAGAGAGGGGGACGTCGCGAGTGTCCCGGAGAAACGTGCTCGACCCCTTCGACTATGTGGGCGGGCTCATCGGGGGGTCGCTGACGAAGTGACGGAGGTGCCGGGGTCGTCGCACGCATGCAAATGCATTTATAATGTGTGTCATATGTCCAGAGAAGAGCCCGGAATACGGAGGGGATGTGATGAAAAAATTGTTTGTTTTTGCGTTTGTGATCCTCTGCTTCGGCGCAGTGCTCATCGCGGGATGCGCACAGCAGGGACCTGCCGAGCCGACGCCGACGCCCACCGCAACGACCACTGAAGAGACGCCGGCAGCGACGGTCACCACGGCAGAGACGACGCCGACGGTGACGGAGACGGGAGTTCCAACCGGAAATGAGACCGACATCTTCAGGACTCTGAACACGATGCCGGAATACTCCGTGCTTCGCGAACTGCTCCTCCTTGCCGGACTGGACCAGACGCTTGCAACAGAGGGGCCGTATACGCTCTTTGCACCGGATAACACCGCTTTCGCAACGAGCCTCACGAAGGACCAGACGAACGCGATCCGGGCCGACCCGGCTCTGCTTGAACCGGTCCTCCTCTACCATGTCGTCGAGGGGACGTACACGGCGACCGACCTCCAGAATGTCACCTCTCTCACGACGCTGGAGGGCAGCACGCTGAAGGTCACGGTGTCGGGCGATACGGTGATGGTGAACGGCGCAACCGTGGTGGAGGCCGACATTATGGCGACGAACGGCGTGATCCACGGCATCGATGCCGTGCTGCTGCCGCCTGACGTGACCATGCCCTGGACGACGACGGCGACGACAGGGACAGAGACGACCGCGGCAGAAACAACCACAGAGGAGACGACGACGGAGGAGACCACGGCGGCGGGGGCCTGATCTCCCCCGTACTTTTCTGCGGAGAACGATTTTTCCGCCTTCACGATGTACAGATCTGCCGGGTAGGGTACACGACGGGCCGGACCATACCGCAGATCCTGTGCCCCCGACTTTTGTTTCACGCCCCGCGAGGACGGATTATATAGGGGGGCGCCGAATTTTCCTCCATGTCCCCCCGCGTGATCATCCACACGACGGTCAGTCTCGACAGCGCGACCACCGGCTATGATATCGACATCGGCCTGCACTACGAAATCCTCCTCGCCTTCGGGCCGGAGGCGATGCTCGTGGGTTCGACGACGGCGCGGACAGGCATCGAGACTTTTATGGACATCGACCAGCCGGAGGGCCCCGCGGACCTCCGGAGGCCGGCGGTCAGTCCCGACGACCCCCGCCCGATCGGCGTCTTCGTCGACAGCAGGGGGGTGCTGAAGGGCCTGCTCCACTTCTACCGGCAGATGGAGCATATCAAGGACGTCGTCGTCCTGGTCTCCGCCGCGACGCCGGAGGACTACATCGCGTACCTCCGGGAGAGGGAGTACCCCTTCATCAGGTGCGGGGCGGAGCGGGTCGACCTCAAAGCGGCGCTGGACGAACTCGAAGCGCGTTTCGGGATCTCCCGCGTCGCCACCGACAGCGGCGGCGGCCTCTCCGGCGCCCTGATCGAGGCGGGGGTCGCCGACGAGGTCAGTCTGGTCGTGACGCCGACGATCGCGGGGGCGGGGTGCACGAAACTGTTCAGGGGGGTGGACGCGCCCGTCGACCTGGAGTTGATCGGGTCGAAGGAAGTGGGGAAGGGCAGGGTGCACCTGCGGTATGGGGTGAGGAAAAAGGAGTGAGAGGGGGAAAGGGTCGGCACGCCGGGCGCAGATCACCCTGCCATTACACGGCCAGGGTATCCTGGAGGAACCGGCCCAGATGTTCGATATCGGCGGAGTCCGCCTCGACTTCGTCCCCCCGGAGCCCCGCCAGGGCGAGGGACGGGTCCACCGGTATCACCGCGGCGATGGCGTGCCTGCCGCCGAGGGCGTCGCACATGAAGTGTTCGCTGGATCCGTCAACCTTGTTCAGGACGAAAAATACCGGTTTGTCGATGCTTGTGCTCAGCTCTGCAACTTTTTCGGCCAGTTTGAGGGATTCGTAGGAGGGATCGATCACCATGAGGACCGCGTCCGCATTCTCCTCGATACCCCTCCCGAAATGTTCGATACCGGCTTCGGTATCGGTGATGACCACTTCGCCCGGCTTCACCTTCAGGTTCCCGATGAACTGTTTTGCCATCATCCCCATCGCACATGCACAGCCCTCGCCCGCCTCGTGGATCTTCCCGATGGCGATGAGTTTCACGCCGTCATGTCCCGAGAGGTACGCGGGGGGAATATCGACAAAACCCCATTCCTTATCGAAAAAGGAGACCGAATCATAGTTCGGGGCTGCCTGAAAAATTTTCTCCACCACGGCCTGCTTACCGCCATAATACCCCATGAAGTCGGGGGGAAGATCGACCCCCAGCTGCCGGTGGAGGCCGAAATTCGACTCGTCGGTGTCGACGACAAGGACGGAACAGCCATTTTTTGCAAAATTTTTTGCAAGGAGGGACGCGATGGTGCTTTTCCCGCTCCCCCCTTTTCCGCATACGACAATCTTCATGGTCAACTCCCTTAAGACAATATATGAAATAGATAACACCAAATAATAAAGTATCGAAAATAATCACACCGCTGCTGAACAAACGCCGGCTCCGCAGGGCGTGAAAAACAAAGTATCCCTGCATCTTCCCCGATATCGGGGAGAAACGCCATCTCCCACGTGCGTTTTGCAAAAAAAACCGGCCGTAAAATGCATTGTTCACATGAGGAGAGATGCGAGGGATGATCTTCCTCATCACTTGCTCACGATCGGTCTGTCCCGGCCCGATCCCGGGCGGGATAGACCAAAAGGAGCATGAGAAAATCTGTGAAGTCCCCGGGAGAACACGGGTTCATCCCTGCACTCCTCATCCCGGGATGAACCCGACATGGAGAAGAGAACATGACACTGAATACGATTGACTGGAATGATGAATGGAAGAGCGTGATGATACAGCGCTCCGGATCGGCCGTCTCCACCTGTGCACAGCACTGGGACTCGGCCGAGAGTGCACGGAATTATCTCCGCGACTATGGTCGAGAGAACTCCAGCCACACCGACCGCGTCAGTGCGACCCTCGAAGCGCTGCACCTTTCCCCTGACTCGCGGGTGCTTGAGATCGGGAGCGGGCCCGGCGTGCTGACAGTACCGATCGCCTCACGGACAGCGCACGTGACAGCCGTCGAACCTTCGGACGGGATGATGACCGTACTGCAGGAGTACATGAAAAAAGAGGGGACCGAAAATATCAGGTGCGTGCAGAAGCGCTGGGAGGATGTCGCCGACGATGATCTCGAGCCCCAGTACGATCTCGTCCTCGCGTCCTTCTCGCTCGGGATGCCGGAGATCAAGACGGCGATCGAAAAGATGAACGCGGCATCCTCCGAGCGGGTGTGCCTCTTCTGGCATGCCGGAGAACCGCAATTCGAGACCCTCTACCGTCTGGCCCTGCCGCATATCCTCGGGACTGACTACGTCCCCGTACCGAAGGCCGATGTCCTCTTCAACCTCCTCTATGCGATGGGGATCTATCCTGATGTGAGGTATTTCGATTTCGAACAGATGCATGTATTCGATTCGGAGGAAGAGATGGCGAGACATTTCCTGTACGAGTATCATATCCCCTTCGATACAGGGAACCGGGGTTTGAGAGCATATCTGGAAGAGTATGTCGAAGAACAGGACGGCCGGTTCGTACACCATGAACGGTGGCCCTGCATGATGTTTCAGTGGAATGTGCAATGAAGCCACGGATCTCGATAGACTGGAACGAGGTCTGGACAGACCAGTACGAGCAGAGCAGCAGATGCAACGGCTCCGAGGAATGCGCAACAATCTGGGCGTCGAAGGAGCGGGCGCGTGAATTTCTGGAGCAGACGCGGCAGAACCCCGAACGGACCGGGCAGATCCTTGCCGGTCTCCCCCTCACCCCCGAGACGCGCCTTCTCGACGTGGGGGCGGGCCCCGGAACGCTTGCGATACCCCTCGCCGCCACCGTGGCCCATGTGACCGCCGTCGAACCGGCGGCAGGGATGGTCGCCGTGATGGAGGAGATGATCGCCGACGAGGGGATCACGAACATCTCCGTTGTCCCGAGACGGTGGGAGGAGGTCGACCCGCAGACGGACCTCGATCTTCCCTACGATATCGTCCTTGCCTCGTACTCGCTCGGGATGCCCGATCTCAGGGCGGCGATCGAGACGATGTGCAGGGCGTCGTCGCGGTGGGTGTACCTCTTCTGGTTCGCCGGGACGGCCTCCTGGGAGAGGCCGCTGATCGACCTCTGGCCGTCGTTCCACGGCACCGAATACCGGTGCTGGCCGAAGGCCGACGTCCTTTTCAATCTCCTGTACTCGATGGGGATCTATCCCAATGTCGAGTGTCGGCCGATGGAGCACATCCGCCGATTTCCGTCGCTGGATGTGGCGGTCGCCGAATACAGGCAGCAGTTCGACATTCAAAACCCTGATGACGAGCGCCTCCTCAGGGCCTACCTGCTCCGGCATCTCGCCGTCGAGAACGGCGAGTTTGTCCAGAGGGAGAAGAATATCCGTGTGAAGATCTGGTGGGAGGTGTAGGGATGCGGCAGAAACGTCTCATTCTTCATCCCGGTGGCGAGGGCGGCCGGATATGATCCAGACCGCTCCTCTCCAGATATCTCCGGGTCCACGGACACGCCGCGATACAGATCCCGCACATCGGGTGGACCAGTCCCAGGTCATCGACAGCCTTCTGACACTGCACATAACATGCCCGACTGTTCCAGAAGGCGTCCCGCTCGATCTCCGGTTCCCACCGACGACCGGAAGGGGCGGCGACAGGGCATGCCGTCCGGCACTCCTCGCACGTCCCGCAGTACGAGCGCTCGACCGGCGTGTCGGGGACGAGGGGCGCATCGGTGAGGACGGATGCAAACCGGATCGCAGAGCCGTATTCTCTGGTGACGAGAAGTGCACACTTCCCCACCCAGCCGAGACCCGCACGGGTGGCGGCGGTTTTGTGCGGAAATTCAGCGGAAAGAGTGTCCCGGTCGAAGTCTCCGGTCGACGGAGAGATTCCGGCAGCGCGGTATCCATGCTCTTCGAGGTACGCGACGAGATGGTCCTCCTGTGCCGCCAGACGCTCATTGACGGCGACGTATTCCCGGCCATAGGCAGATGAGGGGCCGGCAATAAGGGTTCTTACAATCGCAGGGTCCAGGGCGAGGCCCCAGACAACTGCGGTCTTGAGGTGAGGAAAAGGGCTGAGGCCTTCGGGGGAGAGGTCGGCGACCCCGATGAGAGATGCACCGAGATCACGGAGCAGCGTTCTGGTACCGAGAGTACGATCCTCCATCATCCAGATCTGGATGATTACCGTATAATAAACCCTTTTTTCTTCGACGAAGTGATCACCCGTGCATAGAAAGCGGGGGCGGCACGCCGGGCGGCAGGACGGATCCCGGGGGGGACGAACTTTCCTGAAGACCAATCCTCTCCCTGTCTTTTCATGATGCGGTAAAGTTTCGAGAGAATCTACGATCCGGCCGCATCCTCCACGGCGTCCAGCCACTCGTCCCTCCTCGTCGCAAGATAGACCACTGTCTGTCGACTCTCCCGAACCCGTTCACGAAGTGTCCGACCAAGTGCCGCCGCACATTCGGGACACGGGGCATAGAGGGCCGGGTCATGTTCCACCACGATGCTCCGCCTCTGGACCTCGCCAAGCAGAAGGAGGAGTTCCCTCGCGTCCTCCACCGCCCAGGCATCCACATCGCCCGCGAGCATGCCGCCAATCGCATCGAGGACCGGATGCGTCCTCCCGCAGAAGTAGACCGGCGGGGGGTCTGTCTCCCTGACGGCCAGGGCGACATCGTCCCGGGGTGCGACGAGGACGGTGAAGGCGGTCTGCCTGAGAACGGTCTTGTGATGCATATGTCCCTGTCCGCATCTCCGGATTATGATGATGGCGTGCGTGCGGTCTGAAAGTGTGTTCTGGTCTGTTGCACTTTTATCATCAGTAGCCCGATCTTTGCTTTTGGTGACACTTCTTAAGTAACCTCTCAGCACGGAGAAAATAATAGACTGGCTAATCGGAGGACTTAAAACTGGATGTGAGAATATTAACGCACTGATATCACAGGATTAACTATGAATACTACATGGCAAGCAATATCACGAGAAGCAGCCGTAGCTTCTGAGCACTTAGCAATAGGTGTCACAGCACTAGGAAGAGCGAACTATGCACAGCATGCATATTATGGACAGGCGTTCTTCGCGCTTACAATCGGTATTGAACGCTCCGCAAAACTAGCTTTGATGATTGACTATTTCTTGGTTCATGGAAAATTTCCTTCTAACAAGAAAATTCGTGAATATGGACACAACCTGAAAAATCTTCTTGAAAAGATGGATGAAATTGCCCCTCATTATAATTTATCTGACTCCAAGGATCGACTTCCGCGCTCAACTATTCATGATCAGATTATTGCTATCCTTTCAAACTTCGCCACAAACATAACTCGTTACTATAACCTCGATTTAGTCACTGGGGGGTCGGGCCCAGTAAGCCAAAACGATCCGATAAGCGAATGGTTCAAGCATGTTGCGTTACCGATGATAGAAAAACATTCGTTAAACCGTCAGATGGAAAAACTGCATTATAAAGCATGTATTGTTGATGAACTCATGAATGGTAATACTGTAGCATTATATCACAGTGAAACTGGTGAGAACATTGCCTCTCCATATAAATCTGCGATGCAGAAATCTATAACAGACATCACTACACCCTATGTTCGATTATACGTCATGCAGATTATTCGTTTTATAGGACGTTTGCTTATCGAGTTAGGCAACGCTGCACAAGAAAAAAAAGCAGAAGACATTCCATATCTGGCTGACTTTTTCGGAATTTACAACAATGAAGACAAATATTTCAAGGAACGGAAGATCTGGTCAATTTATCGACCATGATGAGTAGATTTACGACAGAAGGGCATACAATGAGGTAGTGTTTCAGATCTTCGGCTTTATAGAAACCCTCACCTTTTCCATGTATGGACGTGACCCAACCGCCTTCCTCCATCTTCGCGCCGGGGGACTACCAGCGAAACCTTCGGTTTCTCGACTCCCTTCGATCGTTCCCCCGGACCCCCGCTCAGGATTGGACCTCAAAGGGGCGAACTTGCATTTTGAGGGGGAGACTGCCCTCCATCCCCTATCCTAATGGCAGGGGGACCGGGGGGTGGCAGCCCCCCGGAAGAGACGTTCGAGAACAGGATTTCTACAGAGCCCAACTGAAAAAGTTCAGTGATCCCCGACACTAGCCTATCAGAACCACCCATACTTTTTGTGTGCCTGCTCGATTGACATCACCGCGAGGATCCGCACTTCTTTTTCTGGTTCGTGGATCCTGTAAAATGCAGTGTAGGTGTGGCTGATGTGAAGTCGATAGGTATCATCACGGCCTTGCACACAGAGGCGCTCTTTGTCGCTTCCATTGCCAGGATAGGGATCCTCGACAAGAGTGGAGAGTTTGTCCATGATGATCCGCTGGCTTTTTGGACTGAGGCGACGAAGGGACTCTCCGACCTTCCGATCAATCAGAATTTTGTACGCCAAAGTCCAGCTCCACGAAGTCACCTTCTTCTTCGATGCGGTCCATGTCTTCGATGAAGCGCCGCTTCTTTTCCTGCTCGATCATCGAGGCAAGGAGATCATCATAGGTCTGACCGGGACCTTTCAGGGTAGAGAGGTCAGACCATACCCCTTCTGAGACGGGCACGCGCTTTGTTGCAGACATGATAGGATTGTAAGTATTGATCATACTTACAATGATCGCACCACGAACCGGCACCCCCACTTTAAACGATTACGATCCTCCGGACGTGATCGTGGGGGGAAGGACCTGTCCCCTCTTGTTAACCGTTACACCCACCTGATCTTTGGGGTGATCGCAACGTACGACGCCGCTTATGCTCAGTACGAAGCAGAGAGGGATGAAAATCTTCTTGTGGATCTATATGAAATCCCGGACAGCAAGGTGACGATCAACATGAATGACGCACACCGGATCGAAAGACCAGCTCGATAGTCGGTAGACGCAGATGTGGATTGGCAGAAATACGACGAGATCATGGGATTGACAGAGGGATGATGATGGCGCCGGACATGCGCCGGTACATCCTGGCGACACGCCTTGCGCAGTGCGGTTCATCCTCCGCAGGGTATACCACAATCAACAGTGTTGATTTAAAAGTGTTGCGCCGACCATAACGAGTATCAGAGGCACAAAAAGACTCTGTTTTCAAAAAGACCCGGACAAAAGAAACAGAGCCGCCGGAAGGCTCGCACGCGCAGAAGCCACCAGAGGGCATCATTCCCGCGACAGGGGCGGGCACAAACCAACAAGCAATGTCAGAAAACATTACCCCGACGAGGCTACGATCCACGGGGCTTGAGAAAAGTGGGATAAACCCACAAATTAGCGACCTAGGCGGTACAGGGCATCGAAACAGAATGAACGCGCCTGCGGCAGGAGATCATTGATTCTTTCAAACTCCCCCACGGTCCAAGATTGCGAACGATCAATTAAACCTCTGAATACTGCACCCACTCCCCATTCTTTAAGATCCATCAGGCCAAGTTCATAAAACACAGCAATCTGTTGATTTTTCTTAGTCCCACACTCTATCAGGGTATTAAGACGCTCTAGTTCCATGGATACTGATTGAATGAGAGTATCTGACTCTCCTTCTCGGCGCCGAGGTACTACAAAAATATGGGCATCACTTTCATTAATCAGGCGTTCGCTCAATTCCCTGTCCCAAACAGACTTGCTTATCCCACCTATATTTCCACTTCCATCATCAAGATCCTCCGATATCCGGGCGTTATATCCAAGTTTCCGGAGAGAGTCGCGCAGACGGATCAGATCCTCCTTTCGGTTATTATAAAAAGATCCGTAGATTCCTATTGGGGTCTGCGCTTTGAGGGATTCTAATCGTGCAAGACGTGCATTTATGATATCGATTGTGGAGAGGGGGGTAAGCATCAAAAAGGGTTGGGGTGGGTGAGGGTATTACTTTGACGGACTGATTGCTTCAGGGGGTATTGGTGATCGACACCAAGATAAACAAAAAAATTCATATCAGTTAGGAATCTATAACTGAAATTGCTGGGAGTGAGTGAATGATGAATGAGGAGGTAGTCGAGCGATATCTCAACCTCGTGCCGTTGGAAATCCGCGAGGCATTCAATGCCCTCTCAAGCGGTCAAAGATGGGCAGTATATATTGCACTGACTACTGAAGGGCAGAAATATTTCAACGAAGTGAAGGAGCAATTTGGGGCAAATCCAAACACTATGGCACCGATCCTGAAGGATCTGGTTAATGGGGGCCTTGTGGCCAGGAAGGTGCAGGTCAAGGACATAGGAGATCGCCGGAAGATCTACTACGAACCAACAGCGATGGGTACAAACCTGTTTGCTACGATTTATGAGGATCTTCTGCCTGAACGTTCACAGCAGAGCACAGAGACCCCACCCTGGTTGAGTCTGAAGGACGTTATGCCGTATTACAAACAAAAGTGGGATCAAAATGATTTTAAGATTGATCAAAGTGACAATCTGCCGAATTACATCTCTCGAAGAGATATACTCTTCTATTCAATAAATACAAAAAAGACAGAAAAAATTCTCCAGAAAATAGATATCGCGGATAGGATTGACATGGCAAACTGGAACAACACACTCGAACCACTCGAACAAAACAGACTCCACGGCCCAGAAAGTGTCGGGCTAAAAATCCCGGGACCATCATATGACGTCTCGTCGAGTTCAGGCCCCCAGTACGCCGAGGTAAAAAATGACTGATCAGGAAACGAAAGAGGAGCCATCATATGCCCTGAGCAATGATCCCCAATTTAGGACGGCCTATGTAACCGGCGCCTATGGAGGGTTGGATCCCAATGGGGGTCAGATTGTATTCTATCTCGACAACTTCGAACCCAGAGTCGAGGAAAAAACAGGAGTGATGAATATCGGTAGGATTAGACGGAACCAGATCATCGACATCCGAATGTCGCCGCATCAGTTTATCTCTATCGCCGAGTGGATGATGAGCCACGCGGAAGCATACAAAAAACAAATGCAAAACGAGAAGTTACCATAAACTCTATAAGTCACCCCCTCGTTGTGGAAGTCACCACAACAAAATACTCTTTTGTGAATTATTACACGTCCGTCCTCCAGGAGTTGAAAGGGAAGACACGCAGGTTGGACGGGGGAAAGGGGGGCGCAGACACCGATCCCCCGTGTACCAGCGGAGGACTCCCCCATAACCACACATCGATCCACGACCCTTGAAAGGCAAAGGAAAAGACTTATTTTTCAGAACGGTGATGATCCAGTGCGGTGCCGCACCGGAAAAACTTCGGAAGATCTATCCTTAGAAAATACGTGCGCTGGAGGCTTCTTTTCAAAAAGGGATTAAGGAAACAGATCCTTGAAGCCGCCGGAGGGAATTGAACCCTCGACCTGCTGATTACGAATCAGCCGCTATACCGCTAAGCCACGGCGGCAGGTACTCTATCATATTGACCCCGCGGAATTATAAAGATACTCATCGGTGCGGGCCCGGACCCCCGCCTCTCCGGGGGAGGGAGAGGAAGAGCGCGGCAAGGAAGAGGCCGAGGGCCGCGGGGAGGAGGAGGCGCTCCCGCAGGAGGTAGCCCGCCCAGAAACCGAAGATCAGCACGGCGCTCGCGGCGACGGAGGGCGGGACCGTCTCCCCCGCGGCAAAACGGTCGCGGACGAGGTGACGGAAGAGGGCGGCGTAGAGGAGGCCCGTTATGGCCCAGCCGACGAAGTTCGCCGCCGGGACGCCGTAGTACGGGCCGGGGGCGTCCCAGGCCCAGAAACCGGCCCGCACCGCCGCCGGGTCGAGGACCAGGTCGGCGAGGAGGGCGAAGAGGGCGGTGGCCGGGAGGAAACGGCGGGCCTCCGTGCCGGCGAGGGAGGAGGCCGCCGCGGCAGAGGCGAGGAAGACCGGCGGGTAGGCGACGGCGACGGTCCAGGGGACCAGGCCGAAGGCCTTCGGGCCGAGGGCGCCGCCGTACGAGAAGCGGCCGTACGGCACCCCGGTCAGGACGGCGAGGGCCTCGACCAGGAGGGGGAGGACCGAGAGGAGGAGGAGAAGGGCGAGGCCCCGCCGCACTCCAAGCCACCGGATGAGGGCCGCATACGCGGGGAGGGCCATCAGGACCAGGAAGAGGGCCGACACCGCAGACGGCCCGGCCCCGAGATCGGCGAGGGCGAGGCCGGTTCCGAAAAAGATCAGGGCCGCCATCGCCGCCGCCACGCGCCACGACAAAATCATTCAGACGACCTTCGAGAGGGTGACCGCCGCGAAGGCGAGGCCGCCGAGGCCGGTGTTGAGGTACGGGAGGTACCAGTACACCGACGCCGTTTTCAGGGTGCGGACCGTGAGGAGGGCGAGGGGGACGGCCGGGAAGAGGAGGACCGCAAAACTCAGCGGGTGGAAACCCGCGAGGACGATGACGAGGGCCGCGAAGACCGACCAGAAGAGGAGGCAGAGGAGGAGGGACCGCCTCTCCCCGAGGACCACCGCCGTCGTCCTCACCCCCGCGGCGCGGTCGGCGGCGATGTCAGGCACCGCGGAGAAGAGGTGCATCGCCGCAATGTGGAAATAGCCCGCTGCGAGGAGGGCGAGAGGCGGGAGAGACCCCGCGGCCAGGAGATAACCGAAGACGCCCGGCATGATGTAGAGCATGTTCGAGGAGAAGTCCAGGACAGGCACATCCTTGAAGCGGAGGGGCGGGGCGCTGTAGAAGTAGGCGAGGAAGAGGAAGGTGGAGAAGACGACCATCTCCGGCGGCGTCTGCACCAGGAGGAGGAGGAGGCTGAGGGCGGAGACGGCGGCGAGGAGGCCGAAGAGGTCGCGGCGCTCGCGGTCCCTGAGGAGGTGCTCCTTTCCCCCCTTCTTCGGGTTCAGGCGGTCCGTCTCCCGGTCCCACCAGTCGTTGACCCCGTAGATGAAGAGGTTCGCCGGGAAGAAGAAGTAGACGAGGTAGACGGTGTACGCCGGCAGGAAGAACGCCTCCCACGACCCCATGCCCAGGGCGTAGCCGACGACGTACGTCCCGCCCGTGTAGATCCAGAACCTGAACCGGGAGACGGAGACGGCGAGGGAGAGGAGGCGGGTCATGGGCGGGTGAGGGGCAGGACGGCGTTCACGACCGCCCGCGCCACCGCCCGCGGCGGCGAGGGCTTCACCTTCCGCCGGTACACGACGAAGGGGTCGGCCAGGATCCGGAGGGCGGTCCAGCGGTACAGGTCGGACGCCGTCTTCACCGGCACGAGGGAGCGGCGCGGGATATGCCTGAACCCTGCCTCGGCCTCCTCCTGCCAGGCGAGGTACCGATCGACCTGTGCGGCGACGAAGGCCTCGAAGGCCCGCGGTGACGCCGCGGCGTCCCCGTACTCCAGGGACGGAAGGCCGAAGGCCGCCGCCTCCTCGGCCGGGAGATAGGTCCGGCCGAGGGCGAGGTCTTCGGGGATGTCCCTGATGAAGTTGATGTACTGCATCGCCTTCCCGAGGAGGCGGGCGGACGGGAGGGCGGCGTCGGGGAGGTCCATCACCCGCGCCATCATCATGCCGACCACCTCGGAGGAGCCGTACAGGTAGGTCTCCAGGTCGCGGACCGTCTCGTACCGCCCCTTCGTGAGGTCGCACGCCATGGAGCGGAGGAAGGCCTCCACCCAGGCCGGGTCTATCCCCGTCCTCCCGACGAGATCGACGAAGGGGTCGACGACCGGATCGCCCGTCTCCTCCCCGCGGATGGCCCGGCGGTAGAGGTCGCGGAGAGCGTAGAAACGGTCGGCCTCCTGCGGGACGGCGTCGACATAGTCGTCGGCGACCCTGACGAAGGAGTAGAGGACGAAGACGTCCTCCCGCACCTGCCGGGGAAAGAAGAGTGTGGAGTAGAAGTAGGTCGTGCTCCCGTGCCTGAAGATCCTGAAGTGGAGAGGCGAGACCATCGGCCACCTCACCCGGCTTTATGACGGTCGGCGATCTCCTGCGCCACGATCGTCGAGGAGATGAGGGTCATCGGCACGCCGATGCCCGGATGGGTGTACTGCCCGGTATAGTAGAGGTTCTCCACCCTCCGGCTCTGGTGGGCGGGCCGCCAGAGGGCCGTCTGGAGGAGGGTGTGGGAGAGGCCGAGGGCCGTGCCGCGGTAGGCGTTGTACCTCTCCGCGAAGTCGTCCAGGGCGAAGATCCGCTTCACGACGACGGCGTCCCTGAGGTCTTCCCCGAGCCTCGCCTCCAGGTCGTCGAGTACGCGGGCGTAGAGGTTTTCCCGGAGGGCGGGCGTGTCCTCCAGGCCCGGCGCGAGGGGCACCAGGATGAAGAGAGCCTCTCCCCCCGCGGGCGCGGCCGTCGGGTCGGTCTTCGACGGGACATTGACGTAGTACGAGGGGTTCTCCGGCCACGCGGCCTTTTTCGGGTCGAAGATCCTGTCGAAGCCCGCCTCCCAGTCCCTGTCCAGGAAGAGGGTGTGGTGGGCGAGGCCCGGCACCCGCCTGTCCAGGCCGAGATAGACGACGAAGGCCGAGGGGGCGAGGACGCGGGAGTGCCAGTACTTCTCCTGGTACGTGCGGTGGGCCGGGCCCAGCAGGTCGAGTTCGGCATGGGCGTAGTCGGCATTGACCAGGACGACGTCGGCGTCGCGCCTGCCCGTCGGCGTGACGACGCCCGTCGCCGTCTTTCCGGCCGTCTCGATCCGGGTCACCGGTTCGTCGAGGGCGATCTCGGCGCCGTGCGAGCGGGCGAGGGGGGCGATCGCCTCGACAACCGCCCGCATCCCCCCTGCCGGGTACCAGACGCCCATCGTCATGTCGATGTGGGACATGATATGGTAGAAGGATGGGGTGTTCCGCGGCGACCCGCCGAGAAAACCGATGGAGTACTGGACGATCTTTCTGGCATGGTCGCTCTCGAAGTGGCGCCTGACGAAGGTGTCAAGGCTCTCGAAGAGGTGCAGCCTGCTCCCCTGCAGGATGAGGCGTCCGCTGAGGAAGTCGAAGATCGACCGGTAATCGCGGTACAGGAACTCGTTGATGGAGAGGTCGTAGATGTCCCGCGCGGAGTCAAGGTACGCCTCCAGTTTCTTGCCGCCGCCCTCCTCGAAGGAGTCGAAGAGGGCGTAGTCCTGCGTGAGGTCGGCCCTGATGTCCACCGTATCCCCGTCGCCGAAGAAGACCCGGTAGGCGGGGTCGAGCCTCTTCAGGGGATAGAGGTCGGCAGGCCTCTTCCCGAAGGCCGCAAAGAATTTCTCGTACACGTCGGGCATCAGGTACCAGGACGGCCCCATGTCGAAGGAGAACCCGCCCTCCCGGTAGACGCCGGCCCTGCCGCCGACCTGCTCGTTCTTCTCGACCACCTCCACGTCGACGCCCTGCTGCGCGAGGAGGGCCGCGGCCGAAAGGCCGCCGAACCCCGCTCCGACGATGACTGTTTTCATGCCTGACCATCCCCCCGGGTCGTGCGCGACCCGGGGAGAGTCCGCGCGATCACTCTATAAATAGATGTCGTCCCTCAGCGCCGGGTCAGCACGAGATAGACGGCCACGAGAGCGATGATGATCGCCAGACCAAAACCGGAGAAGGTCACCGTGGAGATCGCCCCGCAGAGAATGGGGTTTTCAGGGCGCTCCGAGGAGAGCATGACCAGACCCGCCGCCAGGACGAAACCCGCCGCGACCATGCCGAGGAGGAGGATATTCGCGGCGTACCTGACAGAGGCGGCGAGGTCTGCCAGGTCGGCGCTCACGATGCCGATGGAGACGCCCCCGGCCGAGAGTTTCCTGAGCGTGGTGTTCGCCGTCTGCGGGAGTTCGACCGCGTCCCTGATCTGCCGGCGCACCGACGCCACCATGTGCTCCAGTCTCTCTGCCGAAAAGATCTGGCGCATACGGATCTTCCTGACCGCCGGTCCTGCCCGCGCCGGGAAATTAAACGAAGGGTCCAGGTTCAGGCAGATCGAGGTGAGAAAGAGGAGGACCTTGATCACCTGCATCAGCGAGAGAGGGACACGGAGGTGGTAGCGCCTGAGGGTCTCCGGGATCTCTTCCATCACCCCCCTGATGTCCACCATGCCGATCTCGTACGACCCGAGGCCCCGGAGGGTGGCATAGATCTCGTCCTTGAAGAGGTCGACGGTCCCGTCCCTGGGAGCGATCCCCAGGTCGCGGTAGGCCTCGACGACCGCGTCCGTGTCCTCGTCGACGACACCGTAGACGAGGCGGATGAAGGCGTCCCGGCGTTCGGGGCGGAGTATCCCGACGGTCCCGAAGTCGACGAAGGCGAGAGACCCGGCCCTGGTCACCAGGAGGTTGCCGGGGTGGGGGTCGGCGTGGAAGAAACCGTCCTCGAAGACCTGCTTCAGGTACACGGCGAGCAGGATGTCGGCGATACGTGTCGGAGAGACGTCGAGCGCCCTGATCCCGTCGAGGTCGTCGATCCGTACGCCGTCGATGAAGGTCATGGTCAGCAGGCGGGGCCCCGAGTACTCCCAGACGATCGCGGGGACGACGACGCGGGGAAAGTCCTCCAGGTTGCGGGCGAGGGCCGCGGCGTTCTTCCCCTCCTGCACGAAGTCGAGTTCCCGCCTGATCTGGAGGGCGAACTCCTGCACGAGGCCTGTCGGGTTGTAGACGACAAGGTCGGGGCGGTGACGCTCGACCCGCCGGGCGAGGGAGGCGAGGATCTCCAGGTCGTCCTCGATCACCTTCCTGATGCCGGGGCGCTGCACCTTGACGGCGACGACCCTCCCGTCCTTCAGGACGGCCCGGTGGACCTGGGCGAGGGACGCCGCCGCAACGGGTTCTTCATCGAAGGAGGCGAAGGCCTCGGCGATCGGGCCGCACTCCTCCTCGACGATCGGCCGGATCGCCTCGAAGGGGAGGGGGGCCACCGTGTCTGTCAGCATCTCCAGTTCCTCGACGAGGCCCCGCGGCAGCACCTCGCGGCGGGTGCTCAGGATCTGCCCGAACTTGATGAAGGTGGGGCCGAGTTCCTCGATCGCCAGGCGGACCCGGCGGTACACCGGGTCGGGAGCGGTCTCCCCCCGGCCTTTCCCGATCCCGGGTTCTGCCCGAGGGGGAAAGGCGCCCTCGACGACGGCGCCCAGGCCGTACTTCGCCAGAACGCCGACAATCTGCCGGTACCTGCCCAGTTGTCGGATCATGGCCCCGACGCAAAGGGAGTACGACCAGATATATAAAACAGGCACAGGAGGTGCCGGAAAAAAGAGCGACGAGAGGGGGCGACAGTGCTTACGAGTAGCCCCGCATGGTCACGTTCGTGTCTCCCGTCTTCTCCGCGGGAGGCTGGATCGTCCCGAACTTCTCCTCGTAGTCCTTCATGCTCCGGGCGAGGACGCCGAGAAGATTTTTCGCATGTTTCGGGGTGATGGAGACGATCGCCTTCGCCCGGGCCTGGTTCGTGCCCGGGATCTCGTGGAGGAAGATGAACGTGAACTCGTCCTCCTTGTAGGCGACCTGGATGCGGTTTGCATAGACCGGGTCGAGAGTCTGGGGGAGATTGACCGCAATCTCGTTCTGAGACATAGCATAAGATATAAACAGGTACCCATTAAGGGTTTGTGCGATGGACGCACCCGGGAGGGACCGCGGGAAGGTCGGGGTCGCATCGGTCGCCGCCGCTCATTTCTGCCCCCTCCGTCTCTACCTGGACAGGAAGGAGGAGAGGGAGGAGCCGCCGCGGTACGCGGTCTGCAAGCAGGTCTCGTACCACCTGGGCACGCCCTTCGACCCGGGCGAGGTCTGGGAGGAGGTGCTCGCGGTCCTCCCCCATGCGGGCGAGGAGGAGCACCACCTCTTCGCGCAGTGCATGGAGAATTGCCGGGACAAAGAGTGGATTCTTTTTTCGGACTTCGACGTCCCGGTCTCGTCTGAGCGTCTCGGCATCAGGGGCGTCGTGGACAAGGTGGACCCGGCCCTGCCGGCCTTCGCGATCACGCGGGCGGGCGAGGCGCCGAAGGCGGGCGTCCATGCGGCGGACCGCCTCCGGGTCGCCTGCTACGTTGCGTGCGTGCGGGACTCGCTCGGCCTCGACGTGGAGGGGGGATGGGTGGAGTACGTCCCCTCGGGGGTGATCCGCGTCTGCACGCCGGGGCCGCGGGACAGGCGGGCGATGGTCAGGGCGATCGCCGCCGCGAAGAACGTGGACGAGGGGCGGATACCGCGAAAGCCCCTCAACCCGCCGTGCACCCGCTGCCCGCACCAGGAGAGGTGCGCACCCGGGCCGCGGAGGCTTTCGGAGTTGTTGTAAGTACTCCCCGGTAAGATTCGGGGGATGTCCAGATATTTCAGCCCGGCGAGTGCGATTCCAATCTCGGTAGGGAGTCCGGGGCTCTGAAAAATCAGGAATGATCGGATCGATGGATCCCCCGGATTCCATAAACAACCGTGCGCATCCCCCTGCCTTCCCTACATCCTCCGCCGGGGGACTTCTCGCTGTCGCTCGTCCAGCGCTTCGTCTTCTCGACTCCCTTCGGTCGTTCCCCCATACCCCCGGAATTAGGATAGGACGGGGGAAGAGCGATGTAAATTCGCGGAGGGGAGATTGCCGTATCCCCGTCTATCCTGAGCGGGGGTCTGGGGGCGTAGTCCCCCAGCGCGTGTTTGGGAGAAGGCAGTGGATCGGTGTCTCTTCTGGGTGACTACACCTCGAAAAACTACGTTTTTCTCAAGTTCGCTGACGCCCACTGCCTCCGATACAGGATAGAGGGTGGATGACAGACCCCTGGACGAGCGGCGCGGACCCGCTGCCTTCCCCACACCCTCCACCGGGGGACTGCTCGAAGGTCTTCGACCTTCTCATGCTCACTTCGTTCGCACCTCGAAGACCTGATGGTCTTCTCGTCGCCCCCGGACCCCCGATCTCAGGATAGGACGGGGGAAGGGTAAACGCTGCACTCAAGAATGAAGGGGAGACATCAATCCGATCATGGGGGTGATGGCGGAAAAACGAACGCGATTTCCGGGATATAATCCGTACAAAAAAAAAAGAAAACTCAGCCCTGTTCCATCAGCGTCTTCGAGAGAATATACTCGCCCTTCGCCTCGCGGGTCGTGCCGACGATGAGCCACTGCGTGTCGCCGTGCTGTTCGAGAACGCCCTGCGCCTCGATCGTCTCGCCCGCAAGGGCCTGGCCCGAATAGGTGTGGGTGAAGGAGATGACGCGGGAGACCGTCTCGTGCTCCACCTCGTAGACGGCGGGCGCGTCGAAGGCGTGGGAGGCGTCGGTCACCGTCGCCTCGATCGTCGCCCGGCCGAGCACCGTCCCCTTCCCCGAGGGTGCCGAGGCGAGGGCGTCGTATGCCCGCGTATACAGCAGGTCGAAGTAGGTGCCGCCGAACTCGCCGCGGTTCCACTTCCTCCCCTCGTGGAGGACGAAGGCGTCGAAGGAGATCTCCGGGACGCGCTTCGTGTAGACCTTTTGCCACATCTCCTCGCTCATCGCCGGCACCTTCCCCTCTCCGACGAGGCGCTTCAACTGCGCCTGCGCCGAGAACCACGCCGGCCCGTAGACGACCAGGTCGATGTCGGAGGCGCCGTTCTCGACGCCGATGAGACGGGACCCCGTGCAGCCCACGCTCCCCGCCGGGAGGTCGAAGAGGGAGAGGAGACGCCTCACCCTCTCGTCGCGGGATGCGATCCAGTCGATCCTCTCGTCGGGTTTGTAGACCCGCACGATGTCCGCGGGCGGCACCCGGTGGAGGTCGGCGAGGTACTGCGGCTTGTGCTCCCTGATATACGCGAAGGCAGGCCCGAAATCGAGTTTGGAGAAGTGCCTGCCCGCGGGGTCGACACGCTCCCCCGCCGGGTCGGGGACGTACCTGAGGACGCACCCGACCCTCTCCGCATTGTCGTAGGCGGAGACGGCGTAGATCAGGCCGTCCCTGTCCTCGACGAAATCGCGCAGCCGGATCGGCGTCATGCCATATCCCTGAGGAATGCTCCCACCTCCTCGATCTCTGCACCGGCGCGGACCACCGTCCTGTTCACCAGGTCGACGACCGTGCTCGGCGTCCCCGGCAGTCTGCCCCCGTCGATGAGGAAGTCGTGGGGGACATGGACGTCGTTGACCGTCACCGGGTCGGCGGCGCCGTGGATGTTCGCCGAGGTCGCCGTGATCGGGGCGTCGAGTTCCCTGATGATCGCCAGGGGCACCGGGTGGTCGGGGATGCGGACCCCGATCAGGCCGGTGCCGACGGTGAGAATGTCGGGGAGACAGGACTTCGCCTTCAGGATGACGGTCACCGGGCCGGGGAGGAAGCGGTCGACGAAGGCGTCCGCAAACCTGTCCACGCAGGCGACCGCGCCGAGCATCTCGATGTCCGAGACCGCGACCGAGATCGGCATGGACCGCGGGCGCATCTTCGCCTCGTACACGCGTTCGATGGCATATTCGGAAAGGGCATCGGCCCCGAGGCCGTAGATCGTGTCCGTCGGGTACACGACGAGACCGTCGTGCCCGAGCACCTTCACCGCCTGATGAATGATAGATTCGTCCATCTCAGAACTCCCGTCCGCAGACGCGATAGATATCGAAGACCGCACGCTTCGAGACGTGCATCACTGCAAAGACGCCGGCCTGAATAGGGTCGGTGACGACGAGGTCGGCGTGGTTCGGGACGCTCCCCGCCATCTTCAGGGCGATGACCGGGATACCCGCGGCCCGCACCTTGTCGACGGCCTCGGAGATCGTCCCGCCCATCAGGGAACCGGCAAGAACGAGTATGGAGGCTCTCGGGAGGCGGGCAACGGCGTCGACGGCTTCGGCAAGGTCTTTCTCGCCGACCAGGGGGATCGTGTCCACCGAGATCCTCTCGCCCCTGATATTGTGTCTGTCGGCCTCGTTCACCGCACCGAGCGCCACCTGCGCGACCTGGGCCCCGCCGCCGATGATGATGACTCTGGAGCCGAAGATCCGGGAGAAGGTGTCGTGGGTCGAGACATGGCGGACGGTCGGGATCGTGAGGAGACCGGAGATCGCGTCCGCGATGCCGCCGGTGCACTCGACCTCGAAGTAAAAGAGCGCCTTCCCGGCGTCGGAGCCGGATGCCATGATCGACTGCTGGACGGTGAGCACGTTTGCGGCGTTCCCGGCCATCACCGCGGCGATGTCCCTGAGGACGCCGGGCTGGTTGTCGGCGATGATGCTGAGAGCGTGGAGCTCCACGATATCGAGCGATTGCAGATGTTCAGATTCTTCCATACCCGCTGAGACGGGCCCCAATCGGTGCCGGACCCGCCCCCTCCCTCTTTGAGGAGTATTTGAATCCGGACAACATAAGGTGTGTGGTGCGGCAATTCTCCATGGATCGGCGGATACGGCCGGAGGTGTGCGGGTGTGCCGCCTTTCACCGGCGTGGCAGAACAGGAAAAATGGGCTCTGGTGAATCGTTCATGAAACATTCGCTTCAGGCGGATCTCCAGAGCCGAAAAACACAGGATGCCACGCGTGGCGCCAGGGGCGTGGCCGTCACCCGACGAAAAAAGAGGATACATCTGATACCAATCGCAGCGGCCAGACCGAATGCGTTCAAATTGACGAACAGGGAAAGATACAATCGGAAGGTATAATAACGCGTCCGATAATCAAGGGAGAGATGTCTCCCCCATCCATAGAGATCAGCGACGAGGCATACAGGCGCCTGCTCAGTGCCAGAAAGGGAGAGGACGAGGATCTCTCCGGGGTGATCCTGAGAAAAATCCCCGACCCCACGCGGATCGCCGAGATCATCGCCGAGACACATCCGGAGAGCGATATTGCCCGTGCTCTCCGGAGGATCTACCGGGAACGGGACGAGTGAGATCCGATACGACCTCCTCTTCCCCGATCCTGTCCATCATATTCCCGAATCTCTCCCCCTTTTCTGCGTGGCAGGCAAAGTAGTCAATGACCCCGCCGACGAAGGCCGGCAGGTCGCCGGGCGCGAGGGGACCGGCGGCGCGGACGCCTGTCCTGATGTGGCGGCCCGCCATGCCGCCGAGATAGACGACGACCCCCTCTGTCTCCGCCGTCACCGCACCTGCCGGACAGATGGCGATGCAGTCCCCGCACCCGATGCAGGCGTCGGCCGAAAAACAGACCCTGTCGTCGACGACGGCGACCCCGCCCTCCCGGCAGACGCGGGCGCAGGCGCCGCAGAGGGTGCAGGTCTCCGGGTCGAAGACGGGGTACGCCTCGCCCATCAACCCGATATCGTTGAACCGGACCCTCGCACAGTTGTTCGGGCACCCGGCGATCGCGATCTTCAGTTTTCTCGGCAGGGCGCGGCCGCCGACACTCTCCTCGACGGCGCGGGCGAGGGCCTGGGTGTCGACGATGCCGTGGCGGCAGAACGTCCCCTTGCAGGCGACGACCGACCTGACGGTTGCGCCGGTGCTCCCGACGGCAAGGCCGGCGTGTTCGAGGGCCTCGACGGCGGCGGGGACGTCCTCGCGCCTGACCCAGGGGACCTCGGCATTGAGCCTGAGAGTCAGGGCGACATCGCCCCGCCCGAACCTCCTCGACACCGCGGCGACCGCCTCCATCTGCTCAGCCGTCAGGACGCCTGCCGGCGCCCGCACCCGTATCGAGACAAAACCCTTCTCCTTCTGCGGCAGGACGCCGCCCCCCGTTTTCTTTGTCGTGCCGGTCATCAGTGATCCAAAAGAGTATGGGGCCCGAAGGGCATCAATCCTGCCCGCAAAAAATATAGCCCCGGCCGCAGGCATATGCGCATGCACCGGATCGTCGCCGCCGAGAAACACCACGACAGGATCGAGGTGAGGTACAGGAAAGAAGGAGAGCTGAGACGGAGGTGCTACACCTTCGAGGAGGTGATCGCCATGGAGATCAACGCCCTCGACCTCCTCGACCGTCCGGGGGACTATGCCATCGACCCGGAGAAGAACCGGATCTACGAGCACTATCTCTGATCAGCCATGGTGGCCGGAGACCCAGCGGGTGTCCCCGCCCTTCACCGTCTCCTTCTTCCAGATGGGGACGCTCTCCTTGATCCGTTCGAGGACGTACTCGCAGGCCGCGAACGCCTCCTGCCTGTGGCCGGCGCCGACGATGATCAGGAGGATGTTCTCGCCGACCCTCAGTCGGCCGATGCGGTGGATGATGTCCACCGATTCGATGGGGAACGTCGCAAAGGCCTCGTCCCGGATCGCCCCGAGTTCGGCGCGGGCGACCTCCTCGTAGGCCTCCAGTTCCATGCCCTCGATGTCGTCGTCCCGCACCACGCCGAGGAAGGTGACCAGCGCACCCATCGACGGTTTTCTCGCCCGTGCGATCATCTCGTTCACGTCGAAATCGTCACGCGTCAGGTCTATCATGGACACACCCTCTCGTGCAGATGGCCGCAGGCCGGGCACTTCGGCTGTCTTTCCATGGCGATCGTCTCCATCGTGGAGTTCGTCCCGTCCCAGAGGAGGAGACGGCCGGCAAGGAGGTCGCCGGCCCCTGTCAGGTATTTTATCACCTCGTTCGCCTGCACGAGGCCGATGACGCCGGGCGTCGTGCCGACCACCGGGAAGGTCTCCTTCGGCGGCGCTTTCGGGAAGATGCAGCGGAGGCACGGGGTCTGTTCCGGGATGATCGTCGTCGCCTGCCCGAAAAACCCGGAGATCGCACCGTGGACAAGGGGGATGCCCCTCGCCAGGGCGACCTCGTTGAGGAGGTAGCGGGTCTCGAAGTTGTCCATCGCATCCACGATCACGTCGGCGTCGCCGGCGAGGTCGGCGACATTTGAGGCGTCGATGACGACCCGCGCCGTCTCCACCTCGATCTCCGGGTTGATGGCGGCGAGTTTCTCGCCGGCCGAGGCGACCTTCGCCCGCCCCACATCTCTGTCCCAGTGGAGGACCTGCCTGTTCAGGTTGGTCGTCTCCACGGTGTCGCAGTCGGCGATCCTGATATGACCGATGCCGGCGGCGGCGAGGTACAGGGCGACAGGGCAGCCGAGGCCGCCCGCGCCGGCGACGAAGACCGTCGCTCTTTTGAGTTTCTCCTGCCCTTCCTCGCCGAAGAGCATCGTCTGCCGGCGGTAGCGTTCGCGTTCGTGCTCACTCAGCATCGCCGCCGGCCTCCTCGTGGGCGGCGTGGCCGGTCTCGGGCCGGGGTTCGAGGCCATGCTTCCTCCGGTAGTCGTTGATCGCCGCGTGGATGCCTTCCTCGGCGAGGACTGAGCAGTGGAGTTTCTGCGGCGGGAGGCCCTGCAGTGCCTCGGCCACCGCTTTGTTCGTGATCTCCCACGCCTCGTCCACGGTCTTGCCCTTGATCAGTTCGGTCGCCATGCTCGACGAGGCGATCGCGGCGCCGCAGCCGAAGGTCATGAACTTCACGTCCTCGATGCGGTCGTCCCGAATACGCAGGAAGATCTTCATGATGTCGCCGCAGGTCGGGTTGCCGACCTCGCCGACGCCGTCGGGGTTCTCCATCTCGCCCACGTTTCTCGGGTTCATGAAATGGTCCATCACTGTCTCGTTGTACATCATACACCTCCGTTCCGCGCCGCATAGAGGGGCGACATGCTCCGCAGTCTCGCCACGATCGTCGGGAGCACTTCAAGGACATGGTCCACGTCCTCGTCGGTGGTCAGGTCGCCCAGGGTGAGGCGGAGCGACCCGTGGGCCGTCTCGTGCGGGAGGCCGATCGCAAGGAGGACGTGCGAGGGTTCGAGGGACGCCGAACTGCACGCGCTCCCGGTCGATGCGCAGATGCCGTGGGCGTCGAGCATGAGGAGGACGGACTCGCCCTCGATGTAGCGGAAACTGACATTGAGGTTGTTCGGGAGGCGCTGCGTCGGGTGGCCGTTCAGGATGGTGTCCGGGATGGCGGCCAGGATCCCCTCGCGGAGGCGGTCCCGCATCGCCGCGATATGTGCGGCGTGGCCCTCGATGTCAGTGGTCGCCATCTCGATCGCCTTCCCCAGGCCGACGATGCCGGGGAGGTTCTCGGTCCCGGCACGCCGCCGGCGTTCCTGCCCGCCGCCGTGGACGAGGCTGTCGAGCCTCGTGCCCTTCCTGACGTACAGGGCGCCTATCCCCTTCGGGCCGTAGAACTTGTGGCCGGAGAGGGAGAGCATGTCGATAGTGTCGGCCTTCACGTCGATCGGGACGGCGCCGACCGCCTGCACGGCGTCGGTGTGGAAGGGGATGCCGTGGGCGCGGGCGATCCGCCCGATCTCCCTGATGGGCTGGAGGGTGCCGATCTCGTTGTTCGCGGCCATCACCGTGATCAGGACGGTCCTGTCGGTGATCGCCGCCTCGACGTCCGCAGGGTCGACCATGCCGTAGTTGTCCACCGGGAGGTAGGTGACGGTGAAACCCTGCTTTTCGAGGTACTCGCAGGTGTGGAGGACGGCGTGATGCTCGATCGCCGTGGTGATGATGTGGTCGCCCTTCTTCCTGTTCGCAAAGGCGGTCCCCTTGATCGCCCAGTTGTCAGACTCCGATCCCCCGGCGGTGAAGAAGATCTCGTCGGGCGATGCGCCGATCGCCGCCGCGACCTGCGCCCGTGCGTGTTCCACCGCCTCCTTCGAGTCGCGGGCGAGCGCGTAGAGGGAGGAGGGGTTGCCGAACTTTTCGGAGAAGTACGGGAGCATTGCCTCGAGGACGTCGGGTTTCACGGGCGTGGTCGCCGCGTGGTCCATGTACACCAGTTTCTTCATATCGATTGACCCCTGGTCTGCCCTGCAGGAGACCACCCTGGGAGGGTGATGGCAAAGTATTTTCGTGCAGGACACTAATTCACAATTGTGAAGTACGCACGATAGGTGCTCTCTTCCTGCGTATATACGTTGTGATAGTATGAAAGTACCGTGCCAGTTAATCGTTTGGGACGTGTTGCCGGCGATACGGGCGGCGATTGCCGGGGAGTTGATCGCGGCCGGCGTCTCGCAACTGGAGGCCGCCCGCCTCCTCGACATGGCACCGTCCGCGGTCTCGCAGTACCTCTCCGGGAAGCGTGGCTACAGGATCGTCTTCGAGGACGAGGTGAAGGAGTCGATCCGGTCCCTCGCCGTCGACCTGAAGGACGGGAAGGTCGAGGACCTGGGGAAACGGATCTGCGGCATCTGCATGCAGCTGCGTGAAGGGGACAGTCAGTGCGGGATGTAGTCACCGCGTCCTGAGATCCCTGAGGAGTTCGCAGGCGCGGCAGAGGCCGCCCGTGCTCGGTTCGCCGCAGTCGGGGCAGTACGATACCCCCTCCGCCTCCACGCAGCCGCCGACCCTCTCCCGCAGGCGGTCGTACCCCTCCATCAGCCGCACCATCGTGCCGGGGTGGCGGTATTCGAGGGTGGAGAGGAGGTGGCGCACGTCAGACCGCAGGGCCTCCCCGGCATACGGGCACTCGGGGAGGGGCGTGTAGATCCCCTGCACGATCCCATACATTGTCACTTCTTTTTCCGGGATATTTCTGAGGGGCTTGATCCGCGGGACGAAGGCGCCCGTATCCGGGACGCCGGTCCGCACGATCCGCCTGACGTCGCCGTTCAGGATGTTCATCAGGGCCGACTGCGCCTCGTCGTCGAGGCAGTGGCCTGTCGCAAGGCGCGTCGCCCCGAGGTCGCGGGCCGCGTTCTGGAGGAGGCGGCGGCGCAGCACCCCGCAGATGGTGCAGGGATGCAGGGGGAGGTCGCGCACGAGAGTGTCGAGGGTGCAGCCGCAGAAGTCCTCGAAGGAGACGATGACGTGCTCGACGCCGCAGGCGGCGGTGATGGCGCGGGCTGTCTGAACCGTCTCCTCCCGGTAGCCCGCGATCCCCTCGTCCACGGTGACGGCGACGACCCTGACGGGTCGGCCGCGGAGGATCCGGCTGAGGACGTGGAGGAGGACGGTGCTGTCCTTGCCGCCGGAGAGGCCGACGACGACGACGTCGCCGTCCTGCACCATGCCCCGGCCTTCGACGGTCTGCCGCACCCGGTCCTCGACCGACGCGGTGAAGTGGCGGGCGCAGAGGCGCTCACCGGTCCCGCGGAGCACCGTGATCGCGGGTTCGGTGCAGCCGGGAGAGGAGCAGCGGCCTGTCTCACCCGCCATGGACAAACCTGATCACCCTGAGTTCGTCGTCGCCGCCGACCACGGTGTCCTCGGGGACGAGGGTGCCGTTCCGGGAGACGATCACCTCGACGGGGTTGACGCCGAGCATGAGGAGGACGTCCTCGACGGTCGCCGCCGTCACCGCGATCTCCTCGGTCCTGTCGGGGGAGAGGTGGACTTTCATCAGATCCTCCGGTCCTCGCACCCTGCGGCCGCCTCGTAGATGCCGAGGACACGCCCGGCCGTGCCGGATCCGAGGCGCGTCGCGAGGAGGGAGATCAGGACGTCGGCACACGCGGGCGGGACGCAGCCGAGGCTCTCCTCCCCGTTTTCGATGAGGTCGACGAGGGTGCGGAGTTCGTCGTCGTCGAGACGGGCGAGGCGGACCCCGAAGTCGTCGGACCCGGCGGCGAAGTGGTTCGCCACAGGCGGGAGGAGGGAGCGGAAAGGAACGCCCGACCCGCTGCAGACGAGATCGCTGCACTCGGGCGCGAGTTTTCTCAGCATTGCACGGTCTTTTTCTGACAATAGTCTCGGCATACCCGTCTCCTGGTCGCCGGCAGGGGGAGGCGCCGACACATTCACAATTGTGAACATTATATACTGGAGAGGTGGAAACAGATATACATTATGGTTGCCCTTCCGGAGGATCGGGAGACGATGGAGGAGAGACTCGTTGAAGAAATTCTGCGCCTGAAAGAGGAGAGGGACGCCGTCATCTTTGCGCACAACTACCAGGTCCCGGCGGTGCAGGACGTCGCAGACCTCGTCGGCGACTCCCTGGAACTTGCGAGGGCGGCGACCGCCTACGACGCGGACGTCATCATCTTCTGCGGCGTCGACTTCATGGCCCAGACCGCCGCGATCCTCTCGCCGGAGAAGAGGGTGGTGCTGCCGGCGGGCGACGCCTGCTGCCCGATGGCGGCGATGGTCACCGCCGGGGAGGTGCGGGTGCTGAAGGAACGCTTCCCCGACGCCGCGGTCGTCTGTTATGTCAACACCTCCGCGGAGGTGAAGGCGGAGAGCGACATCTGCTGCACTTCGGCGAATGCGGTGAAGGTGGTGGAGTCCCTGGAGGAGGAGAGGATCCTCTTCGTGCCCGACCGGAACCTCGCCCGCTATGTCGCACGGTTCACGACGAAGGAGGTGATGCCCTGGGACGGGTTCTGCTATGTCCACGACAGGTTCACGCCCGAGAACGTGCAGGACGCCCGCCGCCTCCACCCCGAGGCCGAGGTGCTCGTCCACCCGGAGTGCAGGCCCGAGGTGATCGACCTGGCGGACTATGTCCAGTCGACGTCAGGGATGGTGAGGCACGCCTGCGCGAGCACGGCACGCTCCTTCATCATCGGCACGGAGACAGGCATCATCCACCAGATGCGGAAGAAATGCCCGGACAAGAAGTTTTTCCCGCTCTCCGAGAGGGCAGTCTGCATCAACATGAAGAAGACCGACCTCGAAAAGGTCAGGAATTCCCTCGTGACCCTCGAACCGCGGGTGACCGTCCCGGCGGACGTCGCCGACAGGGCGCGGACGGCGATCGAGAGGATGCTCGCGGTGAAGTAAGAGTCGTCAAGATACTCTTCGATTCCCACAACAACTGCCAGAACTCAGGCCAATTGAAAGCGGGGGGTTGGCGTATCATGCCGGGGGACTACGCCCCCGGACAATCGAAAACCTTCGGTCAACGGCAAATCAAAGATTTGCCAGAACAGGAAAATCTTCGATTTCCCCGTATTTCTCATGCTCGCTATCGCTCGCACCCCGCTCAGGATAGGCGGGGAGATAGCAATCTTCCCTTCAGCGTATTCACATCGCTCTTCCCCGGCCCTATCCCAAGATCGGGGGTCCGGGGGAAACGAGCGTAGCGAGTTCGAGAAAATCTTTGATTTTCGAGTGACGACCGGAGGGAGTCGAGAAGGTCGAAGACCTTCGCTGGACGAGCGATAGCGAGGAGTCCCCCGGCCATGATTATGGGGAAGGCGGTCTTGTACCCCTCCCCCGATGCAAAAGAGGGGAGACAACACCCTCTCAGAACGCGACATCGTCCCCGGCCTTTTCACGGGCGCCGGAGAGGTGCGGGGCGCTCTTTGCGGCGGCGACGAGGTTTTTCATCGTCCGGGCGGCGGCGGTCACGTCCTCCTGCCCGACGACGGCGGAGATGACGGCGACGCCGTCGGCGCCTGCGGCGATGACGTCGGCCACGTTCTCGGGGCCGATGCCGCCGATAGCGAGGAGAGGGACGGAGACTGCGGACCGGACCGCCCGGAGGGTCGCAAGGCCGTGGCCGGGTCCGGCGTCGGCCTTCGAGGCGGTCGAGAAGGTGGGGCTGAGGGCGACGTAGTCGGCGCCGCCGGCGACGGACTCCACCGCCTCCGCGACGTCGCCGACAGAGAGGCCGACGATGAAACCGGGCGGGGCGAGCACCCGCGCCTCCTCCACCGGGAGGTCGTCCTGGCCGAGGTGGACGCCGTCGGCGCCGACCGCCAGGGCGACGTCCAGGCGGTCATTGACGATGAAGAGGGCGCCTGCCGCGGCGGTGACCGCCCTGACCGCCCGCGCCTCCCGCAGGAGGGCCGAGGTGTTCATCGTCTTGTCCCGCATCTGGACGACGTCGGCCCCGCCGGCAACGGCGAGACGGGCCTGGTCGAGGTGGGAGAGGCCGCGGCCGACCTCCCTATCGGTGACGACGTACAGGTCGTAGCCCATCAGACGGCCTCCAGCCGCGCCCCCTCCGCGAGGTCGCCGGGTGTCAGGCCGTAGAGTTCGTCGAAGAGGGCGGTCCTGAAGGAGTACGGCCCGCGGGCACCCGCGGCCGCCTTCTCCCCGGCACGCCCGAAGGCGGCGAGGGCCGCGGCGGCGCCGGTGAGGGGGTCGTCGGCGACCGCGACGAAGGACCCGACCACCGAGGAGGCCATGCACCCGGTGCCGGAGAGGCGGTCCATCATGGCGTTCCCGTTCCTGACCAGGACGACGCGGTCCCCGTCGGTGACGACGTCCGTCTCGCCGGTCATCGCCACCACCGTGCCTGTCGCCCGGGCGCAGGCCTTCGCCGTCTCGACCGGGTCGCCGGCAAGACCGCACGAGTCCACGCCCCGCACCTTCCCGCCCATGCCGGCGAGGACGCCGATCTCCCCGGCATTTCCTTTCAGGACGGCGACCTTCACCTCCTTCAGGATCCGCAGGACCGCGTCGGTCCGCAGGCGTGTCGCCCCGGCCCCGACCGGGTCGAGGACGACAGGCACGCCGAGGTCGTTCGCCCGTCTGCCCGCGAGGAGCATCGACTCCACCTGCGCCGGGTTGAGAGTCCCGATGTTCAGGACGAGGGCCCCGGCAGCCGCGACCATCTCGGCCGACTCCTCGATCGCCTCCGCCATCACCGGCGCGGCCCCGGCGCAGAGCGTGATGTTGGCGCAGTCATTGATCGTCACGGTGTTGGTGATGTGGTGTACGAGCGGCCGTCTCTCCCGCACCTGCGAGAGGAGGTCAGCGCAGATCTTTCCGTCCATGGTTATGATCACTTGGGCGGGGAATATGAGAGGTCTTCCGGTGGAGGCAGTCACTTCCCGTACAGGTGCTCGTGCACCCGCCCGGCGAGCGCACTCTCCCGCCTTTTCAGCGTCGGGAGTTCGGGGTCGCCGTCCCGGTACAGGGAGAAGAGGGAGTACAGGAAGTCGGTCGTCAGGTCCACCACCTCGCGCCTGAACCGCACCTCGACCGTCGTGTCCCCGGCAAACCCCTTGATGGAGAAAAAGTCCGTCTTCTCGAAGGTGTAGAATCCCTCGCCGAGGTCCGGCATCGCCTCCACGCGCCCGAAGTTCCCGAGGTACGAGAAGAACCCCGCCGTCAGCGGGGCGCTGAGGACGAACTCCTTCATGAGGGTGCCGTCGGCGCAGGACTTATGGCGAACCGACCGTATGACACGCATGGCGTGCAACCTCCCGTATGGCCGCGGCCGCGGCCTCGCACTCCTCGTCGGTGGTGAACCAGGAGAGACTGAGCCGCACGCATCCTTTCCCGCCGTCGACCGCCCGGTGCACGAGAGGGGCGCAGTGGAGGCCGGTCCTGGTGACGACGCCGTAGGCGCGGGCGAGAACGAACCCGACGTCGTCGTCGTCCATCCCTGCGATGGAGAAGGAGACGATCGGCAGGGCCGGGCGTCTCGTGTGGACGACGATGTTCGGCTCTCTTTCGAGTTCCCCGATGATGTACGCCGTCTGGCGCTCCGCCTTCTCCGCAACGGCGTCGACGCCGACGGAGAGGACGAACTCCACGCCGGCAGCGAGAGCCGCAAGGCCGGGGTAGTTCGGCGTCCCGGCCTCGAACCTCTCGGGCATCTCCCGCGGCTGGAAGAGGGAGAAGGAGTCTGTCCCGGTGCCCCCGACCCTCACCGGGGCCACCTCGTCGGGGTCGCGGATATAGAATCCCCCTGTCCCGGTGATGCCGAAGAGGCCCTTGTGCCCGGTGAAGACGTAGGCGTCGACAGGGAGGGCACCGAGATCCACCGGGACATGGCCGGCGGTCTGCGCCCCGTCGACGACGAGGTAGACGCCGCGGTCGTGGAGGAGATTCCCGATCGCCCCGATATCCTGGACGGTGCCGAGGACGTTGCTCCCGTGCGCCATGACCATGAGCCGCGTCTCCGGGCGGAGGGCCTTCTCGACGTCGGCGGGGGAGACCTGGCCGTCTTCGTCGAAGGGGACGACGGTGAGGCCGATCCGCCCCTGCTTCTCCAGTTCGTGGAGAGGCCTTTGCACCGCGTTGTGGTCGAGGGCTGTGGTCAGGACATGGCAGGGGCCGGGGTGGGCGGCAAGAAATCCCCGGATGAGGAGGTTCAGGGAGTCGGTGGCGTTCAGGGTGAAGATATAGTGCTCCGCGGGCCCGGCATGGAAGAGGCGGGTGAGAGCCTCGCGTGCGAGCGTGGGATAGTCCTCGCCCTCCGTCCCGGCGGTCCGCCCGGACCCGAAGACCGGACGGGCAAGGGAGGCCGCGGTCGCCGCGACGACCGCCGGGGGTTTCGGCCAGGTCGTCGCCGCGTTGTTCAGGTAGATTATCGGTTTTTCCTCTCGCATGCTCTTCGCTGTCACTGTACTCTCTCGACGGCAGCAAAAGAGTACCGGTCAGGGACGGTCGGGCGTCTCCGCCCCCTTCAGGGGGTGGCGGCAGTGGGGGCAGACAGGGCCGCACTCGGTCCCGTCGTACGGGCAGATGGTCATCGAGAGATCGGCGAGGGGGTGGCCCTTCCCGGCGAGGTCGAACTTCTTGTACCACCCGAAGGGCGCCCTCCGCACCTCGATGCCGGCCTCACGCAGGGCGTCGGCGAGGCCGTCGAGGATCTGGAGGGCGGTCGACGGGTCGGAGAGGTCTGAGGCGAGGTGGGCGTACGGGTAGACGATCGCCCGCTGTGCCTTCAGCATCGCCATGCGGGCGAGGACGTTCCGGGCGGCCTTCCCGACGACGGCCGCGGGGTCCAGGCGGTCCATCTCCTCGACGCAGCAGAAGAGGACGACGCACTCCTCCATGCCGCCCTCCTTTTCGTCGAGGGGTTCGGCGAAGGGCGTCTTCTTCGTCGCACGGTAGTGCATGCTGTCCGCGTGGATGGAGACGATCCTCATCTCGACCCTCCGGCGGGAATGTTCCCTGTGTTGCTGATCATGATAGTCACCCTGAGAGGCCCGGGACGACGGCAGGTCTGTCGCCGGGGTTTCACAATTGTGAAGCGATCACTATTCACAATTGTGAACACATCAACGTTCCGGTTTTCCGGCGCTCTCCGTCACCGTCGAAAAAAAAGAAGAGGGGATCACCGCCGACGCATCTCATCTTCGAGGGCCCCTACGAAGTCGCTCAGGAAGGCGTGCCTCTCTTCCGCGAGGGCACGGGCGGTCTGTGTGTACACCAGGCCCTTCAGCTTCAGGAGTTTCTCGTGGATATGATCGACGGCGTCAGGGATGCCACCCCCGCGTTCGCCGGCCTGCAGGAACGTCCGGGCGAGGCCGACCGCACCCATGGCGTCCAGTTTGTCGGCGTCGGAGAGGACCTTCGCCTCCAGTGTCGCGGGCGCAGCGCCCGTGCTGTACCGGTGGGCGCGGATGGCATGGGAGACCGCCGGGACGAGGGCAGCGTCGTAGCCGATCGCCCCGAGGTACTCTTCCGCGATCCTCGCCCCCTCCTCCTCGTGGGGGACGCCCGTCTCCTCCTCCTGGGGGCGGGCGATGTCGTGGAGGAGGGCGGCCGGGACGAGCACCCGCATGTCGGCACCCTCGGCGAGGCCGATCTCCCGGCAGAGAGCGGTGACCCTGAGGGTGTGGTCGAGGCCGTGGGAACCGGAATTTTTGAGGGTCGTTTCCACGTAGGCCTGGATCTCGTCATCGGTGGTGTGCATCTGGATGAGGTTGGATGAGGGCGGGGATAGAGGTTGGGGGCGGAGGGAGGGACGGACCTGCGATCCTCACCGATCGCCATGCCATTTTTTCGCCGGGATTATGAATCCTCCAACCCGAAGTGCTCTGTTAATGCATCGAGCGTAAACTTATTTCTCAATTTGTAGGCGCTGTTCTGGTTTGCCGACAGTCCTTTTACCCAGAATGCCTGATCTTCCGGGACCGTTCGCATCCATTCAACGCGAACGAAATATTCACAACGATCAGGATCGTCGGGATCATGTTTCAGTCCTTCACATTTCAGGGGTACATCGAGGATCGATACTTCCTTTTCTCCCTCCATAACGGAAAAATCCCTGACCCGTACGCTCGCGGCCTGTACGGTTCCAACCCCCACATACCCTTTCTTCGGGATCATGGCAAAGACACGGGCTCCGGGAAAGAGATTCATGAGCGTTTTGCTATACCATATGCCGCCGCCTGCTGAGGCGAAACCATATTTTTGCATATCTTTCCATACCGATATACCGTCGCATGCATCGACATTTACGACGAAATCACGGCCGTTCCATGGCTCGCTTTTTTTATTCGATTTTGTTTTGTCCGATCTCTCCTCGGCCTCCCGCGGATCGATGAGCCAGCTGCGCGAGAGATATTCTGATCCCGCATCTGAAAAAAATCGAAAGAACACGGCATTTATCGGGACGTTATAACCTTCGGAGAGATAGTTCAGGATGCGTTCTGTTTCGTTGTCCAGGTCTGAACAGACGATGACCATGTCATGCTCCTGATTGATCTCCTCCGGAGGGGAAATGCCAAATTTCTCACCAAAAAGTGATTCAAATTCTGCTTTGTGGAACTCGTTGCAGATCTCTTTCACATCCGCGTACGAGAGATCTTTCACCCAGGAGGCATAGTCCAGAACCTGAGCAATCACTTCCCGTGGTGTTCTATCCTTTTTCAATTCGATGACGGTGAGTTTTCCTGTGGGATCTATCCCGAGCATATCGATATACTTTCCAAAACCTGTCGGGACCTGCCTGCCGAGCAACAACAGGTCGTCGTCAAGGATGGAGAGGTCTTCACAGAGTATGTCTTCAAGCCGTTTTTCTGAGTCAATGGAAGAATACTCAATTTTTTTGACGATATCAGATGAAATATTCCACAGGGAGACTTCAATCGGCATGATAGTCTCATTTCTGAGATGTCGTTATTTAGGATTTCTGGTTTCAGCTGGCACTGCCCTCACCACCGATGGCATGGAGACTCAAATCCACGGAAAAATGATGATCACAAAATCTCGAAAACGGAGAAAGAAGAGCCATGAAACGACCCGGTCGTGCAGGGTATATCACAGGGCCGCCTATTATGCGATAGCCGGGATTCGAACCCGAGTTAGTGGCTTGGGAAGCCACTGTCCTACCACTAGACTACTATCGCAGGTACCATACACTCTTGCCCGTCAAAGATATTAAAGGTTATTTCCCCGCCGCCTTTGCTTTCCGCAGGACGACGACCATCGCCGCGCCCTCGCCCGGACTGCCGGCCACGCGGTCCGCGGCCGCGATGCTCCCGCCATAGCGCTCGACAAGCATCTTCACGATCCAGAGGCCGAGGCCCTTGCCCGAGGCCCGTGTTGAGTTCCGGACAAAACGCTCGAAGACACGCACCTTCTGGTCGTCGGGGATGCCCGGACCATTGTCCGCGACCGTCACCGCCACCTCGCCGTTTCTGTCCGCCACCGTGATCCAGATCGTGACCCCGGTGCCGCCGAACTTCACCGCGTTCCCGATCAGGTTCGCGAAGACCTCGGAGAGGAGTTCGTCCGCCTCGACGATGCCGTCAGTCCCGCCGTACCTGACGTCCACGTCGGAAAAGACGGCGACCTGCCCCCGGATCACGCGGTCCAGCGGGATGGGCTCGACCCTCGTCCGCCGCCTGCTCATTGTCCGGTAGGTCGAGACATTCGTGATGATCTCCGCGCTCTGCCTGATGCCGGCAAGCACTCCCTTTGCCAGCGCCTCCTCCCTGCCGGAGAGCATCGAGGCCAGGAGACTGCTGTACCCCATCGCCACGGCATTCGCGTTGTTGATGTCGTGGGTCATGATGTCCAGGTACAGGTTCGCCTCCTCGCTCGCCCGCTCGCGTTCGGCCCGCAGGACCGCCCTCTGGATGGCAGGGCCAATCGAACGCCCGGCCACGGCAAGGAAAGATTCCTCTTTGTCGGAAAACGGGTGATCGCCCCCGACAGTCATGACGCCGAGACGCTCCTGCCCGGCAAGGAGGGGCACCGCAACCGCGGCTGCAAACTGTTCGGCGGCCCAGGCGGGCAGGGTCCCCTCCGCGACCGGCGAGACGGCCGGGACGGCAGCGGCGTCGGGGACGCCGTACTGGCAGACGAGCGATGCAGTCGCCCCACCCGATTCGTCGATAAGATGGATAGCCCCGCCGTCGAGACCAGAGGTCTGGAGCACAGTCTGCAGCATCGCCCCGAGCATGGCGGAGAGAGAGGAGGACGAGACCGAGATGCCCCCGATCTCCGAGAGAAAAGAGAGTTCCCTGTTGCGTTCGAGGAGTTCGCGTTCAGTCTCCTTCAGGGTGGTGATGTCTGCCAGGGAGACGATGCTCGTGAGGGTCCCCGGAATGAGTGCCGCGGTGAGGAGGACATCGCGCGTCTGCCCCTCACGGTCCTGCAACTGCACCTCGTACGTCGAGGGCGCCCCTGTCCCATACCGCCTCTGTGCATGGTAGCGCCGCGTGACCTCCGCGGCCGGGCCGGTGAAGAGAGTGGACCAGACACTCTTCCCGACCAGGTCGGCCGGGTCGTACCCGAAGAAGGGGCCGAACCGGGAGTTCACGTGGGTGACCGTGCCGGCCTCGTCGATGACCATCGTCGCCGTGCCCGTGGCCTCGAAGACCGTGCGGTAGAGATTTTCAGAACGGGCCAGGTCCTCGGCATACCATTTTCTCTGCAGGAGCGTCCACATCTCACCCATCAAGAGGGCGAGTTGCCTGGCGTCGGCATCGTCGTACGGCCCGGCCTTGTTCGCCACCCCGGCGACCGCAACGATCCGCCGCCCGGAAAAGACCGGGACACTCAGGAACCGCCGGATCGGAGGGTGGCCCGGCGGCGTGCCCTTCTTGAGGGGGGAGGGTGCGGCATAGTCGTTCACGATGACCGTGCGGCGCTGCCTGACCGGTTCCCCCCATAGCCCGGTCTGTTCAAGGGGGTACACCTTCGGCGGGTCTCTCACCCGGCACTGTTCCCGCGCCTTCTGTGACCAGGACTGGATCGTCAGGACCGACTCGTCCTCATTGAGAAAGGCGACGTACCCGATCTCGCTGCCGGTGAGAGAGATCCCGCTCTCCAGGGCATAGTCGGCGATCGCCCTGACAGGTGCACCGTCCATCCCGTTCAGCCTGACAAGCGCCTCAAGCCTCTGCTCTTCGAGGCGGATCGCCTCCTCGACCGTCTTTCTGGCGGTGATGTCCCGCCCGTAGATGTTGGCATAGCCCTCGCCTGCCACCGGCACGACCATGCACAGGACAGTCCGTCCGGCGATCGTCACCTCGATCTCCTCGTTTTTCCCTCCATCCATCGCCCGGGCGACCACAGCGGCGATCAGCACGCGGAAGGGCCGTCCCGCCTCCGTATCCCAGATGGACTCCAGGGGTGCGGCGGCCGCGTTGGCGTACATCATCCTCCCTGCACTATCGACACTGAAGACGGGGTTCGGGTTGTCGCCGGTGAAACGGGCGAGGGCCTCCATCTCCCGCGCCTCCTCCTTCTGGTCGGAGACATCGAGGAGGGTGCAGGCGACCCTCCCGCCGGGGAGTGAACCGGTGGAGAACCTGACCCAGCGGACGCTGCCGTCCCGTGCGGTCAGCGCCGCCTCCACCCCCTCCAGGGATTCACCTTCCCGGATTGCCGTCGCGGCGCTCTCCCCGGCCGCTGCATCCGGGAACAGGGACGAAATCGACCGCCCGACCATGTCGTCCGGGGAGAAGCCGAGCATGCCGGCGGCGGCGCGGTTCGCGGCAAGCACGGCCTGGGCCTCCCGGTCGACGATCAGGATCCCGCCCCCGGAGTGCTCGAAGATCCCGTGGTAGTCCTGCGCCAGGCCCGAGATCCGCGCCGACAAAAGGGCGAGGAGGAGGGAGACGGCGGCAATGACGACGGCGCGGCCTGCCGCTTCGATAAAGACAGGCGACGCCGTGCCGAAGAAAAATGCAATGACCAGGAGATAGGCGACGAGGAGGGCCGCCGTCATCGCAACGCCCTTCCAGCCGTACCAGCAGACCGCAAGGATGACCGGGACGAAGAAGAGATGGGCGACAACGGTCGTCACGCCGAACGACGCCGCAAAGACCGTGGCGGCGAGGGCGCCGCCTGTCGCGGCGAGGAGGACAGGCAGTTTCCATGGCCAGGCATGGAATGCTGAGAGCAAATCGTGTGCCATGCGGTCCGTCTGCAGGAATAGTCCCACAACGGCGGCATTAAAGGTTATGATCCGGGCCGGCGACAGCCTTAATACCGCGCAGGTGGATGAATAACCAGCACGTTTCTGTGCTGGCTGACGTAAGTCCGACGTGCCCGATGGCATGGCCGAAATGGCTCGGGATTACCGAAAAGTCAGTAGAAGTACTTTCTGCTCTTTTCTGGACTTACTCTGTCATTTGAGAGGTAGATCATGGCACGAATGCATGCACGAAGGAGAGGCAAGTCCTGTTCCGTCGCCCCATACCGCACTGAAGCACCCGAGTGGTGCGGCATGTCGGCAGACGAAGCCGTGAAGATTGTTGTCGACCTTCGCAAAAAGGGCAACTCCAGCAGCGAGATCGGGTTCATCCTCAGGGACAAGTACGGCGTCTCTGATGTCAAACTCGTGGCAGGCAAGAAGATCGGCGAGATCCTCGAGGAACACAACCTCGGGTCGGACCTCCCGGAGGACCTCCGCAACCTGATCGCCAAGGCGCTCGGGATGAGGAAGCACCTTGCCGAGAACAAAAACGACCTTCACAACAAGCGGCAGCTCCAGCTCACCGAGTCCAAGGTGCGCCGCCTGGTGAGGTACTACACGACAAGCGGAAAGCTCGAGAAGGGCTGGACCTACAAACCGGAGACTGCCGAGATTCTCCTCTCCAGATAAGTTATGTCCATTCAGGCCGCTGCTGAACGGGTGGCAGGGAAGATCCGTGCCACCGACTTTGTCGAGGTCTACGCGCACCATGACGCCGACGGGATCGCCGCAGGGGCGATCCTCGCTCAGGCCATGCTCCGCGCGGGCCTGCGTTTTCGGCTGCGGATACGGCAGGGCATCAGGGCCGACGAGATCGGGCACCCTGAATCGACCCTGCTCTGCGACCTCGGGGCCGGCCTTGCCGACCTGCCGGAGAGCACGATGGTCGTCGACCATCACGTCCCCCACTTCACCGGGGAGTTCCACGTCAACCCGCACCTTGCGGGCCTCGACGGGGAACAGGAGCTCTCGGCATCGGGCGCGGCCTACCTGGTCGCCCAGGCGCTCGGGGACAACCGCGACCTTGCAGGGCTTGCTGTCCTCGGCATGATCGGGGACGGCCAGCAGTTCTCCGGCACCAACAGGGAGATCCTGAACGAGGGGATCGCCAACGGCTTCATCAGCCCGGAAAGAGGGCTCCTCCTTCCGGGAAACACGCTGCACGAAGCTCTTGAAACGGCGGTCACCCCGTACATCAGCGGTCTCAGCGGGAACGACGACGCCGTGACCCGCATCCTCGACGCCGCAACAGGCGAGGAAGAGGTGGCCGACGACGTCCTCCTCTCCCTCCTCGTGCTGGATGCCGGGGCTGACGCGGCACCGTCGGTCTTCTCCCGCGTGTACGGCGACCGTTACCGGCTGGAACGCGAGGTGATCGAGGACGCACGCACCCTTGCCGCCGTCATCGACGGCTGCGGCCAGCAGGGCCGCGGCGGACTTGCGGCATCGGTCTGCCTCAGGGCCCCGGAGTGCGTTCCTGAGGCCATGGAAGTCGCAGGGGCCTTCAGGCGCCGGGTGCTCGACGCACTCGCCGCCAGGAAGGCCGACGACGCCGGGACGATCTACGAGGTTTCCGACGCCGTCGCGGCAAGCGGCGTTGCCGACTGCCTCGCCTACGACCTCAAGCAGACCGGGCCGGTCGCGGTGATCGCACCGGCCGGGGATGTCTGGCAGGTCTCGGCACGCTGTCCGCCGGGCGTGGAGACCGACCTCGAGGAGATCCTCAGGACGGTCGCCGCGCAGACCGGCGGGACAGGCGGCGGTCACAGGAACCGCGGTGGCGCACGCATCCCGGCCGACCGGATCGGCGAGTTCAGGAAGGAGTTCGCCAGGATGGTGGCCGCATGATCCGGATCGAGGGCACCATCACGACCGGGAGCGCACGTGCAGAGTGCGTCGCCGGCGCCCTCGCCCCCGACAACCTCTCCGGCATGGAGACGGCGGCCGCGGGCGACGACGCGGTCGTCACCGGGATCCGGGGCGAACACCTGCGGTCGGTGACGGCGTCGGTGGACGACTACCTGATGAACCTCGCCATCGCAGAGGAGGTCTGTTCGTACCTCCTCGAGAAAGCGGGCAGGGCCTGAAAGAGCGACATAACTCTCTGGAAAAGAGGATACGGAATTTAATTCAAATAATCTGGTGATTTCATGGCAAAGAGAAAGCAGGTTGGAAAGAGAGTCGAAGGCTGGAAGGCCAAGTCCTGGTACAAGGTCTACGGTCCCGAAGCATTCGGCAAGACCTATATCGGCGACACGATCTCCGCTGACCCCTCCCTCGTGATGGGCCGCGTGATGCAGACCACGCTCGGCGAGATCTCGCAGGACTACGCGAAGCAGCACATCAAGATGCGCTTCAGGGTGAACAACGTCGCCGGCGACGCGGCCTATACCGAGTTCGTCGGACACGAGATCACCCGCGACTACATGCGCGGGCTCGTAAAGAGAAAGACCTCCAGGATCGACTCCATCATCCTCGTCCCCACGAAGGACGGCAAGAAGGTCCGCCTCACCATCACGTGCTTCACCATCAACAGGGCGAACTTCAGCCAGGTGCACGAGATCAGGGCAGTGACGATGAAGAGCGTCCTTGAACAGGCGGCCCAGGCCTCCTTCGACGAATTCTCGAAGGCTGTCGTCTCGGGCGAGACTGCCAAGGAAGTCTTCAAGCTGATCAAGCCGATCTTCCCGGTCCGCCGGGTCGAGATCATCAAGTCCAAGCTCGAGACCGCGCCCATCGTGGTCGCGGCCTGAACACCCATTTTTTATCAGGACAGAACGGTCCGTAACGGTTCTTCCCGCGGCATGTCCGCGGAGTCTCTCCTGACGTCGGCACATTCATTCCTTTCCCGCAGAATTGCGGCGCATCTCTTCTCCCGTTCCTGAACGGGCCTTTTGACAAGACTGATAAGGGCGCGGGGTGAGTGTGTACCTGTTCATGGAAGACGGGATTCAGGACTGGATATACCAGTGTTCATTCCCCGACGGCACCGAACTGCAGGAACATACCCTGAAGACGGGGAATACCATCATCATCGGGGACCGCTGCACGATCGACTACGGGCTGAAAGGGAAAGACATCGTCGTCTGCGAATTTTGCACTCTCAACGGAAGCATTGTTGCGGACGGTGACGTCAGGATCGACAACTGGTGCGAGATCAACGGCGACGTGATCGCTGCTGCAGATGCCTATCTCGGGGAAGGGGTGAAGGTCCACGGCAAACTCATCGTTCAGGGCGACCTCGATGTCGGCGACAACGTCCATATCGAGCGGGGTTTCGAGGCAAAAGGGTGGATCTCGATCAGGAACCCGATGCCGGTGATCGCCTACCTCATCCTCTATGTAATGACCCTCCTGAAGATCGACAACCCCGACGAGATCGACGACGCCCTGAAGGAGATCTTCGGCGAGGACGAAGACGAAGACGACGAGAACCCCCTGCTCATCCCGCCGTCCTCGAACATCGACATGAAGGTCTTCTCCGTCCCGACCATGATGACGATCGGGAACGGCTGCCGCCTCCACGGCAATATCAGGGCCTCCTCGATCATGGTCGGCCGGGACAACACTATCTTCGGGAGCCTGCGGGCGAACGGACTTATCAGGGTCGGGGACGGTACGCAGGTCCACGGCAATGTCGAGGGCGGCGAGGAAGTCGCCGTGGCGCCGGGAGTGCACATCCTCGGCAATGTGAGCGGCAGGACCCTCGCCCTCGACGAGAAAGCCCGTATAGACGGGACGATCCGGGCGCCCGAGGGTGTCAGGTTCGAGAGAGAAGTGCAGGAGGAAGCATGAAAGCAGCGGAAATACTCGAACTGACCGATCTCATATGTGTCGAGGACTCGTTCGCCGACCTCGCGGACCCGGCGTCGGCGGACCCCATCCTCTCCCTTGACCCCGAGGCCGGAAAACTCCTCGTCGACGAGAACGAGGACCTCATGGCCGTCGCGTTCAGGAGCGGCGGCGCGTGGTACGCGGCGAACTACCTCTTCCACACCCCGGCGACAGAGGTGATCGACCTCTTTGAAGGGACGGACGGAGAGATCTACCAGGAGGACAGAGACGTCTGGACCGGCGCGGTGCGGGAGTATTACAGCGCCGCGATCCTGAGAGAGGTCAAACCGTCGATCGAGGACATCCCGCCTGACAGGCCGGGCAAGATCGCGGGCCTCGTCACAGAGGTCTGGGGCAGGCAGGAGGGGGCCGTCTGTATCGACTGCTGCTGTGGCTCAGGTGTCGGCGCCGCCGCACTCAGGTCGGCCGGGATGCGGACGCTCGCCTACGACCACGACCCCGCTCTTCTTGCCCGCGGCTTCGAGGAGGGGCGTCTGGTGCCGGCAGAGACTGCGTGCATCGACGGGACGATGGCGACCACCTATTTCAGGCCGGTCCCCTACGGGACGGCATTTATGATGGGGACGATCCGCTCCTTCGACAGCGGAATATGGGAGAGACTCACCCTCGAACTTCTGGCCCTCTCAGAGGAGACGCTCATCACCGTCGCCACGGAGGAGGAGGCCCGCATGGTCGCGGCCTGGTGCCGCTCTGCCGGGCGGACGCCCGAAGTCAGGGAGAGCGACCGCGATCCCCTCTATGACCGCTGGGTCTGCCTCTCCTGAGACCTGAACACGTCAAAAGAGAAATTTATTCGCAACTTTCATATTTTTTGAGTCTTTCCAGTATCTCACCGACAGGGGGGAGTTTCTCTGCATTCCTCTCAAGAAGGGCCCGCACCCCGTCCCCGGATGTCACGATTTTTTCGCAGTCGAGGCCGTCCCCGGTGATCTGTGCGGCAATCGATCGTGCCTCTTGTGGTGTTGAAACTGTGGAGTCCATGCCCGCGCCTCGTGTACCATACATAATCAAGTAATATTATATTAAAGTATCTAATTTCATGGCGCTGCATCGGCCAGATATCATATGAAAATCCAAGAAAATTCTGGCAAAAATCAGATTGCCACGTTGAAAATGCACCATAAAGGAGAAAAGATATCACAGACCCTCAAACGCCCATCGCAGCGCGGGGGAGAGATGCACCAAAGTACAGGGCAGAACACAAAAGATCGGGCCTTTTCCGGCCCGGGACAGGGAGAGGCCCTACGACCTCTCCTCCCCCGCTTTCGTGCCGTCGATCTCGGCGGCGATCATCAGGGGGCCCTCCATCTCGCGGACAAGGTCGCGGACGCGCATCAATTTCTCGACGCCGATGAAGTGGCGGGCCATCACCCTGGCCAGATCGGTGAGTTCGATCTCACCCTTCTTCCTTTTCACCAGTTTTGTCTCGATCAGGGTCTGGAGGACAGGTTCGAGACTGCCGACCATCAGCCGCTCCATCCACTGTATCTGCGCCTCGTCGCCGTGACAGGCGACGGCGTTCGCGGCAAATTCCTCGGAACTCCCTTCGAGGTCATAGACAGGGGCGACCTCCTCCATCTCGCCCTTCAGGAGAAGGATCGCCATCTCCTCCTCGGTCGCCTTCGAGGTCTTCGAGTAGGTCGCGCCGGGTTCGGCGAGGATGACGATCCTGCCCTGGTCATGGAAGTCGGGACGCCCGGCACGGCCGAGCATCTGGTTGAACTCCTGCACGCTGAGCCACTTGATCCCCATCGCCAGAGCGTCGAAGATCACCTGGGATGCCGGGAAGTCCACGCCCGCGGCGAGAGCCGCGGTCGTGACGACGCAGGCGATCTTCTGCGAGGCGAAGAGGTCCTCGACCTGGCGGCGCTCCTGCGAGGTGAGGCCCGAGTGGTACGGCCTGGCCACGTTCTGGCCCAGGGCATCTGCAAGGGTGTGGCACCGCGACCGGGCATTCGTGAAGACGATCGTCTGCCCGTGATACCCCTTCGAGGACCGCCGCCCGAACTCCTCCTTCACCATCGACTTGATGAACTGGATCTTCTTCTTCTTCTCGCAGAAGATCAGGTGGCGTTCGAGAGGGACGGGCCTGCTGTCGTAGCGCACGAGTTTCGCGCCGAGTTTTCGTGCAAGGACGCTCGGGGCCCCGATGGTCGCCGAGAGATACAGGAACTGGGCCTTCGGCGAGGCGTATTTGATCCGTGCGATGAGGCCGTCTAGACGGTGGCCCCTCTCGGGTTCTTCGAGGTTCTGGACCTCGTCGATCACCACGGTGCCGATGTCCGCGAGGGTCTTCCCGTTCCGGAAGACCGTGTCGACTCCTTCGTACGTGCCCACGATGATCTCGGCGCGGGTGTTCCTCTCGCCGACAGGCCGCGTCTCCGGGAGGTTGAGACGGCTCCTCCCGGTCTGGAGGGAGACGGAGGCGATGCCCTTGTAGCGTTCCCTGAAACGGAGATATTTCTGATTTGCAAGGGCGACGAGAGGGACAAGGAAGAGGAGACGGCCCTTCCCTTCGAGCAGATTCTTGAGCCCGGCCATCTCGCCGACAAAGGTCTTGCCGCTTGCCGTCGCCGAGACGACCAGAAGGTCCTGGCGTTCAAGGAGACCGGCATTGACGGCAAGCTGCTGGACAGGCGTGAGATACTCGACGCCCGAGGCCTTTGCAAAGGCGGGGGGCACAGGCAGCTGCGTGATGTGCTGCGTATCGATCGGCTCCACCGCCTCCATGCGGTCGAAGAGCGTCTGGGAGGAGTCACGCTGCTCCGGCTGGAGGAGGGAGAGCACACGGTCCACGTCGCGGTACGAGTCGAGGAGGCTCCTGATATGCGAGAACGACCTCGTGCCGAAACGGCCCACATAGCCCATCTCCCGCCGCAGTTCCCTCTCGGCGCACTCCATGCAGATATGCTCCCTGCCGAAGCGCACGCCGTTCTTCTTTGACAGCGGGGTTACCTTGTCTTCGAGGAGGCAGATGCGGCAGAGTTTCACCTCTGCCGGGGGGACCTGGAAGTCCCCGAGAAATGCCAGGAGTCCGGGCTCGGGTTTCGTGATCCTGACGTCGGACCCCCGGATCAGGTCGATCAGTTTCTTTGTCGGGACATTCTGGTAATTTCTCCGCCCGGATGCGCGGAGTTTCAGGTTTGTCGGCCGATACCCGCGGGTAGAATGGGCGAGTTCGAAGACCCCGGTCTCCCTGACAGACCGCCCGTCAAAAAGAATGAGTTTATATGAGCCCCGTTGCGGGGCGATGATGACAATCATGGAATGATAAGGTCGTGGATGGTGTAGTTCAGCCCTGCACTCTCAAGGCGCTTGAGAAAATCGGTGAACTCCTCGTCGACGATGAGGACCGCACACTCGACACCGTGGAAGGCGGCCTCGACCGCACCTTCCCGCGAGCCGAAGGTGATGTCGGGCTCCCGGCCTGCCGCCCGCAGGGCGATAGCCGCTTCAAGCCCGACGACCCCGACCATCTGCACCCCGGCAAGGACCTTCTGCATCCCGGCAAGGTCGACCTTCCGCGAGCCCCCTCTCTCGATCCGCGGCACCTTGAGGACGCGGACCGTCCCCTCGGTATGGTCGATCAGCCCGGTGAGTTGCGCGATCCCGACGTCCTGCCCGGCGACGGCATCGGCGATCACCTCGCCCATCGCGTTCTGTGACTCCTTCGCGGCGTACAGCCAGCCGTCCTTCATATAGACACCGACAACGTCGCCTTCCTTCAGGTTCCCGGCAGCGATCGCGGGCCAGACCCGCACCTTCTGGATCACGTCGCGGGTGACATGCCGGGCATAACTCTCCAGCACCTCGGCATTGTTCAGCACCCACTCGATCCCTTCTTTCGTCACCTCGTATCTGCCACGGCCGTAGGCAGATATAAAACCGTCGTCGGCAAGTTCCCGGATGTACTCGGAGACCGCCTGCGGCGTCACGCCCATCTTCTCGGCGATCTCCTGCTGGCGGACCGCGGGCTGGTGCTCGGCGACCTCGACAAGGATCTGGAACCTGGTGATCTCGCGTTTACTCCGCAGGAGAGTGGCGAGGGGGTCCTCACCGGCCGTTGTTGTCGGCATAGACAAGCCCCTGCCCCTTGACGTCAAGGTGCGGAATCCTCTTGGAGAGTGCCTTGACAAAGAGAGACGACACCCCGAACTTCCGGCCGATATCGGAGATGGACGAGTTTCCGGTCTTCAGTTCGTCATCGATATTGGATACGAGTGTCCGCAGGTTATCGTCCGTGGACAGGGCGATGTAGATCAGGTCTGCAAGGTCGGTCATCGTGCACTGGAAACTTGCCCTGAAGGTGCCATAGGTCGTCCTGTATTCCTTGCACGGCTTCTGGCCTGGCTTGGGCATCCGCCACTGCTCCTCGATGAGGTTCCCCTTCCTGAGTATCGAGAGGCAGGAGGCGACGCAGGCTTGTTCTCCGCACTGCTCACAGAGCTCGTCCTCGGTCATCCAGTTCTTGTTGAGCAGTTCATACATCTGTTTGAACTTTGGATTATTGAATGTGAGCAGCAGCGGAACCATTTCAACGGGATCATTCACAATCCGAATATGACCTGTCACGCAAAAACCCTATTTATATATCGCCTTATGACCCAATAAATTTTTGCAGGTTACACAATGCAGAACAGGGGAAAGATCATCATCCGCGGAATTGTCCAGGGGGTTGGATTTCGTCCCTTTGTCTATGCCTGCGCCGGGAAATTCGGCATTTCAGGGTGGGTGAAAAACCTCGGGAGCCGTGTCGAGGTGGCCGCTGCCGGTGCGCGCTTTCCCGAGTTCGTGGACGCCGTATCGAAGGGCACGCCTCTCTCCGTTATCGACTCGGTGGAGGTGCTCCCCCTCGACGACGCGGTGGCCCCGGGTTTTTCCATTCTCTCAAGCGGCACCGGGGCCCTCGACGGGATGATCCCCCCGGACGTGGCGATCTGCGACGCGTGTGTCAGGGACATCGATACGCCCGGCGGCCGGTACGCGGGCTACTGGGCGACATCGTGTGTGAACTGCGGGCCGCGGTACAGCATCATCAGGACGCTCCCGTACGACCGGGAAAGGACGGCGATGGAAGAGTTCCCGATGTGCGACGCCTGCGGGGCGGAGTACACCGATCCGGCCTGCCGCCGGCACCATGCCCAGACGATCGCCTGCGACGCCTGCGGCCCGTCCCTCCTCCTCCTCGGCCCTGACGGGAGGGGGGTCGCGTGCGGCGACCCGGTGGCGGAGGCGGCGGCACTCCTGGATGCCGGGAAGGTCCTTGCGGTCAGGGGCGTCGGCGGCTTCCACCTCGCCTGTGTCGAGGAGGCGGCGGGCACTCTCAAGGCCCGTCTCGGGCGGACCGAACAGCCCCTCGCGGTGATGGTGCGGGACGACGCAGCAGCAGCGCGGTACGCCGCCCTCTCCCCCGAGGAGGAGGAGGCCCTGCACAGCCGTGTCAGGCCGATCGTCGTCGCAAAAAAACGTGACGCCCATGCCCATACCGGGATCTCGTCCCTCCATACCATCGGCGTCATGCTGCCGTACACCGGCCTCCACCACCTCCTCTTTGCCCGTCTCTCCCATGACCTGCTGATCATGACGAGCGCGAACATGCCGGGCACCCCGATGATCACCGACACGGAGAACGCGGTCAGGGGCCTCAAGGGGCAGGCCGACGCCTTCCTGGTCCACAGCCGCGAGATCGTGAACCGCTGCGACGACTCGGTGGTGCGGGACGGCTACATCATCAGACTCTCCCGCGGCATCGCCCCGAAGAGGAAGGCGGTCGATCTCGGGACGCGGTGCATCCTCGGCGTCGGCCCGGAACTGAACGCCACGACGACGATCTACAGGAACGGTTTTGCGGTGACCTCGCCCCATATCGGGAACGTGAGGAACCCGACGACCCTCGCCTACCTGCAGGAGACGGTGGAGAAGATCGGCCGCCTCCTCGGCGCGGAGGTCGAGGTGGTCGCCCACGACCTCCACCCCGGTTTTCTCTCGACGCGCTATGCCCGCGACCTCGCCGACGAGAGAGGAGCGGACCTCGTCGCGGTCCAGCACCACCGCGCTCACATCGCGGCGGTGACAGCGGAGGAGTGCGTCGGCATCGCCATCGACGGCGTCGGCTACGGCGACGACGGCACGGTCTGGGGCGGCGAGGTCTTTGCCGGCGCGGTGCCTGACCTGAAGAGAGTCGCGCACATCGAGGCTGTGCCGATGCCGGGCGGCGACCTGGCGACAAAGTTCCCGGAACGGATGCTCTACGGCATCCTCCCGGAGGAAGCGACCCGCGACCTCCTCGCCGCCCGCGGCTGGGGCGAGGTCGAACTCGGCGTCCTCGGGCGGCAGGTCGAGAGGCGGTTCAACACTCCCATGACGAGCAGCACCGGGCGTGTCCTGGACGGGGCCTCGGCCCTCCTCGGCATCTGCCGGGAGCGGACCTATGACGGCGAGCCCGCGATGAAGCTGGAGGCGGCGGCGGCAGAGGGGACTCCCGCAGACTGGGACCTCTCCTTCGGCAGCGACGGATCCTGCGAGGTCTTGAAGACGACCGACCTCCTGCGGACCGCGGCCAGGGCGCAGGCCGCGGGCGGGCGGGCCGCGGACATCGCCGCCTCGGTGCAGCACAACCTCGCCCGCGGCGTCGCCGCCCTCGCGGTCCATGCGGCCGAAGAGCGCGGGATCAGGATGGTCGCCCTCTCCGGCGGTGTCGCCTACAACGCGGCGATCAGGGAGACGATCCGCTCGTGCGTCGAGACGGCGGGCCTCTCCTTCGTCACCAGCCGCGAGTACCCCCTCGGCGACGGCTGCATCAGTTACGGGCAGTGCGTCTGGGCCGGGGCGGTGACGCGGGAGAGGTAGGAGGGGACTGATCATCAGGAGACCTCCCTTCCTAATAGGATAGGGTCGGGGAAGAGCGACGAGAATATGCTGAGGAGGAGGTGCCATCCACCCCCCCTCATAATGGCGCCTACCGCATCCGCGGCAGGGCCGTCCGGCGGTGGATGCTCTGGATAAAGGAGTTCAGGGACCTCTTCTGTTTTTCAAGAACCGTGCGATCGATATGCTGCCGCGCCAGTTCCTCCTCCAGGATCGCATCGACCTTTGCAATCCAGGCGGCGGCGTACTCGCCCGTCTCCCCGTCTGCCTGAAGGCGCCCGATACCCTCGAAGACCGTCTCGAAGAAGCAGAACTTGTCGAAGAAGAGGTCGGAGACCGCGGCCCGGATCCGGTCCCGCATCAGGTACCGCATCGACAGGGCGCCGAAAGAGAGTCTTCCGACAGGTTCGCCCTCCTCGTCGAACCCGGCATAGAAGAGAGACTTCGGCGTGCCGTTGCCGCCGGCAAGCATCCTGTTCACGGCAAGGAGTGCGTTCCTGTCCGTGGCAAGGTCGCGGAGCGAGTACCGGTCTCGCGGGAGGATGAGAAACTCATACAGGCAGGGATCGCCTGTCCGCCGGATCAGGGTACGGAAACGCGGGGGACTATCTTCGACCAGATGGAGACAGGTGCGCCCGCAGAGGTCGACGACCACCGGCATGGTGTCCCGCGTGAAGGAATCGCCGGCGCGGGCGGAGAAGAAAGCCGACCTGACAGAGGCGAGGAGGTCGTAGAGGGTGCAGGAGAGGGAGTAGTGGTCGGGTGCGGCAGGATAGCGGCAGGGGACAGAGAACCAGAGGTCGAGAAAAGGCCGGCGATATGGCGACTGTTCCCCGATCATCTCTCACCCCGCGGGAGAGATAGGACGCGGGGAACATAAATCTTTGGCAGCCCGCGGCGGGGATCTGAACTGGCCTTGATCTGGCAAAGCATGCCTGAAAGATAAGAAAAAATAAGAAAAAACCGGGATGATGCCACGAGATGGAACATTTATAATGAAGCAGGACAATCCCGGCACGGTGATGTCATGCAGTGCACCGCATATGCCCATCTCTCCGACGAAAAAGTGAAGAGACTCCAGGCATTCGAGAAGGAGTTCGGCACTACCCTCGTCGCCTACGAGAAAGTCCCGGCGATCGCCCGCCTCAACGAGGACGAGGTCGGAGAGATCAGGGAGAAGGAGAAGAAACTCGGAAAAATTCTCATCGCCTACGAGAAGTGATCGGTTCCAGGATGGGGCAGGAGTGTCGGCAGGGAAGAGGCAGAGGCCAGACCTCTTTGAGGAGGGAGACTGATGCCACCTGACCCCCCCCTCTTGAAGATGTGACCGGGCCATCCCCATCTCCCTCCGGCATGCACACGATTTTTTTCTCCAGAGCCAATCAGATGATTTTTTTGCCAGGATGACCAGATATGTGACACCTATTTTCAGGAGGACGAATTCTGATCAAAAAAATGTGGATCTCGTGTAGTCTGATCTGCCTTTGCCTGCTCCTAACGGCAGGGTGCACGGGAGCGGTTGACAACAGAACATCGGCGACGCCGGCAGTCACACTCGCACCGTCCTCCCCGCCGATATCCATCAACGACACCCCCGTCCGGTACGCGGACGTGAACGGCGTTCGTCTGGCATACAGGGAGTTCGGCGCGGGCGAACCCCTGCTGCTGATCACCGGGTTCGGCGGTGTGATGGAGACGTGGAACGAGACATTCGTCGGCATCCTTGCCGGGCAGTACCATGTCTACATCTACGACCACCGTGCGATGGGACACAGCGGCGACACCGACGCACCCTACACGATCCCCCGGCTCTCCGACGATGCGGCCGGCCTGATGGGGGCGCTCGGCCATGAGAGCATGCACGTGTACGGCGTCTCGATGGGGTCGTCGGTTGCGCAGCAACTCGTCATCGACCACCCAGAAACGGTCAGAAAACTCGTCCTCTCCTCGTCCACCTACAGCGCCAGACTGAACGAGACGAAAACGTTGCACGACACGCTCGCGGCGTGCTCCGGGAACGCATCCCTGCCTTCGGGTCTGCGAAAAGAGGCGAACGCAAACCTCGCCTGGAACGGCACCTACGACGATCTCTCCGGCATCACGAAGGACGTGATGCTCCTTGTCGGGACCGCCGACGAGATCACGCCCGATGCGATTTCTGTCCGGATGGCCGGGGAGATCCCGGGGTCGTGGCTCGTGCGGTTCAGGGGCATCCCCCATGTCGGGTCGTCCCATGCGCCCGAGGAGTACGGCCGGACGGTCGTGACCTTCCTCGGCACAAACGAGTCCCCGGCCTGAAATATCCCATTTTTTTGACCGGGAGATACCTCCAGTCCCGGCCATGAATGAACTCATCTTTTGAGAATATTCTTCCTGTGATAATCCAGATACCCGAGATGGTTCGGTTCTATCTTTCTGAGTTTCATATCCGAATGAATGCCAAGTATCCTCTGATCGCGGTCACTGAATGCATCACTCAGGATGATCCTTCCCTCGTCATCAAAACTCACATACCCCCTATCAAAAGCACGGTCTACATGGGGAGCAAGCAATAACCCGTTATAGACATCAAGGCGTTCGAAATTATCCGAATCCCTCCATGGCTTTATATGAGACGCAACGAGCAGTTCAGATACCGCACACCCTGTCACCGCGCAGGTCTTCCAGTATTTCTCCAGATCAGAACGGAACGGCCCCTGGCCAATACGACTCAGAACAATTGATTTGCGTTGGGTCTCAGGCAATTCTCGATATGTTCTATTAAAGTCTGCAAGCTCCTGAATACTATCATCGCCAGGTGCCGCTCCATAATCAGGGCTCGGAAGATTCTGTCCCAGTTCCTCTCTTAAATACACCAGTAATGCAGGAGTATGATTTTCCTGGCTATCTGATCGTAACTGGCCGTATTTGTTTGCAGCATTTCTGAGATGCGCAAAATGAAACATACGAATTACCGGCCAGAGATCAAAATTCATATCCGAAGGGACATAATATCCGTTCCGTGAAGGGATCAAACAATACTCAGAATACTCCCCTCTGCCCCAGCGCCAGACGTCGCTCTTTTCTAAAACACGCTGTTCATCTTTTTTCTCATTCAAGAACGCCGCATCAAGAGACAACCACATCCCGTCTTTATCGATCGTAAAAACAATGAGACCCCCCACCAGGAGCCGAATACCTTTCCGGGCACCTTCACGAAAACAATATACGCCCCACTTGTTCCTGCCATGTGAATGTGCTTCGACGACTGATTCCGCGAATAAGGACAGACACCTCTTTCGATATTTTTCATCGGGCAAAATTGATGAGAGAGTTTCTTTGATTTCATTCATCCCCGAATAAACCATCACAGAAACTCCCCCCCATTACCTGTAAGGAGGCCGAAACGCCAGAGCATGATTGAAATGCCTCCTTTCATCCGATAAATTTGCTGATTTTATTGGGACAGACGGCTCTGTAGAATCATCATCCAGCGGAGACATACTCCGGTCCACCAGAGTGAGCACAGATCCAGGGGAGGGAGATTGTCATATACCCGCCTATCCTATGAGGAGTTCCGTCGCCTATGAGAGGTGAGGAGCGCCCCATAAGGAGAAAAGTGTCCGCCGGCATTCCCGCCATGTCGGTGGACCTTCGCCCGTTCACGGACCTACGGGTAGTTCACGATTTACGGCGGCGCTCACTCCTCGCACGGCGTCGTCGTCTTCCCGTCCTTCCCCGCGAAGAGCGGGACCGTGCAGATCATCCGCATCACGCCGTCGCCGGTGTTCTTCATCTGGTGAAATTCGCATGGCGCGGTATAGACCGCGTCCCCGGCCTTCACGGGAGTTTCCTTTCCTTCACCCACGCACACACCCTCGCCCTCCAGGATGTACATCTCGTGCTCCTCCCTGTGCCGGTGGTACGAGGTGCACCCGCCGGGGGCGAACTCCATCAGCCGCAACGCGTACCGCGGGCACCCGGCGTCCGCCGTGAGGAGAAAACGCGCCGTCATCTTTGAAAAACCGGGCTTCTCCTGCGGTTCGGCAGGGACATCAGACGTATGTTTGACGATCATACATCACCGTCCGGTCTGAACAGGGATGTAGGTATCGACAGAGCGAAAACCGGGCCCGAAAGCACCGTGGCCCGAAAAGAAAAAAAGATTTAGCCGAAGAGGGCACCGAGGCCGGCCATGCCGGACTCTTCTTCCTCTTCCTTCTTCTCTTCCTCAGCCTCTTCCTCAACAGGGGCGGCTGCGGCCGGAGCGGCTGCGGCGGGTGCAGCGGCAACGGTGGCGACGGCGGCCTTCGAGATGGCCTCCTCAATGTCAACACCGTCGAGTGCGGCCACGAGGGCCTTCACACGAGCGTCGTCAGCGGCGATACCGGCAGCGGAGAGAACAGCCTTGACATTCTCTTCGTTGATGTCCTTACCTGCGTTGTGCAGGAGCAGTGCAGCGTAGATGTATTCCATTTCATTCACCTCAAATTTTTTTCAATTTTATTCTTCGACAATTCCCTTCAGAGCAAGCGATGATCTGTACGCCTTTTCAATGATCGCGTCGATGATATCCTTCTCGTAGACACCGGCCTCGATACCGAGGCTGCGGGCGTCGCGGACGGCCTTCGCCAGGATCGCACCGGTCGTCTCCGTGGTCGGGATCGCAGCGTTCACCGACAGGTTAAATGCCTGCTGGGCCGCGAGCGAGATCTTGCCAAGGTAGGCCGACTCGTCGATCGCGAGCGTCTCAGGTGCAAACACCGTGCCGTTCTGGAATGCCGCCCGAAGGATCAGGCCGACATCCATCGGCTTGACGTCAAGCTTTGCGAGCACGTCGGCCATCTTCGCGTTGATGACCTCGCCCTTCTTCACGACCGTCTTCGTGTCCTTGATCTTGACCTTGCCGGCCTCGATCACGGCCGGAATGCCGGCCTGCTGAAGCTCGCCGACGATCGGACCGGGCTTGAAGCTCGTCGGGCCCTTGGCGACGACGATGTCCTCCGGAGCAGTCTCGCCCGGCTTTGCGGCCATCTTCGTCTTCGTCTGCTCAAGGAGCTTGTAGAGCTTGAAGGGGTTCTCTTTCGTGAAGATAAGCGCACTCTGTCCGGCAATGTGCCCGGCCATCGTGGCGACCTCGCCACCGACCTCGTCGAGAGCACGAGAGGTCAGGGTGTTGCGGGTCATCTTGATATAGGCGACCTCGCGGAGGTTCTGCCTGATGTGCTGGAGCTGACTCGCCGGGATACCGTACATATCCACGAGCCCGACCACCGGGTAATCGGCAAAGTGCTGCTTGATCGCCTCGACCTCGCTCTTCTTCCACGTGGGCAGGTGGTGAGTGTAGAGCGCCATTAGATCAGCCTCACTGCCGGACCCATGGTCGTCTTCACATACACCGAGCGGACATTCTGCGGACCCTGCTCAAGCACAGACTCGATCTTCTTCATGACCGCGTCGATGTTGTCTGCAAGTTCCTCCGGAGCCATCGTGGTGCTGCCCACGGGCGCGTGGAAGACCTTCTTGTCCTTCGACCGGATCTTCACCGAGGAGCGGAGCCTCTCGATGATCGGGCGGACGTCCATCCCGGTCTGGATCGGCATCGGCATCCTGCCGCGGGGACCGAGCCTCGGACCGAGCCAGCGACCCACAAGACCCATCACGCTTGTTTCCGCAAGGAAGAAGCGGTACTCGTTTGCGATCTTCCGTGCCTCACGGGGCTCGCCGCCCAGGCGCTCGATCTCTTCGGGGCTGATGATCAGGTCGACGTTGACTTCTTTTGCCTGCGTCGTGATCTCGCCCTTTCCGAGGACAGCGACCTTTATCGGCGTGCCCATACCGTGCGGGAGAAGGATAGTCTCATCAATACGGTTTTTCGGCTGCGCCATGTCGATATTCTTGAGGTTGATCGTGAGATCAACGCTCTCCGTGAACTTGCGTTCCGGCGCAGTCTCAAGAGCCGCCTGCACAGCCTTCAATATCTGTTCTCTCTCAACCATTACGTGCCTCCATAGTACACGACCGTGTTTGATCTCCTATGGATGAATCCCGTTTAGTTCTCGAGCATACTGTCGAACTCGCCCGCATCGATCGCTGCCAGCATCTCCTTCGGCTTGCGGCCTTCGACCGTCACACCGATAGAGACACAGGTCCCGACAACTTCCTTGACCGCCGACTTCAGGCGGTAGGAGAGCATGTCGTCGAACTTCATGCGCGCGATTCTGACAGCGGCCTCGAGCGGCAGATCACCCACGAACTGAGTGGACGGCTCGCCGGACCCCTTCTCGATACCAGCTTCCTTCATGACGAGCGCGGTTGTCGGAGGAATACCCACCGTTACGGTGAAGTTCTTCTTCTCGTCAACTTCGATCGTCACCGGCACCTGCATGCCGTTGAATTCAGCGGTCTTCTTATTGATCTCGTCAATGACCGCTTTCACGTTGATACCGAGGGGACCCAGGGCAGGACCAATAGGTGGGCCTGCAGTTGCCTTTCCACCGGGTACTAATACCTCGACCGTTTCTGCCATAGTACAATCACCATGCTTTTCCCAGAAGGGTACTGAGCCTGGGTGACTAAGGTTTTCCCGGGGCGCACTTAATACTATCACAGGGAGCGGGAAAAAAGAGGGAGAGGATCAGGCTTCGCCACGGTCGATCACGCGGACATTGTCGCCGCGCACGGTGATCGGGATCGGCACCATGGCCTCATACAGTTCCACGGTGATCTCTTCCTTGGAGGAGTCGACCCGCTTTACGACGGCCTTTTCACCCTTGAAAGGTCCGGCGATGAGCTCGACGATCGTACCCTCGTCGATACCGGACACGGCTGGTTTCGGGACGAGATAATGGCCGACCTCTGCAAGGGAGGTCTCGCCGGGCACCACTGTCCGGGCGCTCGGCACTGTCTCGATCAGTTCGGCGATACGTGCGTGGGGCTCATCGGCCTCGACAAGGACGTAGCCTTTCAGTTCATCGGGAGCGACCACCGCCTTCACCTTGAAGGACGGGTCGTGCAGAACCGCACGGTATATCCCGTCCGCGACGGCACGCTCCTGTTTTGCCGTCGTCTTGACGGCATATACCCGGGTCAGTATTTCGCTGGTCATGGACATCAGTGCGGCAGAACGAGCATCAGCTCATAGATCGTAAACCCGATGAGACCGATGACAAAGACGCCCATTGCCGCAACAAGGGCGATCTTGGTAAACTCATCACGGGACGGGGTCCGCGCCAGTTTCAGGACGCGGAGGTATTTCTGGATATACTCCTCATAGAGAGAGCCTAATCTGGCTGATCCGGTATTGATCTCCATAAATCTCACCTCAGAAAGTCTATATCAAATTCTTTCGCCACGCGGGGAAGAGACTTGCGCTCGCCCCGCCCATAGATCTGGGGGGAGTTCACACCGGTGACGACGAGCATCGTCCGCACCTTGCCCTGCATATCAGGGTCGACCTGGGCGCCCCAGATGATCCGGGCACTCGGGTCGATCCTGTTGTAGACCTCCTGGACGACACCCTCGGCTTCGGCCATTGTCATGTCGGGGCCGCCGACGACGTTGACAAGCGCGGCGGTCGCGCCGGAGATGTCCACGTCGAGAAGAGGCGAACGCAGGGCCTTTTTCACGGAATCGGCAGCCTTGTCCTCGGCGTCGGACTCGCCCATGCCGATCATGGCGACGCCGCCGCGCTCCATCACGGTCCGCACATCGGCGAAGTCCAGGTTCACGAGGCCGGGCACGGTGATCAGTTCGGTGATCCCCTTGACCGCACGCATGAGCACCTCGTCGGCAACCTTGAAGGCGGCATAGAGGGGCAGGCGCGGCACGACTTCGAGGAGACGGTCGTTCGGGACGACGATCACGGTGTCGGCGACGTCGCGCAGGCGTTCAAGGCCGGCCTCCGCGTTCTCCGACCGGATCGATCCCTCGGAGGTGAAGGGGAGGGTGACGACGGCGATCGTCAGTGCGCCCTCTTCGTGCGCGGCCTTGGCGACGATCGGGGCCGAGCCGGTGCCGGTGCCGCCGCCGAGGCCGGTGGTGATGAAGACCATGTCGGCACCCTCAAGGGACGTCTTGATCTGGTCCTCGTTCTCCAGGGCGGCTTCCTCGCCGATCTGGGGGATGGAACCGGCGCCGAGGCCGCGCGTCCGCTGGCGGCCGATGAGGATCCTCTTGTCGGCCTTGGTGCGGATCAGGTGCTGGGCGTCGGTGTTGACCGCGATGAGCCGCGCTCCCACCACGCCTTCCTCGGCGATCCTGGTCATCGTGTTCGAGCCACCGCCGCCGCACCCGACGACGACGATCTCGGTCTTGAGGTCTCGCAGGAGTTCCTCAAGGTCGTCATCCGGCTGGACGGCGGTCTCAAACTCGTCTCGTGCCCGTGATAATGCCTCTTCAACTATGGACTTCATCGATATACCTCTCCAACCCCGGGATGTGGATGCGTGTTTCACTGCAGGAACTGACCATGGTCGGGGTGATCGTCCGCCCTCCGACCTCGACGGGCTGACCGCTCGAAAGACGTCCGAAGAGCGGGCCTTTCGGAACCCCGAGCTGCCGGGCCTTATCGGGGTCGAATCTCGCCTTCATGATGACGAGGTCGTCCCCTTCAGCTGCAGTGCTCCACCGATCATCTATGATTTTAATACACATGGATATTAAATAATGTATTATTTCTTCTCTTTGATTCGCGAAGGTGATGAATGTCGGGAGGATCTCCCCGTGCTCCCCGGCGACCGATGCCGCGGGGAGGAGGTCAAGTGCGTCCCTGAATGCCTTCGGGTCGGCTTTATCCGCCTCTGAAACGAGAGCCGCGGGTATCGTGGCCACGACAGGATCGCCCGTCCCTGCAAGGGTGCCGGTATGAAGACGGCAGCCCGGAGAGATCCCTTCTGCCGCCGCGCGAACGGCCGTGTATGTCTCCCAGGAGAGGTCCCCGATACCGGTGATCTCGCCTTCCGAGAGGAGGGGCAGGCCGAGGTCGACGAGGATCGCCAGGAGACGGTCGGCGTCGGTTTTTGCAAGCGCTTTTCTGTCGAGGTAGGCGGCGACCGCCCCGGTCTGCCGGATCATCGCGGCGACGAGGTCGCGGTCGAGGCAGGCGACCTCGCGGGAGGGAGCGATGTGGCCGAAGGCCCCCTTCGAGGAGAGCGCGATCTCGGTCTGGCGGACGGCATAATGGGTGCCGCCGAAGCCGACCAGGGGGATCGCGTCGCCGGGCGCGGCCTCGAGGACGGCGCGGGCGGCGGCGTCTGCCGCGGCCGGGTCGTTCCACTCGGTCTCGGTGCTCCCGATCTCGACGAAGAGAGAGGGAGTGCAAAGGGATGTCGGGCCGTGGTGGGTCGCCTCATAACTGGCGCGGTAGCCTGGCGGGGCATGGCGGGCAAGGCCGCGGAGGACGGCGTGCATCATGGCCGGGGCCGCGGGGGCGAGGGTCCGGGCGTCTCCGCCAAAGGCCGGGTCCCCGTAGTTGCCGGTGACATGGACGGTGAGGGCCGGCGACGGGTGGGTGCTCGAGTGCCGGGAGAGGAAGACAAGGATGTCGGCGCCGAGGTCCCTGTCGGCCCCTTCGGCATAGATGAGACGCCCTCCGCTCTCGTGGAAGGAGAGGGACGCCGCCCGGCAGAGAGGCCAGTCGTCCCGTTCTGCAAGGAGTTCCCCCATCCGGCGGGCGAGATTTCGTCCCGCAGGGTCGAGGGACGAGTGAAGGAAGGCGATATGCATGAGGAGCGTTTCGCGTCGGGGGGCTAAAGCCTTACCCGGCCGACAGCCGAAAACACTATTCTTCTCCGCGGGTAATCATCTCATCATGGACAAAGAACTGATCGAGAAGGCATTCGCCGAGAGCGGGATCACCACGGAGATCGGGTGCGAGCAGGCGTTTGCGATCAGCGAGAAATACGGCATACCAAAGATGGATCTCGCACGGTATTGCAACCGCCACGACCCGAAGATCAAGATCCGCTCCTGCCAGCTGGGTTGCTTCAGATGAGCCTCTTTCTCGATGTGGTGCCGGTCGCAAAGGCCGTGGAGGTCGTCCGCTCGACCGCCCGGCCTGTCGGCACCGAAGAGGTGCGGCTGGAGGACGCCCTCCACCGGGTGCTTGCCGACGATGTCAGGGCAGGCCATGACCTGCCCGGCTTCGACCGCTCGGTGGTGGACGGCTATGCGGTGAAGGCATCGGACACGACCGGCGCCTCGGAGGCAATCCCGGCGATGCTCTCCCTGCGGGGGAGGATCGAGATGGGCCGGGCGCCGCCGGGAAAGGTGGACGCGGACAGTTGCTGGTATATCCCGACAGGCGGGGTGCTCCCGGCAGGGGCTGACGCCGTCGCCATGATCGAGTACTCGGAGGCTGTGGGGGACGAGGTGCTCGTCCAGAGGCCGGTCGCACCGGGAGAGAACGTGCTCTCCCGTGACGAGGACTTTGCGACCGGGGCTGTCGTCCTCCAGGCGGGGCGGCGCCTCACTCCGCAGGACCTCGGCGTCCTTGCCTCGGCAGGGGTGGCCGCGGTCAGGGTGCTCGGACTGCCGCGTATCGGGATCATCTCGACGGGAAACGAGGTGGTGCCTGTGGAGGCCGACCTCGCGCCCGGACAGGTGCGGGACGCCAACGCCTACCTGTGCGCGGGTTTCGTGCGGGAGCACGGGTGCGAACCGGTGCGCTACGGGATCGTCCGGGACGACCCCGCGCTCCTCCGCCCAATCCTTGAGCGGGCCGTCGAGGAGTGCGACTGCGTCCTCATCTCGGGCGGGAGTTCGAAGGACATGCGGGACATGACCGCCCGTGTGATCGGCGAACTCGGGGAGGTGCTGGTCCACGGGATCGCCATCTCCCCCGGGAAACCGACGATCATCGGGACGGTCGGGGAGACGCCGGTGATCGGGTTGCCCGGCCACCCGGGCTCGGCCTATGTCGTCCTGGCGGCGGTGGTCGGCCACCTGTTCGCGGCGCTCTCGGGCGCGCCCGTGCCTGTGCGCCGGGTGCGGGCGCGGCTTGCCGCGAACATCCCCTCGGCAAAGGGGCGGGAGGACTATGTCCGCGTCAGTGTCGAGGGGGGACAGGCGACGCCTGTCTTCGGGAAGTCCGGCCTCCTGAACACCCTGGTGAAGAGCGACGGCCTTGTCCTCGTTCCGGCAGGGCGGGAGGGCCTTGAGGAGGGCGACGAGGTGGAGGTCGTACTGTGGTGAAGAGATATCTCGACCTCGTCTCCCTCGCCCGCGCCCTTGAGGTCATCAGGGAGAGGTTTGGCAGCAAAAAGCCGCGGACCGAGACCGTACCCCTCGAAGAGGCGGCGGGCCGGGTGACGGCGGGACCGATCTATGCCCGCTTCTCCGTGCCCGGCATGCACATCTCGGCGATGGACGGGATCGCCGTCCGCAGCGCGGAGACGCACGGGGCCTCGGAGACCAGGCCTGTCGTCCTCCCCGACGCCGTGCGGGTGAACACCGGCAACCTGGTGCCGCCCGAATACGACGCGGTGATCATGATCGAGGACGTCTGGATCGGCGAAGGCACCTGGACGATCCGGAAACCGGCGGCCCCGTGGCAGCATGTGCGGCCTGTCGGCGAGGACATCGGGGAGTCGGAGATGATCCTCCCCTCCCTCCACGCGGTCCGGCCGCACGAACTCGGCGCCCTCGCCGCCTACGGCGTGACCGAGGTGGAGGTGCTCGCCTTCTCCGCGGGCATCGTACCGACGGGGAGCGAACTGGTGCCCGCGGGCACACGGCCGGGACCGGGGCAGGCGGTGGAGAGCAACTCCCTGATGGCGGCGGCCCATCTCAGGTCCCTCGGCGTCGCGGCCAGGCGGTACCCGATCGTGCCGGACGAGCCAGACCTGATCAGGGCGGCGATCGAAAAGGGGATCAGGGAGAACGACCTCCTCATCGTCTCCGCCGGTTCGTCCGCGGGGACGCGGGACTTCACCGCCTCCCTCATCGCCGAACGCGGCGAGGTGCTCGTCCACGGCGTCGGGATCAAGCCGGCAAAGCCGGTGATCATCGGGGAGATCGAGGGGAAGCCTGTCATCGGGCTGCCCGGATACCCCCTTGCCGCCTACACGATCCTGAGAGAGGTCGTCACCCCCCTCGTCGGGACGTACGGTTTCCCTGTCCCCGAACCCGAGACTGTGGACGCCGCCCTCACGACGACGCTCCACTCAGACATCGGCACCGACGAGTTCGTCCTCCTCTCCGTGGGGAGGATCGGGGAGAGATGGGTGGCCGTGCCCCAGTCGCGGGGCGCGGGCGTCCAGATGTCCGCGGTGCGGGCGAACGCCCTGATGACGATCCCGTCCTCGAAGGAGGGGGCAGAGGCCGGGGAGACGGTCAGGGCCCGTCTCCTCGTGCCGCGGCGGCAGGCAGGGGAAGGGGTGCTCATTACGGGGAGTCACGACCCCTGCCTGGACCGCCTGGCCGATATGGTCAGGCCGGCAGGCGTGGACATCCACTCGACGCATGTCGGGTCGATGGGCGGCCTCCTCACTCTCAAAAAGAGGCAGTGCCACGCGGCGCCGATGCACCTCCTCGGCCCGGACGGCGAGTACAACCTCCCGTACCTGAGGAAGTACCTGCCTGACGAGGACCTCGTCCTCCTCTGCGTGGCGGAGAGGGAGCAGGGGCTCATCTCGCGGGATAAAGTATCCTTCGACGATCTCCCGGCCCTGCGGTACGCGAACAGGCAGAAAGGGTCGGGGACGCGGATCCTCTTCGACCAGCTCATCGGCGAACTCGGGATCGGGCCTGCCGACGTCAGGGGGTACGGGAGGGAGTTCACGACCCACCTCGGCGTCGCCCTGGCCGTCAGGTCGGGCGAGGCAGACTGCGGCATGGGCGTGTACTCCGCGGCAAAGGCCCTCGGCCTCACCTTCACGCCGGTGGCGACGGAGCGCTACGAACTCGTGATGCATGCCGACGCCCTCGACGACCCGCGGGTGGCGGCGATCGCGGACGCGGTCTCCTCGGAGACATTCACGAAGACTCTTCAGGAGATGGGCGGCTACCGCACGGCCGAGACCGGCGTGCGGCGGAGACTGCCCTGAGCACCGCCTCGTCGGGAGCGGCGCAGGGGACGACGCCCTCGATCGTCCAGGTGCCCACCCCGAAGACCTCTTTTTTCATCTTCAGTGCAAAGGTGATCTCCGAGAGGGTGCCGTAACCACCGCCGACCGCGATGACGGCGTCGGCCGAGGCGACGATGAGGGCGTTCCGCGCCGGGCCCATGTTGCTCCTGACAACGATCCCGACGTACGGGTTCTCCCCGTCCAGGCCCGGGATGATCCCGACGGTCGTCCCGCCGTGCGCCTTCGCCCCCCGGCACGCCGCCTCCATCACGCCTCCGAGGCCCCCGCAGAGGAGGACGGCGCCGCGGTCTGCAAGGAGGGCGCCGACCGTCTCGGCCGCATCATACTCGTCCGGCGAGGGGTCTCCGGTCCCGATGACTGCGATCTGCATGACGAAGAGATCGGCAGACAGGGAGAAGGATGTGACGGATGCATTGAAAAAATACTTTGGGCGCGGGGACCCACCATACCAGATATGATCACGCCCTCCGGGGCGAGTTGAGGGATAGAGGTGAAGGAAGTCACCAGCAGTTATGATGCGAAGGCTGTCGAGGCCTCGGCCAGGGAATTCTGGCGGGCCAACGATACCTACCACGCGGTAAAGGACCTGAGGCGCTCAGGGAAGCAGTTCTTCTTCGTGGACGGCCCGCCGTACACCACCGGCCACATCCACCTGGGCACGGCATGGAACAAGATCCTGAAGGACGCCGTCCTCCGCCACCACCGGATGTGCGGGATGAACGTCATCGAGAGGGCAGGCTACGACATGCACGGCCTGCCCATCGAGGTGCAGGTGGAGCACGAACTCGGTTTCGCCTCCAAGAAGGACATCGAGACCTTCGGGATCGACCGCTTCATCGAGAGCTGCCGGACGTACGCCATCGCCAGAATGGGCGAGATGTCGGACCAGTTTCGGGAACTCGGCATCTGGCTCGACTTCGACGAACCCTACCAGACCCTGAAGAAGGAGTACATCGAGGCGGCCTGGTGGACCCTGAAAGAGGCCGAGAAGAACGGGATGCTTGAGAGGGGCTCCCGCGTCGTGAACTGGTGCCCGCGCTGCGAGACGGCGATCGCCGACTCCGAGGTGGAGTATGCCGACGCCACCGACCCCTCGATCTACGTGAAGTTCCCGGTGAAGGGGCAGGCAGACGAGTACCTCGTCATCTGGACGACCACGCCCTGGACCCTCCCCGCGAACGTCGCCGTCGCCGCCCACCCGAAGATCACCTACACCCTCGTCCTCGCCCGGAAGGACGGTGCCGAGGAGCGCCTCTGGATGGCCGAGGGTCTCGTGAAGGAAGTGCTCAAGAAGGGGCGGTACCAGAGTTTCGACGTCATCCGCACCGTGCCCGGCACCGAGCTTGCAGGCATGGAGTACGAGTCGCCCCTCGCCGACGTCGTCCCTGCCCAGAAGGATATCGCACACCGCGTCGTCCTCGCCGACTATGTCGCCCTGGAGAACACCGGCCTCGTGCACACGGCGCCCGGCCACGGGTGGGACGACTACCTCACCGGCATCAGGGAGAACCTCCCCATCCTCTGCCCTGTCGACGGCACCGGCCACTTCACGAAGAAAGGCGGCGTCTTCGAGGGCCTCTATGTCAAGGACAGGGAGACGAACCAGAAGGTGCTCGACGCCCTCGGCCACCACCTTCTCCACCAGGGGACGATCACCCACAGGTACGGCCACTGCTGGCGGTGCAAGACCCCGATCATCTTCCGCGCCACGGAACAGTGGTTCATCAAGGCCGCGGATATGCGGGACAGACTCCTCGACGAGGTGGCGAAGGTGCAGTGGTACCCGGAGTGGGCCGGGAGCGCCCGCTTCCATGACTGGGTGAAGGAGGCACGCGACTGGTGCATCTCCCGCCAGCGCTACTGGGGCATCCCGATCCCGGTCTGGCAGTGCGACACCTGCGAGAACCGCCGGGTCATCGGCACGGTCGCCGAACTCGAAGAGGCGAGCGGCATGGAAGTGAAGGACCCGCACCGCCCGTACGTGGACACGGTGACCATCCCGTGCAGCTGCGGCGGCACGATGCACCGGGTCTCCGACATCTTCGATGTCTGGTTCGACTCGGCCGTCGCCTCCTGGGCGACCCTCGGGTTCCCGGCGAACAGAGAGGACTTCGACCGCTACTGGCCCGCCGACTTCATCACCGAGGGGCAGGACCAGACCCGCGGCTGGTTCTACTCACAGCTCGGTGCCTCCATGGTCGCCTTCGGCCGGTCTCCGTACAAATCGGTCCTGATGCACGGCTTCACCCTCGACTCGGAGGGGAAGAAGATGTCGAAGAGTCTCGGCAATGTCGTGACGCCCGACGAGATCATCGAGAAGTGCGGCGTGGACGTGCTGCGTCTCTACGTCCTCTCGTCAAATGCACCCTGGGACGACATGAAGTTCAACTGGGAGAGCATGAAGACGGTCAACCGGGCCCTGAACATCTTCTGGAACGTCTACCGCTTCCCCCTGCCGTACATGGCCCTGGACAACTTCGCGCCCGCACAGACGGCCGACGGCCGCTGGGACGAGGCCGCGGTCGCCGGGATGCTCGCCGCAATGCCCGACGAGGACAGGTGGATCCTCTCGCGGGTCAACACCCTCACAGAGGAGATCGACGCCGACTTCGCGGAGTTCAACCTCCACAAGATCACCCGGTCTCTCATCACCTTCGTCCTCGAGGACGTCTCCCGCTGGTACCTCCAGCTGGTGCGGCCGCGGATGTGGCTCGAAGAAGACGCACCCGAGAAGAGGTACGCCTACGAGACGGTGTATTATGTCCTCCGCCGCCTGGTCCAGCTCCTCTCACCCTTCACCCCGCACCTCACAGAGGAGATCTACGGGAACCTGCGCTGCAGCGGCGATCCCCGGAGCGTCCACATGCTCGACTGGCCCGAGGCGGACAAAAGGCTCATCGACAGAGACCTGGAGACGGCGATGGCCGCCGTGCAGGCCTTCGACGACGCGTCCGCAACAGCCAGGCAGGACGGGAAGAGGAAACTCCGCTGGCCTGTGGGCGAGGTCGTCGTCGTCACCTCGTCGGCCGCGGTGCAGGAGGCCATCACCCGCCTCAATGCCCTCTGTTGCACGCGGGCGAATGCGAAGGCCGTCACCGTCGTCGCCGGCCGCTGGGAGAGGATCGGCTGGAAGGCCGAACCGGTGATGCGGGTGCTCGGGCCGACGTTCGGCAAAGAGGCCCCGAAGGTGAAGGCGGCGATCGAGGCGGCGGACGGCAACGCATTGAAGGCCGCTCTCGCCGAGACCGGGACCGCGACCGCCGGGGCGTACGAGGTCACGCCTGAGATGGTGACCTTCACCGAGGAACTCCCGGCAGACGTCTTCGCCGCCCCGATGGCGGACGCAACCGTCTATGTGGACGTGGCCCTCACTCCGGAGATCGAGGCCGAGGGCTATGCCCGCGAGGTGATCCGCCGCTTCCAGGAGATGCGGCGGCAGCGCGACCTCAAGGTCGAGGAGAACATTACCGCCGAGGTCGCGGTCGCCGACCCGCGCATCGCCGGCCTTGTGGCCGGGTGGGCGGAGGCGATCTCGGGCGAGGTGCGCGCGAAGAAACTCGACGTCCACGAGGGCGACGCCCTTGCCGGCACCTGGGAACAGGCCGCAGAATGGGAGGTCGAGGGCGTGGAGATGCGGATGGGCCTCTCACGCGCCGAGGAGTGAGGAGAGGTAGGCCCGGCCCTCAGGGGCCGAGAAGAGGGGCAGGACTTCGTCGGCAACGACGCCCTGCCTCTCGACCGTCACTTTTTCCCCGGTCAGGGGATTCATCCCCTCTTTTGTGTATCTCCCCCGCCGCACCAGGGTGCCCCGCCTCTGCCAGGCCGGGGTCTCGGCAAGGTTGACGCCGCGGGAGAACATCAGGCCGTGCATATCCTCGGCCTTCATGCCGAGGAGGTGCGCCGCCGCCGCACGGGGCGTCAGGCCCTCCTCCATGAGTGCGGCCTGGCAGTAGGCATTGATGTGGTTGCGCCATGCCTCGGCCTGGCGCATCGCAAGGTATTCGGCGGCGTACGCCGGCGTCACCGGGATGATCCTGGCGTCGAAGGCGACGGGTTCGACGCATCCGTACTCCAGGGTGAAGGCGCTCGCCGCATAGGAGGCAGCGATGGAGTCCAGTTTCTCCACACGGCCGCCGAAGGGCAGGACCGTGAGGTAGAGACTGATCTCGTCTGAAAAGGTATAGGCGCAGAGGGGGTTGAGGCCGCTCTCTGCGATCAGTCGCCTGCAGGTTCCGACCATCGCCGCATGAAACCGTGCGTCGAAGGGCTTTTCACAGGTACCGGTCAGCCGGTGGAATGCCCTCCCGTCAAGACGGAGAAAAACCGGGGGGTAGAGGGCAAGATTCGAGAAGATCTCATGGTTTTCCATGGCTGTGCCGTACCGTCCGGCTCAGGCTTTCGTCTCGCCCTTTGCCTTCTTGAACGCTGCGGAGATGTGGCGTATGACGATAATATCCCCGATTTCCTTGATGATCCTGAAGGGGATGAGGTAGCCGCGGTGGCCCTTGGGATCGGAGAGTTCGGGGTTGAGGTTGCCAACGGCGATGGATTCGATCTTCTTGCCATCGATATCGAGCAGGACATCGTCCACGTCCCCCACATAGATCGCCTTGTCTGTGTATACGCTCATGCCAAAAAGTTCGGTGACCTGCGTCTTCATCACTATCGATTCATGGTATAGACTATAAACGATAAAAAGACTATCATTTTCCATGAACGGATCCTTACGAATCGGGCATCTATTCGGAATTCCTATCTATCTTCACTGGACTTTCCTTATCGTGATCCCGCTCTTCGCCTGGATCATCGGGAGTCAGATCGCCCTGACGGCCACGATGATCGCCGGCCTCTTCGGCGTCGAGATCACGATGACTCTCTTTCTCCAGGGCTTTGCCCCCTACATCCTCGGGGCCGCGATATCGCTCGGCCTCTTTGCCGGGGTGCTCATCCATGAACTTGCCCACTCGGTCGTGGCGCGGTCGATGGGCCTCAAAATTAACTCTATCACCCTTCTCATCTTCGGCGGCGTCGCCTCCATGGAGGAGGGTCTGCCCGACCCGAAGGTCGAACTGCCGATGGCCCTTGTCGGGCCCCTGGCAAGCCTCGGCGTTGCGATCATATCTGTCGCCCTCACCTATGCGCCGGTATGGCTCGTGGACGCGGGACGCCTGAGCCCTGAGGTCGGCGGCGTCCTCATCTATTTCTTCGGCTACCTGGCCCTGCTGAACTTCGTCCTCTTCCTCTTCAACCTGCTCCCGGCCTTCCCGATGGACGGCGGGCGGGTCCTGCGGGCGTGGCTTGCGAAGAAGATGCCACTCCACCAGGCGACGAAGATCGCGGCCGACATCGGGCGGGGCTTTGCGGTCTTCTTCGGGATCTTCGGGTTTCTGATCTTCAGCCCGATCCTGATCATCATCGCCTTCTTCATCTATATCGGGGCGAACCAGGAGGCGACGGCGGTGCGCTACAGTTTCCTTCTCCGCGACGTCTCGGTCGGCGACGTGATGTCCGCGCCGGTGGCGACGGTGCCGCCGGACATGCCGGTCAACGAGGTGGTGAAGATGATGTACGACACGAAGCACCTCGGCTTCCCGGTGATGGACCGCGGCGGCCTTGTCGGCATGGTCACTCTCGGGGACGTCCATGCGGCGCCGGCCCTCGACCGCGAGGCGATGCAGGTGCGCGACCTGATGTCGAAGGACCTCGTCGTCCTCCCGCCCGACGCCCCGCTCACCGAGGCGATGAGGATCATGTCCCAGACCGGCATCGGCAGGATTCCGGTCGTCGAGGAGGGGGAGGTCGTCGGCATCGTGACGCGGACAGATATCCTGACGACGCTGGAGATCAAGGAGGCGTGAGAGGGGAGAAAAGAGGGAGATTGGTGCCTCAAAGTGGCGCTGCCGCTCGAAAACCTACATTTTTCTCAAAATCGCGAACTTTCGCAACCTCTCATCAGGATAGGGGGTATGGCATCTCTCTCCTCAGGATCTCAAGTTCGCACTTCCCGGGACCAATCCTATTATCGGGGGACGAGCGTCAGCGAGTTCAAGAAGATCAGAGATCTTCGAGGTCCGGGGGCAACGAGAAGGTCGAAGACCTTTGAGGTGCGAACGAAGTGAGCAGGAGAATACGGAAAATCGAAGATTTTCCTGTTCGGGCACATCTTCGATGTGCCACGGACCGTCAGGTTTTCGAGGCAGTCCCCCGGCACAGATTGAGGGGAAGGCGGTGGGTCCGCGCTCCCTCCCTGCGATCACGGGGGAGACATCAAACCCAGCATGAGGGATCCAACAAAGCCCAAGAAGTCTAAAATATTGATTATTTAGAAAAATCCCCAATCGTCGTTGCTCTTCTTTTTCTTCCGAGAACCACTTTGCCCAAAAAAATCCGGCATATCAACCTTCGGCGGTTTGATTTTAGGCTGCGATATTTTCGGCGCACGTACCATGAATGCCGACGACTCCGAACCATTCACTTTTGGCCTATTCCGCAAGATACTCCGAATATCAGTCTTTACAGAGTCGGGCCGTTTTTGAATCCATCCTTTCTGGGTGCTTTTGGAAATCGGTTTATGATGAACATCATCATGGCAGAGAGAACACAAAACCAGCAAATTGCTCTGCGTGTTCAGATCTTTTGCTCCGGAAGCTTTCGCCACTTCGTCGATATGGTGAATCTTGAGATTTCTTTGAGGAAATTTTTTTCTGCACTTTTCACATTTATTCCCCACTGCAGCCATTATATTCTTCTTTTTGGCCGCAGTAAGAGCATCCCGTGTCTTTTCTTTGTCGGTTCGTTCATCAAAGAGCCCTGCCATGCTACTCTCTCCGGACCCCCTTATAATTCCCTCCTGTTGTCTTACAACTCTTGATCCTTCCCGTTTTTGCATCTCTCTTGTAGTTCAATCCAGTCACAGGATTGTTAAATTGGCTTGTCTTTTTTACTGCTCCTCTACGATACCCATTCCCAGTATTTGTCGCCATTTTATATCACAACACTGAATATGATCAATACCATATAATATATGTTTTGCATTTTTGAGAATAGATGATCTCACAAAATAGCGATTATTAAAAATCCTTTAATTGAACCAAAACATAAAAAAGCACAGAAATCGGAGGTGAAAATCCGTGGACTTCAACCACGACGATAATCATTTTCCGTTCATTCACGCTATGGGCGCGAAGAAATAAAATCCGGATTTACCCTTCAATATCTGCGCGTCTTTTCGCGTAAGTCTATCCACCCCTTTCAAAACGCGAGGTACCCATCCACCCCCGTCTCCCCCGCGACCTTCCTGAAGGCGGCGAGGTCGGCGAAGGGCCGCTTCGCAAGGACCGTGACCGCCGTCTTCTTGCCGACGCCGGGGATAGAGCGAATCGCCGACGGAGGGAGAGTGTTCACCTCGACAGGCGCCGGGAGGGCGGTGATGGACCGCATGCCCCAGTCGACGACGACGGCGTCGGTGACCGTCCCTTCGGGGAGGGGGAGGGGGAGGCCGACAAGGATGGGGTACGACCCCATCTGCCGCCCGAAACTCGTCTGCCCGGAGACCTCGACGCCGACGTCGCGGAGGAGGGTCCCTGTCGGGAAGACACGCCTGAGCATGGGGAGGTCGAAGTCCTTCCTCACCCACTCCTTGAAGGCGCGGAATGCCCCCTCGTGCCGGCCGAGAGTGTTCTCCTCGTAGGCCCGCGTCCCCATGAAGGGCATCAACTGCCTGATGTTCACCCGCCGCACCTGGAGACCGGCAGCGAGCACCCTCTCCAGGAAGGCGCGGTTTCTGGCGTATGTCTCCGCGGTCTCGCCGGCAAGGCCGCAGACGAAGTTGAGGCCAGGCAGGAGGTCGGGGACGCCGTCCCTCCGGCCGCCGCCCACCTCGTTGACGATCTCGATCGCCCGGAAGACCGCGTCGGGGAGTGCCTTGAGGTTGTTCGCCCGGATCACCGCGGGGTCGGCGGTCTCCATGCCGAAGGCGGCGACGTCGCCGGGCGTGTGGCCTGCCACGATCGCGGCGAGGGCCTCGCGGCTCTCCTCCTCGTGCCAGGCGATGGTGCCGGGGTTCACATTGTCGATGTGGAGGGTCTGGAGGTCGGGCGCCGCCGCCCTGATGCGGGCGAAGAGGTCGGCGATCAGGTCGGGCCGTGGCTTCGGGAACTCGTCCCCGCCGCCCGTGCCGAAGGCGAGAAGGTCGGGTTGCCGCCCCAGCCTGAAGTGGCGGGCGCCCGCGGCGTACAGCGCCGCCACCTCTGCGGCGACGCCGGCGGCGGAACGGTAGCGCGGCAGACCGTAGAAGGGTTCGGTGCAGAAGGAGCACCCGCCGCCGGCGGCGCGGGAGCACCCCTGCGCCGTCTCCAGTTCGCACATCACCCGCGGAAAGAGGGGGTGCTGCCCGATCACCGGAGCGCCGAGGACGCTCCACCGGTCGATATCCGCGTACCCAGCCGTCCCTGCCGGTTCCCCGCCGGAGAGGAGAGAGTCGAGGGCGGCGGAGGGCGACCCTGAAAGAAGGTGGTCGAACCCTGCCGCTGCCGTCTCCACCGCCTTCTTCCCCCCCTGCGGGGAGTAGCCGAAACCGATAGGCCCGCCGAGCACCTTCTCGGGGCCGCGGACCTGCACGCCGATCTGGGAGAGTTCGGTGAGGGTGGCAGGCGTCCCCGCGAGGTACTTCCCCGGCACCGTGATCCCGGCGATTACCAGGAGGAGGGATGCGTCATTGAATGTCCTGAGGACAGCGGGGTTCTTCCTGACGGCATCGATCGTCGTGTACCTGACAGTATAGCCATGTTCGACGAGCACGCCGGCGCAGTACCTGATATAGGGGGAGATGTACGGGGGGACGCCGAGGCACGCGGGTTCGTCCACGTACCCGTCAAGGATAACGGCGTCAGATGTCATGGCCGAGGAGGGCGAGGAGGCGCCGCGCCCAGAAGAGTTTGCCCCGCTTCACCGGGTCGACGTCAGGGTCGTCGAGGTCAAAACCGACAAGGGAGACCCGCGCCGCTCCCAGGGCGTGGGCGGCGAAGGCCGCACGGTCGCCGTCGGAGAAACCCCCGAAATTGTGGATGCCACCGAAGGGAGCGGCCTGCGTCGTCCCGACAAGAGGGCCGGGCAGTTTCGGCACCCAGTGGCGGAGGAGAGGGATGTTGTCGCCGTGGGCATGGACAACGACCACCGTCCCCTCCCTGTTCATCGCGACCAGACTGTCGGTCGCACCGTCGAGGTCGGTGAAGACGGCGTCGGGCCTGATGCCCCGGCCGTACAGCACATCGGCGGCGGCGTCTGCCGCAAAGACCGTCCCCTCGATCCCGCCGGTCTCGCGGGGAAGAGAGGGCGCGTTCCCGCAGACGGTGACCGTCTTCCCCCGGCAGAGGCCTTCGAGGAGGGCGAGGTCGTCGCGGGGGAGAAGGGAGGCGAGGAGGCGCGCCGCCTCTTCGTCGCCCGCCCGGTCAAAGGCAAAATAGTCCAGGATCTCCTCGTAAAGGGGCTCCCACTCCTCAAACTTCATGCTTGGCCTCGTTCTCCAGGCCAACGATCCGGCGGATCTTCTTCAGGATGGGCTCGATGATCAGGTCGAGGAGTTCCTCCTTCTCCTTCACCATCGAGAAATAGGTGAGAGGTATGGCCGCCGCCGCCATAGTTGCGTGACCGCCGGCCTCGCCTATCCCGGCAAAGGCCTCCTCCAGCACCTTGCCGATATGGATCCTGATGTCCCTGTTCCTGGCCGAGAAGATGATGTTCGTATCGGTGATGCCGTAGACGATGGCAGTATTCACTCCCTCCAGGTTGATGAGGGTGTCGGCGGCCTGCGGCACGGCGTCCCTGTTGCGAAGATAGCCGACATTCGTGAAGAGATAGCCGGAGACGACCTCGCGGCTCCGGATCGCGTTCCCGAGGACGTCGAGGGTCTCCTGCGAGACGGACGGCGACATGATCTTGTCGAGGATGTCCCGGTCGGTGAGGGGCAGGAGGAACGCGGCATAGTTGAGGTCCTGCGGCGTGATGTTCCGCCTGAAGTCCCGGGTGTCGGCCCGTATCCCGTAGAGGAGGGCAGTCGCCACCTTCGTATCCACCGGGAGGTCGAGTTCCTGGAGGTACTGCGTCATGATGCTTGCCGTCGCCCCCATCCCTGGCCTGATGTCCACGAACTCGACCTTGGTGGTGTCGTGGGTACCGTTTTTGTGGTGGTCGATGATGATGTTCACCCGCGCGTCCTTGCCGAGGGCATTGTTCGAGCCCGGCGCCGTGGAGTCGACAAGGGCGAGGTGTTCGCAGGCGGCGAGGATCTCGGGCGAGATCTTCTCCATCTTGATGTCGAGAAGGTTGACGAAGGCCCGGTTCTCCTGGTGGCCGATATTGCCGTCATAGAGAATACGGGAGACGAGTCTGCCTCCCGAGGCGTCGTGGGCAATCGCCGCAAGGGCCATCGCGCTCGATACCGAGTCGGGGTCGGGGTTCGTGTGGGTGACGATCCCGAGGGTGCCCTCCCAGGACCCGAGGAGAGCGGAGAGCCGCCGCGCGATGCGCGAGGCAGAGAGCCTCCTGATGTGGTGGACGGCGGTCTTGGCGATGACTTCCTGAGGATAGAGGACGACATCCGCCCCTGCGCTTTCGAGCATGTCCTTGCCCACCGGGTCGGTGGCGCGGGCGATCACATGCGCAGGAGGATATTTTGCTTTTGCAGTCCGCACTGCAGAAAGATTGGCGTCCTTGTCATTGGAGAGGACAAAAATGACTTCAGGAACAGGTAGATCGTCAAAAGCGTTCGGTTCTTGCATATCCCGGACGATCGCGTCGTATTTCTGATCGCGAAGATCTTCGACGCGCTTCTCGTCCCGGTCGAGGATTAATATTGAGTCGGTTTCCTTGAGCAGCTCCTCAACAACGTTGTATCCTGTGCTTCCGCAGCCGCATATCAGGTATTTTACGATCTTCCCGGGAGACCCGGGCTGAGCCGCATCGGCCATCACAGAATATGGGATCTCTGGAGATAACAACTCATCGCCGCAATGTTTATATGGAAACGCGCCCAATATGGTAGAGTCAAAGCACAGAGGGCCTGTAGCTTAGTTTGGCATAGCGGCGGACTCTTAATCCGCAGGCCAGGGGTTCAAATCCCTTCAGGCCCGTTCTTTGTATTCTTCTCTTCTGGTCATTCATTCACTGTGTCGCCGCACTGTTTTGATCTTGGACCGTGGTCTCTCTCCTTTAAGTCCGGCCAGTTATTTCGGCGAAAAGCTTCGATATTCTATTCACGACCCGGGATACGTTCCGGGAAGAAAGAACTACAGAGACAAATCAAAGGCCCCGGGGTGTTGCATGTCAGAGCATGAGGGCGTGGGCCCCGCGGGACACGGCCCGGGTCAAATACGCCCGGATATGCCCCCAGTAGAGGGATCCCACCCCCCTTTCAGGGCCATAACGGGGAGATCCGGCGATCCTGGCATACCGGGGGCCGTGGGCAGAACAGAATGAAATCCGGCAGGACTCAACGCCCTCTGGTCGTCGATATGATTACGGGTAAGGCCCCCTCCACTCCCGGTTCCCTGGTGCCGGGGAAGAGGAGGGAAAGGGGTTGGAATGTGTCCCGATCCAGACTCTGGAGATTTCCCCGGTACGGGCTCTGTAGAAACCCTCCTATTCAGGGTGATGTCGCTCCCTGCGAATTTCATTGAGTGAGTGTGGATCCCCTGCCTTCCCCTACATCTGAACCGGGGGCTATCGCCCCCAGACCCCCCATTCGGGATAGGATCGGGAAGAGCGAACGGGATATCCAGAGGAGGGAGATTGCCGTATCCCTGCCTATCCTGAGCGGGAGGTCTGGGGGAACGACCGAAGGGAGTCGAGAACACAGGAGATCGGAGATCTCCTGAGCAGGCAAATGTTCCATGTGCCATGTACGGAAAATCGAAGATTTTCCTGTGCGTGCACATCTCCGGAGATGTGCCACGGACCATCAGGTCTTCGCTGAACGAGCGCCAGCAAGTTCGAGAAAATCTGTGATTTTCGGCGTAGTCCCCCGGTGCGAGGCAATCCAGAACAGGATTTCTCCAGAGCCGTTTCACGAACGATTCAACAGAGCCCTGAAAAACTTATTTCCCCACCGCTACAAGCATCTCCTCAAGACTCGGGTACCGCGACTCGATCCTCTCCACCCGCCCCCCGGCCGCGGCGACCATCGAGGTGACGGCATTCATCCTCTCGATGTCCCCGGCCTCGGTCATGCAGACCCCTGCAGTCTGCGTATAGGCAAGAGTCGGGTCGAGTGCTCCGGGGTCGGCGATGGTGAAATAGACCGCGTACGTGAGGGACCCGAAACGCTCCCGCAGTTCCTGCATCGTGCCGAAGGCCTCGATCTGCCCGCGGCGGAGGATCATCACCCTGTCGCAGATCTCCTCGACCTGGTAGAGATTGTGGGCCGAGAGGACGATCGTCTTCCCCTCGTCCCGCAGCCCCTTCAGGTAGTCCCCGATGAACCGCCCGGTCATGGGGTCGAGGCCGGAGGTCGGTTCGTCATAGACAAGAAATGTCGGGTCATGGATGAGGGACCGGGCGATGGCCACCTTCCTCCGCATCCCCTTGGAGAGTTCCCCGATCTTTTTCTCGCCCGCGTCGAGAGAGAGGGAAGAGAGGATACGCTCCCCGCGTTCCCGGATCGTCCCGCGGTCGAGACCGTAGATCTCGCCGAAGAAAGAGAGGTAGTCGTACACCTGCATCGTCTCGTAGAGGCGCGACTCTTCGGGCAGGTAGCCGAGGGCGTTCTTGTGGGCGGCAGGGTGCTTGAGGATGTCACACCCCCCGATCTCGATCGTCCCCGAGGTCGGGGCGAGGAGGCCGGAGAGGATCTTCAGGAGCGTCGTCTTGCCGGCACCATTGTGCCCGACGATGCCAAGGATGCCGGCATCGCCGAAGTCGAAACTCACGCCGTCCAGGGCGCGGAAGGCCCCGTAGTCCTTCACCAGATCCTGCGCTGCGATCATTGGGGATCTGGTCGGCATCCACCGGATAAATCATATTCCCCGCGGCACCATTGATCTCAAGGAGTCGATCCCGATCAGCGCCAGAAATGTCCTGACTATCGCACGGTGGGAGGCAAAACGGTCCCTATCCACGATGAGCAGGGATATCCTTCCCATGACCGCCGTCCTGCTCCTCGCCCTCTTCCTGGCATCAGGCCTGGCGGCCCAGAGCGGCGTCCACCTCCAGGACGGACTCTATGCCGCCGTCACCGACGACCCGGACGTCGCCGCCGTCCTTGCACACGACCCCCTCTTCACCGTGCACCTCGTCGACAGTGCGACTCTCTCGCGGGGCCTCGCGGGATACGACCTGATCATCAGCGGCGGCCGGACATATACCGCGGAGACGGAGAAGGGCCAGGCCGCGCTCTCGGCCTTTGCAACGGCCTGGCGGCACTACAGGAACACCGTCTACACCGCGGAGGACGACCTCTTCGCCGCCTACCCCCTCTGGATCGACACCGTCGAAGTGACCAGCGAACTCGACTTCACGGCGACGGAGAGCGGACAGACCATCTCCCTGCAGCCGCAGGGGGAGAGCGTGCCGTCCCCCTCCGGACCTGTCGAGGAGGTGCCGACCCCCCCGCCAGTGCAGGCCATGCCGACCGGCGACCTGAAAGAGAAACTCGCCTCTGATGGGAGCGATCAGGTCTCCCGGTACGTGGACATGGTCTCCGGCGGGCCAGACCTCGGGCATTTCAAAACCCCCTCGCAACTCGCCCCTCCCCTCCCCTTCGACTCTCTCATCTACGTCTTCGTCTTCATCTTCCCCCTGTACTTCACCTCCCAGTTCTACATGATGACGATCGCGAACGAACGCGTCGACAGGCGCGGCGAGGCCCTCCTCTCCACCCCCGCGGGGCCGCTCGCGATCATCCTCGGCAAGGCAGTCCCGTACTTCTTCCTGATGCTCGCCGTCTCCTCGGCGATCATCCTCCTGACCGGCGGTTCGTTCCTCGTCCTCCTCCCTCTGGTCCCGGTGATCGTCTTCTTCCTGGCGGCGGCCCTCCTCATCGGCATGACGGCCCGGAGTTTCCGGGAACTCTCCTTCCTCTCCATCTTCTTCTCGACCGTCATCACGTCGTACCTCTTCTTCCCCTCGATCTTCGCAAACGTCCACGCGATCAGCAGGATATCGCCGCTGACCCTTGTCGTCCTCCAATTCGAAGGCACCGGTTTCTCGGCCGCGGACTACCTCTATGCCACCGCCCTCTTCTGGCTCTCCTCCGCCGCCGTCCTCTGGCTCTGCGTGCGGAACTTCAACGAAGAGAGACTCTTTTCGCAGGAGAGCCTCACCTCCCGGATCATCTCCTTCGTCAGGGGGGCGATGGCGCGGGCGCACCCGATCGCCTCTCTCGTCGCCCTCAACGCCTGCATCATCCCCCTCGTCTTCATGGTGCAGTTGATGTACCTCGTCCTCCTCTTCAACATCCCGATGCCCTTCTCCCTCATCCTCCTCATCCTCCTCGCCGCCGCGACCGAGGAGGTGGCGAAATCGATCGGCATCATCGCCGTCCTCAGGGGGACGCCGGGCACTTTCACCTGGAAGAACCTCGTCCTTGCCGCCGTGGCGACAGGCGCCGGTTTCCTTATCGGCGAGAAACTTCTCCTCTTCGTGATGATCGCCCAGGTCACAGGATCGGTATTCGGCACCATCCTCTTCTCGGGCGTCGGCCTCCTCTGGGTACCCTTCCTCCTCCACGCGGGCGGGGCATTCATCCTCGGTGCGGCCGTCAAGGCCGGAGGGCGGCGCATGTACCTCCCCGGCCTCGTCATCGCCGCAGGCGTCCACGCCCTCTATAACCTCATCCTCATCGGAGGCGCAGTATGAACGCACGACATGTCTGGACAGTCGCGAAAAAGGAGTTCAGGGGGATAGGGCAGGAGCGGACGATCGTGCTTGCGATCCTCCTTCAGGTCTTCATCGCCATGTTCTCCTCCTTCCTGGTCATCGGCCTCACTTCTCTCTACGACCCGGCCTCGATGGACAGGTCGGGCAGTGTCTATGCCGTCGGCTATGCCGGGGCCGACTCTCCCCTGCAGGGTATCCTCGAAGCAGACGACACGTTTGCCGTCTACCGGATGGACCTCTCTCCTGCTGTCGCCGCCCTGAAAGAACGACAACTCGCTGCTGTCGTCTATGTCCCGCCGACCCCGCCCGATGCGGTGGAACCGGTGCAGGTCACCCTGTACACCCTGAAAAACGATATCCAGACGGCGGTCGTGGGCGTGGAACTGAAGGAGGACTTCGAGGAGTACGAGACCTTCCTCCGATATGCGCGGGCAGACCGCCTCTCTGCCGCACCCATCGAGGTCGCCGTCCCGGCAGGGACCGGGGGACAGAGCTTTTTCCTCTTCATCTACGGCCTCCTCATCCCCCTCCTCCTCTTCATGCCCGCGATCATCTCGGCAAGCCTGATCATCGACTTCATCACCGAGGAGTACAGCGCCCGGACCCTCGACACCCTCCTCTCCACCCCCCTCACTTTCACGGAGATTCTCTGGGGCAAGGTCTTCGCCGCCTGGGTACTCGTGCCCCTCCAGGGCGGCGCATGGCTCCTCCTCCTCGGCCTCAACGGCATCGCCGTCCACAATATTGTCGAGGTGCTGGTCCACGTCTCCGCGGCCTCGCTCGTCCTGATCCTCCTTGGCGCCCTCGCCGCCCTCCACTTCAGGGACCGGACAAACGCGCAGTTCATCTTCTCGACCGGCCTTGTGGTCGTCCTCCTCGTCGCCCTTGCGATCCCGGCAAACCCGGCAAACTTCATCGTCCTCCTTGCCGCGGGGGCCGACGTTCCCTGGCACTGGGCCGCCCTCGCCGTCGTCCTCTGCGGGACACTTCTCCTCGCCGCCGTCACCGACCGCTACGCACGCACGATCGCACGCCGGGCGATGGCCTGAGGACCACCACATCCGGATATAAACCGGATTCGAAGATCAAACATTCAGATAATCACAAATATGCAAAATCGATGATACAATTGTCGAGAAAAACCGGAAACAATAAATCCTAATTATTTCCACTTTTGCGTGATTACTATGATCACGAAGAGAGTCATTGCGTCGGGAGCAGTGCTGATGGCCATGCTCCTCCTGGTCATGCCCGTTGCAGCTATCGGCGGGAACGAGGCATGGATCCAGGTGCGCTGCAACGTAGAAGGCGCATCGATCTACTTTGACGGCGACTACAAGGGGCAGATCGCCGGAGGCGAACTGAATGTCCCGGTCTATACCACCGGCACGCCATACCACACGGCAAAAGCCGTCATGGACGGCTACTACACCTCGTCGACCTCGATCGGCAGTTACCCCGCAGTCGGCGAAACAACGACGGTGTACATCACCCTGAACCCGACCCCGACCCCGGCACCGGCGACCACCGGCACCCTCTCGGTGACCTCATCGCCGAGCGGTGCCAAGGTCTATGTGGACGGGTCGTACTACGGCAGGACGTCTCAGGTCATCTCAGGTCTCTCGACCGGCGACCACCGGGTCGAGGTCACCCTCGACGGCTACGAGACCTGGAAGAGCAGCGCCCGCGTGAGGGCCGGCCAGGTCACGGACGTCTATGCCAGCCTGACACACAAGCCGACGCTCGGTTCGATCTATGTCTCGTCCGGTCCCTCGGGCGCAAACATCTACCTTGACGGTGTGTACAAGGGAACGACCCCGCGGACTCTCTCCGGCATTGCCGAGGGCAGGCACTATGTCGACGTCGAACTCGCCGGCTACCAGGAATGGAGCGGGCCGGTGAATGTCGTCGCTAACCAGCAGGCCCACATCTCCGTGAGCCTCACGCCTGAATCGAAGCCTGTCTACGGCACCATCGCGGTCTACTCAGATCCCATCGGGGCCTACATCTACCTTGACGGCGACTACCAGGGCCGCACCTCCCCTGAGGGCTTCGTGATCATCGGCGTCTCGCCGGGCGCCCACACCGTGAACCTCAAGCTTGACGGGTACAAAGACGCGGCCACCTCGGTGAACGTGAACTCGGGCCAGCAGTCGTCGGTGCGTTCGACCCTTCAGACCCCGGGGGCCAACACAGGCTCGATGGAGGTCACCTCTGACCCGGCAGGGGCAGAGATCTACCTGAATAATGCCTACAAGGGGGTCACCCCGGTGACGCTCAACGACCTTGCGCCGGGCAGTTACACCGTCGCCCTCAAACTCAACGGCTATGTCGACTGGACGACGACCGCCACGGTGAACACCGGCGCGACGACCCCGATCTCGGCACAGTTCGTGGCAGTCCCGCCGACGACACAGAAGTCTCCAGGCATGGTCGTCCCGGCCCTCGGGGCCCTTGCCATCCTCGGGTACCTCGCGGTTCGGAGAGAGAACTGAACACTTCTTTTTTTTCCGGGTCCTGGTGAGATTTGATTCAAATCCGCCGGGTCAGGTCACACGTCTCTCACCCGGGAACATCTTTGAGGGGCGCCTCAGGGAAAGAGAAGACAGAGATCCTCTTAATCCAGATCCGGTTCTCCTGCGGCCTTACAAAACCAAACTGATATATCCTCATCCCTCTGCACCCTCAGTATGGGGCAGAAGATCGTCGAAAGAGCACAGGGGTTTCTCATCAACCCTGTCGAGACATTTCGAGATGCACGAACCGACGATCTCAGCGCCGCCCTCGCGTACTTCGGCGCCCTCCTCGCCGTCAACCTCGTCCTCCTCTGCCTTCTCGTCACCGGCGGGCTTGTTTTGGTGTCCGGAGTAGGAAGCGGACTGATTGTATGTGCTGTGCTCGTCTCCGTCATCGCCGACGTGATCGGCACGATCGTCCTCTTCGTCCTCGCCGCCCTGGCCCTCCACCTCTTCGTCGTCCTCCTCATCGGCGGGAACGGCATCAAGGAGACGTTCAAGGCCCTCGCATACGCCGCCACCCCCGGTCTTCTCCTCGGGTGGGTCCCGCTCGTCGGTCTCCTGGCAGGGGTCTGGACCCTGGGCCTCGCGGTCATCGGGGTCAGAGAACTCCACGAGACGACGACCGGGCGGGCGGGGGTCTCGGTCCTCCCGCTGCCGGTGCTCGCCCTCCTCCTCTTCGTCCTCCCCCTGATCATTCTGAGCGGCAGTATCTCAGAGGAGCCCTCTTTTCTGAGTACTCGCTATGCGTACGACCTCACCATCCAGACTGAGACGCCCATCGAGAATGTGACGTTCCTCCTCCCCATCCCGACCTGCGGCGACCGTCCGGCCATCGGTCCGGAACCGATCACTGACGAGTTCTACTCAAGCTGTCTCCCGGAGAATGTCACGTCCACCCTTGTCCTTGTCGAAGGTCGGCCATATCTCCGCTTGACCACACCGTTCATGGACGCCGGGGAAGAGATATCTATTGATTATCAGAACTACACATCACTCGGCCAGAATTTCAGCCCGGAGGTCGTGCCGCAGCTGGTCAACACCCTCCACCCATTCGACAACGAGTCCCTCTTCTCCTCCGGGCAGGACCTCACGCGTGCAGACTGCTCTCCGGAGGAGGTGAAGACGCACGGCACCAATCCAGGTTATTCCTGCACCTATGCCATTCCCATCTCTGCATACTACGAGAACGGGACACAGGTCGAGATATCCTCCGGGATCGAGGGAGCGAACGATTGGAGAGAGTTTTTCGATGCCTGGATCTCCAATCACTATTCAGATCGCTATCACCTCACCATCACCGGCGAACCGCAGGGCTGGATCTCTGCCGACGGGAGGGTGGTGGCAGGGTCGGGGATCTATCGGGAGTGGCAGGTGGGACCTCTCCCGGCCTCAGACGCCTGAGAAGAGAGTGAGGCGGGTCAGGGCGCGGTCTCCCCCATCCCACCGAAACCCAACGCCCTGATCGCATCCTTCAAGACCCTCCGGGCCGATAGATCACGGGATGAAGACCGTGGTCATTTCGCCGGGGATCGCCACCTACGGCGCCATGCTCATCGGCGGGGTTGTGCGGGAGGCCGGGCACGAGGTCGCCCTCTCCACCTCTCTTGCGGCAGGCGACGCAGAGGCCGTCCTCCTCTCCCTGTACTCGACCCAGCACCTGATGGACCCGGAGATGAAGGCGTTCGTCGCCAGCGTCAGGGCCTCGGGCAGGCCCGTCTATATAGGCGGCCCTGTCTCGGCGTACCCGGAGTACGTCCTCGGCGAACTCGCCCCCGACGCGGTGGTCGTCGGCGAGGGCGAGGCGACGGTGCCCCGCCTCCTTGCCGGGGGGATACACCCCGACCTTCCTGGCGTGGCCTATGTCGACGGGGGAAAGACCGTGGTCACTCCCCCCGCACCGCCGGCGCCGGTGGAGAGGCCCCTCCCCCTGATCCCCGACGCCATCGGGCAGCAGTCCATCAGGGGCGCGAATGCCTATATCGAGACGCACCGCGGCTGCACAGGGGCCTGCACCTTCTGCCAGGTGCCCCGCTTCTTCGGCCGCGAGATCAGGAGCCGCGGGCTTGAGGAGATCAGGGAGGAGGTGCGGGCCTTCAGGGAGAAAGGGGCGACGAGGCTCTCGGTCTCCGGGGGCACCGGATCCCTGTACGGCTATGACGGCGCGATCGACAACGACGCCGTCATCGCCCTCCTTGAAATGCTCGCCGAGGAACTCGGGCCAAGGAATGTCTCGGCACCCGACATCAGGGTGGACGCGATCACCGACGAGATCCTGGAAGCGATCCAGAAGTACACCATCGGCTGGCTTTTCTTCGGTTTCGAGTCGGGAAGCGACCGCATCCTCAGGCAGATGGGCAAGGGGGTGACCGTCGCACAGATGCACGACGCCGTGGAGCAGTCCCGCCAGCACGGCCTGAAGGTCGCCGGGTGCTTCATCGTCGGCTACCCGACCGAGACCGCGGAGGACTACACGGCAACGAAGGATTTCATCGCCGCCGAGATGCTCGACGACGTCTTCATCTCCGTCGCCGAACCGATCCCCCGCACGCCCCTTGCGGATCTGGTACTGCGGACGCCGCACCCGGAGAACCCGGTCTTTGCACCCCACGAAGGGGAGTACCGCTCTCTCCGCCTCACCGAGGCCGAGGCGCGGTGGTTCGACCTCTCCCAGCACGCCGATATGTACAAGCCCCTCCTCCACGTGGTCACCGACGAGGTCTTCAGCCTCTACCTCTCTGAAGCAAGGAAGCAGGGGGAGGACGTGCGGCGGGTGACCGCACTGATCGAGAAGTACGACCGGTGAAGACGGGAATACTCTGGAGCGGAGACGAGAAAAAACGTGATGGACAGGGGGAGAATTGAACCTTTTAAATTACGAAGATTGTTTCCCCGGCAACGAAGATTTCTTCGTGATATGCCGTATCAGATGAGCAGGACTGTTACCCGGACTCCAGGTATCGGCCCTTTGCATGACGTAGGTTTCATCTGATACCTGCTCAAGACCCCCTGCAGTCGTCCTGCCTATGATCATCGAGAAAATCCGCGCGTCCTGCTCTTTTTTCAGGGAGCTCCACTCATCGAGAAGAGCTTCGTTCGAGATTTTCGAGCCTCCGTCGGTGATAAAGAGAAGATCCGCACTCTTGAACTGCGGCTCTTTCAGGGACCGCATTCCCGCCTTCAGGGCGGTGTTAAAATCCGTGCCTCCGCCGAATGTTTGATTGAGAAATTCAAGAAACTCCCGGGCCATCCTCTTCTTGCCTGTAAGGTCTATCGTATCCAGCTGATTCCGTGATGAAAAGAGGATTACTTTCACGTCCCTCTCTTCTTTCAGCATCCTCCGGGCAATGGCCAGGATCGTGGCTTTTGCTATCGTCTCGGGTGAACCGCGCATTGACTTTGATGTGTCGACCAGCGCCACAACAGGCCCCCTTTTCCTGGCCGAAGGGGGGCCGCCAACCCAGTACTTCCCCCGCAACTGATAGGTCAGAAGCTTTTTTTCCGTAAGGTCTGCAGCAAATTTAAGCTTCAGAGTCGGGTTCTGCAGTTTAACCACTTCAGTAGGGAGAAGATGGTTAAGCTCGGATGAATAGGTGATGGAATGCATCTCCGTCTTTCCATGAGGGGAAACGGCTATCTTCCTTGAACCGTACTCCATCTCAATGCGCCCGAGTTGCTCAACGATTTCTTTGAGTGCCTCACTATCCTCTGCAATCTTCGCATAGTGCTCAAGGTTTTCGATATAATTTCTGTGAAGATCCTTCAGTGAGTAATCCCACTGCCTGCCCGGGAAGAGCTGGGTGAGTATCTCAAGAACGTCAAGGTTCTTCCGCAAAGTGGATAAAACCGGATCCAGTGCAGGGTTTAACTGATGCTGGAGAATTGTCTGGATGAACTCATTGGATTCGGGGTTTTCTGTAAACTTCAGAACTCCTCTGACCAACCCTTCCTGCAGGCTGCCAGAATCTGAAGTGCCTTTCGAGTCGGATTTCAGTGCCAGAATAATTCCGGAAATGGTGTCATCGAGATCGTTCAGAATGTCTGTCTGCAGTTCTTCTGATGGCGGAAGAGCGAGCAGGTCGTTGTCGGATGGTTGCGTCTGGCCTGCCTCTCGGGCCGGTGTTATGCTTGAAGAAGCACTTTCACTGCGTATGTCTTGAATCGGCCCTGATAACTCTCCTTCGGCAGTTTCCACATTCCCCTCATCAGTTGAAGGGGATTGCCCTCCCCCGTCTGAAGTGGTTTCAAGAAGATGGGAAAACTCCCGGGAAAACTGCTCTGCATAGTGTGACAGGACATTGAGATCTGCGGCTTCATCAGGTGATTTTGTCGTTGCAGATTCCGCCCGAATAAAATCCTGCAAGTCCAGTCCGGCCTGTAAGGCATCATTCAGGAAATTCTGTAGCACCTGAGGGTCGGAAGTACTCTGCACCTCGTTGAGCTCCTGCAAGAGATCTTCAAACTGCGGCGTGAGATCGGGATCTGTTTCTGCAG
>NZ_DAGX01000005.1:614761-627358 GCF_002498315.1 Methanofollis sp. UBA420
CAGCCCGGGGGAGATCGGGATCTCCTTCCGGTTCCGGGTTCTCCCAGATCCCTTGCGTCTGCTCAAGGAGCCGGGAAAGTTCGTTCAGCGCATCCTGCAATGATTGGTCAGTTGAGTCTTTGAGGTGCAGAGAGTGTTGCGAGAAACGGTCGATGATGTCAAACGTCTTTTGGAGGAGAACCTTCAGTGCTTGAATACCTGCAAAGGGGCTTTTCTTGGCAAGGTTCCGAAGATCCGACCAGGCGCGGTTCCGTTTAAGGTTCAGGTATAGAGGGTAAAACACGCCAAACCGCTCTATGAAGCGCTGGGCATCCCGGATCTCGTAATGATCCCCCAGGATAAGTTCTGATGCACATATTTCTGCGATATCTTCACGAACCCGGCGAGGGATAGTACGGGGAACCGCAATGATAGTATTCAGATCGCCTTTCACGATCTGTGATAGCTGGTTCAATTCGTAGGGGGATTCTATTCCAGATACAGAATGTTCATCCATTCTTTTCACGCGTTCTTGCGGGGAGTTTTATCTCAAATTTCCAATAATGACGCAGTCGGATCTGTGCGAAGCATGTTCAGGATTTATACCGGCATTCAATATTCTTCTCGATATCTGCCATCTTTTCTTCTATTGCGTAGAGATCTTTGATCTTCTCTTCGTGCCTGAGGAGAATTTCATCGACATCTCTTCGAGAGATCCAGATATTTTGATTGAGATTGTTCTTTAAATCCGCCGTTTCAGTTTCCAATGACTGCTTTAATCTATTCTTTTTCTCTAAAATTTCGTTATATTCACGAATCAGCATCTTGTATTTAGAGTGGTCTATCGTGTTTGGTTTTATTCCAAGTGATCTGAGCGTGTCAGTCGCATTATACGTTTGCCAATTTGAATTTGTATAATACATATGGGACGGATTCTTTTCGCTATGCCTGACAAGATCCCACACTGTGCCGAACCTATTATTGCAATTTTTACAAGCCACGGTCTGGGGGAGTTTCTGGCTCGGATCATATGAATATTGGACAGACCGACTTATTTTGTCAAAGTCACTCACCTCGTTGCCCAGCTGGTAAGCGTTTATTCCGCCAGAAACGGCCACATCCAGAATACGTTTCCTGATCTGCTCTCGCTGATCGGGAACTGTCCAGAGCATATGCTGGAGCAGAGGGAGCATTGTGCGGTTGACGCTCGTATCTCCATTTGCTGCGGCTGCGACTTTCAGTACATGAAGGATCTTCTTCCATCGACGGTCTGAAATGCTAATTTCCACAGAACGTAACTCCTTCCGGAGCGCTAAAATACTGTTCAGGACGTCCGGGTCAACAGGCAATTTTTGCGCCTCTTCCCGGAGGGCATTGACATCCTGGATCGACAGTGTTGTGGAGGGCGTAAAGCCGTCGCTGCTTCCGGTGAGGTATTCGAAAAAGTTCTTCTCATCCTGAATGTAGTCGACAGAGTACCGGAGCAAGAACCGATCATAAAGAGCTTCGAGATTTTCATCCTCTTCCGGGAGTTCGTTTGATGCGCCAAAGACCGAGAGCAGAGGGATATCCAGAATATTTTTCCCGTTGTGGAACTTTCGCTCATTCAGGATGGTCAGAAGGCTGTTGAGGATGGAACTGTTTGCTTTGAAGATTTCATCGAGGAGGGCGATGTGCGCAGTCGGCAGGCATCCTTCAATATTGCGCCGGAACTCATCCTGCTCGAGGGCTTTCAGCGAAAGAGGGCCGAATATTTCATCGGGCGTTGTAAAGCGGGTAAGCAGATAATAATAGAATGTGCCCCCCTCAATCGACTTACAGATGGTGTGGGCCAGGTATGTTTTGGCCGTTCCCGGTGGCCCGAGAAAGAGTACATGCTCCCCGGATACTATTCCAAGGAGCGCCCCCCGTATTTCATCGTCCCGCTCCTTAAAAATAGACCTGAAAGAGGACTGAATTGCCGAAAGACTTTCCCTTATGACCATCGCATATTTCATATCAAGATGTGAAGTAATAAACCTTCTGTTTTTATTTAATGTTGCCACAATTACTTTAACAAAAAAGGGGCAGTTATTACGATTTGAAGCCCTTTCGGAAAATGAAAACCGTTTTTTCAGGTGTTCACTTCATACCTTTGTCGGACTTCGTGACTTTTTTGTTCGGGTTGAGCTGATTCGCTCTGTTGTCCAATGCAACTTTGTGTGAGACATGCGTCTTTGAACGCGTATCGGAAAATTAATTGTAAAATTCAGACTCACACCTCATTCAATAGAATCATCCGGAAGAATCCGGGTGCTGGGGGTCGCCGCCGTACTTCTTCACCGCGACGATCATCCCCACCGGAAAGTTGATGAAAAAACAGGGGGCGAAGCGGGTACCATGCGCGGCAGGGACCAGATCGCGGCGATCCTCCCGGACATGGGCAGGATATTCCTCCTGATCGGGCTCGTCTGCCTCACGCCCCTCGTCGTCGGGGCCATATACCACGAATGGAACCTCCTCCCGGCGATGATGACCGCACCCCTTGCGTTCTTCATCATCGGCGGCCTGCTCTCCCCCCTGCGGGTTCCGGCAGGGCAGGCGCACCTCTCCGTCGCCATCGCCGCTGTCGCCTGCATATGGTTTGTCTGCGCCCTTGTCGGCGCCCTCCCCTTCACGATCGGCCACCACATGCCCTTCACCGACAGCGTCTTCGAGGCGATGTCGGGATGGACCGACACCGGCCTCACCCTCATCGCCGACGTGGACGGGACACCAAAGACCCTCCTCTTCTGGCGGTCCTTCATGCAGTGGCTCGGCGGCATCGGGATCGTCGCCTTCACTGTCGCCCTTTCCCGGCGGTCGGGCACCCTCCAGAGGGGGCTGTACAGGTACGAGGGGAGGTCTGAGTCCCTGATGCCGGGCGTCGTTGCGACGGCGGCGAACATGTGGCAGATCTACATCCTGATCACGGCCCTCTCCACCATCCTCATCCTCCTCTCCGGGGTCTCCCTCTGGGACGCCGTCAACATCGCCATGACCTCCATCGCCACAGGCGGCTTTTCCGTCCACACCGCAGGCATTACGTATTACAACAATATCCTCCTCGAAATGCTCGTCATCCCGGTGATGCTCGCCGGAGCCCTGCCCTTCAAACTCTACTACCTGATGCTCCACAGCCACCGGAGGATCCACATCCTGAAAGATCCCCAGGCGCGGGTGCTCTTCCTCCTCGTCGCCACCGGCACCCTGGTCACGGCCTTCGACCTGGTGACGAAGAACCTCCTCGACCTCCAGACGGCCCTCCGCCAGTCCCTCTTCATGGTGACAAGCGCCATCACCTGCACCGGTTTTCAGAACGGAAACCCCTTCGAATGGACAGGGGCGACTGTCCTTTTCATTACCCTGCTGATGCTCATCGGCGGTTCCTCGGGGAGCACCTCGGGCGGGATGAAGATCGGGCGGATCATCACCGGTTTCGACGGCCTTGTCTGGTGGTTCAGGCGCATCTTTCACTCGAGCAGGGCGATCGTGCCCTTCCGGTATGAGGGCCGGACCATTCCCCACACAGTCGCCGAGTTCACGGTGGCAAAGACGATGCTCACCATCTTCCTCTTCATCTTCACCGGCTTTCTTGCAAGCCTCATCCTCCTCCACCTCCAGGCCGCCGGACCTTTCGAGGTCGCCGACGTCACCTTCGAGGCCGTCTCGGCGATGTGCAATGTGGGGCTTTCCACCGGCTTTGCAAACCCCGAGATCAGTCCGGTCTCGAAATGGCTCTTCATCTTCCTGATGTGGTTCGGACGGCTGGAGATGGTGCCGGTGATCGTCCTCGCCGTCGGGGCGATAAGGGGGTTCGACTGAGGAATAGTCAGGGCGCCGGGCGTTCGGGCGCCGCGGCCGCGAGGTGCCTGTCCAGCGTCGCAAAGAGGGGTTCCAGGCGCTCGTCTTCGACGTGCACGACAGACGACCCGAAATCGGCAGCCCGGAGACAGCGGCAGAGGTCGTGCTCCCACTCGCTATCGGGCGCGGACCTGATCTGGGCCAGCAGTTCGAAAAGAGGCTGGTCAAGGACGACGTACTTTATTTTGTCCCCTGATGTAACGGCAACAGCACCGATAGTATTCTGACCGGCCATAAAACTCCCGGCTGAAAGTAGACGGACAGGGTATATAAGGATTGGTATCGTGCGCGGCAAAAAAAGGATTTAACTGCAGCCGCTCCAGCCGCAGGTCTTGCAGATCCCCTGGTTGCAGCCCTCGCCGAAGTCGAGTTCTGCCCCGCACTCGGGGCAGAGGTTCTTCTTCTTGCCGGTGACGTCGGCGATCTTCCAGGTGTCGAGGGTGGTGATCGTCTGCTTCGAGGCCGCAAGGTCGATGCACTTGCCGACGACGTCGGCGCAGGAGAGACCCTCTGCCTCCGGGTTCTTGAGGGCGGCAATGCAGTTCACCTTCGCGAACTGCCGCACGAACTTCTGGTACGGTACGCCGTTCTGGAGGCCGGTGGAGATCGCGCGGCCGAGGGCATTGGAGTTCGCCTCGCAGCCGCCGCTCCCGACCGTCCTGATGAAGACCTCCCAGGGCTTTCCGTCCCTGAGGTTGACGGTGATGTACAGCCGGCAGCAGCCGGACTGGCAGAGGTAGGTCTTGCCGGAGAGTTCCTTCGGGCGGAGTGCCTTCGGTTCTGGCGCAGGTTCGGGTTCGACCGCCGGTTTCTTCTCCTTGAGGGCAAGGACGACGTCCTCACGGCTGCCTGTCCGGTAGATGGTCATGCCCTTGAGGTGGCTCTTCCAGGCCATGAGGACGGCCTCAGCGATCTCCTCGCGGGTCGCCGAGTTCGGCATGTTGATCGTCTTCGAGATGGAGGCATGGACATGCCCCTGGAAGACGGCCTGCATCCGCACATGGTCGCGCCAGTCGATGTCGAGGGCGGTCCTGAAGAGGTGCCTGAAGGAGGCCGGGAGCCAGGCGACGTCACGGATCGTGCCAGTCTCGTGGACGTGCTCGATCACCTCTTTGACCCTGCTCTCCGTCTCCTCAGGGGTGAGGCCCATGCCACCGACGACCCGCCGCAGTTCTGCCTCGAAGATCGGGTGGAGCATCACGAAGGTCTTGCCCACGGTGTTCTTCCGGGTGTACGCATAGGAGAAGACGGGTTCGATCCCCGAGGAGCACCCGGCCAGGAGGGAGATGGTGCCTGTCGGGGCGATAGTGGTGAGCGCGGCGTTCCGCATCGCATACTCGTCCCAGATGCTCCCCTCGAAGGCCGGGAAGGTGCCCTTCTCCGCGGCGAGGGCGTGCGACTCCTCGACCGCGGTCCTGGTCATGAGGTCCATCACCCGGTCGCAGACGGCCCGGCCCTCGTCGGAGTCGTACGGCATGCCGAGCATCAGCAGGGCGTCGTGGACGCCCATCAGACCAAGGCCGACCTTTCTCGTCTTTCTCGTCGCCTCCTCGATCTGCGGGATCGGGAAGACGTTCCTGTCGATGACCGCATCCAGGAAGCGGACGGCCATGCGGGTGATCCCCTTCAGCGCCCCCTCGTCGATGGCGCCGTCCCTGACAAACTTCGCCAGGTTGATGGACCCGAGAACACAGGACTCAAAGGGGAGGAGCGGCTGTTCCCCACATGGATTGGTCGTGTCGATGGACCCGAGCTGCGGTGTCGGGTTCTCCCTGTTGATCTCGTCGTAGAAGAGGATGCCGGGCTCGCCGTTCCGCCAGATGCCGTCGACGATCCCGTTCCAGATGGCGCCGACCGTGATCTCCTCGCCGGTATACGGGTGGGTGATCCAGACCTTCTGGAGCTGTCCGGACTCGACGAACTCCATGAACCGGTCATTGACCATCACCGAGATGTTGAAGTTCGAGAGTTCACCCTCGACGTTCTTCGCGTGGATGAAGCGCAGGATGTCAGGGTGCCAGACATTGAGGATGCCCATGTTCGCCCCGCGCCGGCGGCCGCCCTGCTTGATCACGTCGGTGGCTGCGTTGAAGACCTTCATGAAGGAGATGGGGCCTGAGGCGACGCCGTCCGTGGACTGGACGGGCGCGCCCTCCGGGCGGATATGGGAGAAATTGTAGCCGGTACCGCCGCCGCTCTTGTGGATGAGCGCTCCCCATTCCAGGGCATGGAAGATCTCGGGGATCGAATCGCCGACATGGAGGGTGAAGCAGGCCGATAACTGGCCGAGTTCGGTGCCGGCGTTCATCAGGGTGGGGGAGTTCGGGAGGAAGGAGAGGGAGTGCATAGCGTCATAATACTCTTCCTTCTCGGCATCGTCGCGGGCGAGTGCGGTCGCCACCCGCCGGCAGATGTCGTCGAAGTTTTTTTCGCCCTTGCGGAGGTAACGGGCCGCAAGGATACTGTCAACTACTGAATCGGTCATTGTGGTGCACCATAAAAATACGGGTCCGGAGCTGTTCCCTAGATCAGATCGGTCTTCGAGAAAATTATAGTCACCCACGCGGGTCGGGGGGATCAGGGGAGTCGTCCCTGAGGTGCCTCTCGATCAGGGCCCATGCAATGCTCATTTTGCCGGGGAGGTCGGGCAGTGCGTCAGGGGAGAACCACCGCGCCTCCTCGGTCTCCACGCCGTCCGGCCGCGCCTCGCCGCCTGCATACTCGGCGAAGAAACCGGCCATCAGGGAGTGGGGGAAGGGCCAGGGCTGGCTCCCGGCATAGCGGAGGCCTCTGATGGAGACGCCCGCCTCCTCCGCGACCTCCCGCGCCGCGGCGTGCTCGAGGGTCTCGCCTGGCTCGACGAAGCCGGCGACGAGGGAGTAGCGGCCGGGCGGGAACCTGGGCGAACGGACGAAGAGGATATCCCGGCCCCGCCTGACGAGAATGATCACCGCGGGGCTCACCGGCGGGTGGACGATCCCGCCACACCTCGTGCAGACCTTCGCCACCTCGTCCTCCTTCCAGACAGTCGGCCCTCCGCACCTCCCGCAGAAACGGCTCTCCCCGTCGAAGCGAACGAGGTGGACGGCCCTCCCCGCGATGGCCAGGGTCTCCCCGTCCACGCGGCCGAAGAGATCGCGCAGGGTGACGGGCCTGAGAGGGGCCGGGACGGTCCCTGTCCCGAGGGCGGAGAAGGGCACGCCGTCGAGGGCGCCGAGAGGGATGGCACCCATAGGGTCGACGCCGTCGGGCAGGGACGAAAGGATGGGCGACCCGTCCTCACGGCAGAGCACCTCCCCTCCCCGGACGAGAATCCAGCAGGGCGGGCAGGCGGACGGGCTATCAGGGTGGAATACGAGGCGTTCTGCGGCAAAGTGCGTTCTGGTCATGGGATCGATAGTATGTACCTCCGGCATGTTTATCTGGAAACGAGGAGATGGGGCGGCATGGAGAGGTGCGATCGCCACCCTGAAAAGACCATCACCGGCCGGTGCCGGATCTGCAGTCAGGGTTTCTGCCCTGAATGCATCGGTTGCCGGATCCAGATCTGTCCGGGGTGCCTGTACAAAGGACTTGTCGTCGCCCTCGTCGCGATGGTCCTCATCTCGTATACCGTCTGGTTCGGGATCTTGTAATCTCTCAGGCCCGGATCTTCTTCAGGATCCAGGCCATGTTCTTTCCCAGGTTCTGCATCGTCTGCAGGCCCTCCTCGTCCTTCTCGACGTCGCCCGGCGCAAGCCCGATGCCGATATTCCAGTACGACGAACCGACCGTGACCATCTGCGAGATCCCGAAGAGGTGGTTGATGGTGTCGTAGGCACGGACGGCGCCGGCGCGGCGGACGGCGACGACGGCCGCACCAGCCTTCCGGGTGAACATGCCGCCATTGGCGAGGGCCACATAGCCGGCGCGGTCGATGAGGGCCTTCGTCTCGGTGCTGACGTCCGCGAAGTAGGTCGGCGACCCGATGATGATCCCGTCGGCGATTGCCATCTTCGCGATGCAGTCATTGACGAAGTCGTCATCGATGACGCATTTCCTGTCCTGGTTCTCGAAACATTTCGCACAGGCTGTGCAGCCGTGAACTTTTTTCCCGCCGATATGGATGAGTTCGGTCTCGATGCCTTCCTTCTCAAGTTCTGTGAGGACGGCCACCAGAAGGCGGGCGGTGTTCCCGTCCTTCCTGGGACTCCCGTTGAATGCGACGACTTTCATCTCATGTCTCCTGTGTGCGATAGTTGGGCGTGGTCTTCATATGACTATCCCTCACCGCCCGAAGAGGTCGGCGACCTCGTGCAGACAGTCGATCACCCTGATCCCCTGCGGGCAGATCTGCTCGCAGGCGCCGCATTCGGCACAGAGAGAGGCATACCCTGTATCGCCGAGGACGTGGCGGTAGAAAAACGCGGCATGCTCCCGGTCGCCGAAGAGGGCGAGATCATTCAGGCGGGCAAGGCACTCGGGGATGTTCACGCCGCCGGGGCAGGGCATGCAGTACCGGCAGGCCGTGCAGGGGACGCGGGTCTTCTCCCTGAAGACGTCGCGGGCCCTTTTGACGGTCGCATGCTCGCCGGGGGAGAGGGATCCGGGCAGGCCCTCCTCCGCGGCCGCGAGGTTTTCGGCAAGCTGCACCGCAACGTTCATGCCGGAGAGGACGGTCGTCACCTCCGGGTGGTCGAGGACCCAGCGCAGGCCCCACGCGGCAGGGCTCCGGTGGACAGGGGCAGCATCGAAGATCACTCTGACCTCATCGGGCGGCGCGGCAAGCATGCCGCCCCTGAGGGGTTCCATCACGACGACGGCGAGGCCCTTCTCCGCGGCATACCTGAGGCCCGCGGTCCCGGCCTGGTAGCCGGTGTCGAGATAGTTGTACTGGATCTGGCAGAGGTCCCAGGCGTACGCGTCGACGATCTCCCGGAATGCGTCGGCAGTGTCATGGAAGGAAAAGCCGGCGTACCGGATCCTCCCGTCGGCCTTCGCCTCGTCGAGGAAGAGGTCGACCTCCAGGTCCCAGAGCCTGTTCCACCTGCTCTTCGTGAGGGCGTGGATGAGGTAGGCGTCGAGGTGGTCGGTGCCGAGGCGCCGGAGAGACTCGTCCAGAAGGCGGTCCATGTCTTCCCTGGACTCCACTCTCTTTGCGGGCAATTTCGTTGCAAGGAAGGCCCTCTCGCGGTACCCGTCGGTAAGGGCCCTGCCGACGACTGGTTCGGACTCTCCTTCGTGATAGGGCACCGCCGTATCGATGTACGACGCCCCGCCGTCGATCGCCGCCCTGATCAGGGCGATGGCCGCCTCGTCGTCGATGCGGCCCGCGAGTGTCTGTGGCAGGCGCATGCAGCCCATGCCGAGGACGGGGAGGGACTCTCCGGATGATGGTATCTTTCGAGAAAGCATTCCATTGATCTCCGTCGGCCAGAGTCATTTTATTGCCGGTTTCTGCCGCGAGCGGATTCTCCAGGAATGGCCGGAGAGCATCTGTCCTCCGCATGTACGAAAGATACAGATCAAAAAGACATTCATACGGCTTTGTAGAAACCCTCATACCTGGGCCGATGCATCCCCGATCCTATGACGAGGTACGGTTTTCATCCAGGAGAAAGGCCCCTACTATCTGAACGTCGTGTCGGATGGGAACTGGAGCGTCTCGATCTCCTGAAACCATCAATACATCTTTTTTTCCGGGATCACTCCCCGGACACCCCCCCTGGGATCGGGGACGTCGCCGGCATAGCGCGGGATGAGGTGGACGTGGAGGTGGGGCACTGTCTGCCCTGCGGCGGGGCCGACATTGACGCCGATATTCCAGCCGTCAGGGTGGTACCGCTCCTCCAGGACGTCCCGGCAGCGGGAGAGGAGGTCAATGAGGGCTATCCGCTCCGCCTCAGTCGCTTCGAAGAAGGAGGAGACGTGCCTGAAGGGGACGATGAGTGTGTGGCCGGGGTTCACCGGGAAGGCATCGGCCCTCGCGTAGGCGAGGGCGTTCTGCACGACGATGTCGGCGGGAGCGGGAACGCAGAAGGGGCAGGGGCCGTTCTTTCGTGAGTCATCGCCCATACAGGCTTTTCCACCCACAGAGGGATGAATGCAGCGGTCCGGCGACAGCATGCAGGCAGAGGCATTGGCAAAGACTAACCTCAATGAAACCAGGTACGACCCTGGCGAAGAAGGGTCTTGAGGTACGAGGATGGCACCATTCTCGCCGCGATCGAGGCATGGATCGGCGGCATTATGGCACTCGCACGAGTTTTCCCCTCATTGCCCATAGAGAGCCCCGGGCAAAAATGAACATTTTAGACCGTATTCAGACCCAAAAAGGGGTAAAAATCAAAAAAATAACATAAAAGATATACAGCATGCGACATGAGATTACAAGGTATAAATATTACACAGTGTAAATATATAATGAAACTTTAACTCTGCACTATACACCTGCCGGCGAACCTGATGATATCCCTTCTCTGCGTCGATGAAAAACCCGAGGCAATCGACCATATCCGTCAATACCTCGAAAAAACAGGCGATTTCTCGGTCACGACATCACGTTCAGGGGACGAAGCACTCATGCTCCTGAAAGATCAGCCATTTGACGCCATACTTTCAGGATGTGAGATGCAGGGCATGAATGGAGTCGATCTCCTGCAGGCGGCACGGGAAAAAGGATGCCATGCCCCGTTCATCTTCTATGATGAGTTTGACGGCAGGAGCAGGGTATCGGAGGGGCACCGGAAAGACGAGTCGGCAACCCTGATCTCAGGCCTCATCGGTGCTGCCGGAGATCATCAAAGGCCATATTATACAGCACATCAGATCGAGACACTATTCGGAGCCATTGCAGATAGAACGAGTGTCGGGATCCTGATCCACCGCAATGGAAACCTGATCTATGCCAATCATGCCGTAGAAGAGATCTCCGGCTACCGCAGGGAGGAACTGCAGGCAATCGACCTTATAGACCTTGTCCACCCTGCCGAGAGGGAAGATGCACGGGCACGGGCACAGCGGCGTCTTGAAGGTGCTCTGCCGGCCGAGCGATATACCATCAGGGTACTGCAAAAGGATGGGAACGAGAGGATCCTCGATATCACAGCAGACCTCTGCGTAATCGGAGAGAGCCCCGCGCTGATCCTCTCCGGCCTGGACCCCCGGGCAACAAAAAATGCCGAGGAGGACTATCGCTCCATCTTCTCTTCTTTCATAGACCTGTACTTCAGGACCGGAATGGACGGAACCATCAAGATGCTCTCCCCCTCCTGCAGAGAGATCCTGGGATGGGTACCCGACGAAGCGAGAGGGCAGAACGTGACGGCATTTTTCCCCGATCCTGCCGAAGCAGAGGAGGCAGGCCGGTTGCTCCTCGCCTCCGAGCATCTCCACGACCATGAGGTTCATCTGCTGAGGAAAGACGGGACAAAGATGATCTTTTCCCTCAATGCCCGCCTCATCCGCAGTGCAGACGGATCAGCATGCGGCATCGAGGGGACGCTCCGCGACATCACGGAAAGAAAACAGGCGGAGGAGGAAATTTCCCGGAGCAAAGCCCTCTTTGGTGCTACACTTGAGGCCACGAAGGATGGCATCCTCGCTACCAACCAGCATGGCCGGCCCATCGCCTGCAACGGAATCTTCAGGATGATGTGGGGGGTTCCGGAAACATGCCCTGCCCCCGGCGACGGCAGGGCTCTTCTCGAGATGATAGCCGCACAACTGAAGGATCCGGACGAGACCTACAGCCTGATCCGGGACATCTGCAAAAGGCCAGACAGTACACAACAACACAGCGTTCTCGAGTGCACCGACGGCAGGACGATCGAGTATTTTACCCGACCCCAGACGATCGGCGGCGAGACCACAGGCAGGGTATGGAGTTTCAGCGATATCACCGAGAGAAAACAGGCAGAACAAAGCCTGCGCGAGCGGGAAAATTTCTTCACCACCCTTCTGGAAGCTATCCGTGACGGCGTCCTGATCCTCAGCGAAGACGGCACGGTCGTTTATGCCAACAGGGCCGCCTGCGAACTGGTAGGTCTCTCATCTACCGAAGACTGCATCGGCAGAAGTATCCTCGAATTCGTCCACCAGGACTCGGCGCATGCCGTCTTCAGGGATCTGTTGACCGTACGCGGGGGGTCGGACGCAATTCCTGCGGAATACACATTTGTCACCCCGGCCGGGAGGGGGCGGCAGGTCGAGGGCCTCAGCAGCACCATCACCTGGAAAGAAAGGAAAGCGATCGCGGTCACCCTGCGCGACATCACCGAAAGGAAGCAGGCCGAGGCCGCGGCACAGGAGAGTGCAGACCTGAACAGGGCACTGATCGACGGCCTCCCGGAGTACATCTTCGTGCTGACGCGAGAAGGGGAGATCATCTTCGCCAACCCTGCCGCCGAAGCCGCCCTCGGGTGCACGCGGCGTGCTCTCAGCAGGAAAGCAATGCGTTCCATCATTGCAGAGTCTTCTTTGCAGGACTTCGATATCGCCATACAGGACGCCTTCACGGGCCAGAAATGTCGATCATTCGAGATCGGCGTCAGGACCGCGACAGACGACTGCCTTCAGGTGACCCTGCGGGCCGCCCCCATTACCTTCAGAAACCGGGACGCTACTCTTGTCCTCCTTACAGATCTCACAGAACGACTTGTTCTTGAAAAAGAACTTAAAATGTACACTGATGAACTCAAACGCTACTCGGAGTCGCTTGCCAGGACCAACGGGAAGCTCACGATCATGAACAGCATC
>NZ_DAGX01000005.1:627461-650590 GCF_002498315.1 Methanofollis sp. UBA420
ATCACCCGCCACGACATCCTCAACCAGCTCACCGTCCTCCTCGGATACCTGGAGATCGCCGAGGAGGAGTGCAGGGAAACGGAGGTCATGGAGAGCCTCGGCCGGATGAAATTTTCGGCGCAGAATATCAGGGAGCAGCTGGAGTTCGCCCGCGACTACCAGGACCTCGGCGTGCGGGAACCCCAGTGGCTCGACGTCAGGTGGCAGGTCGCCAGGCTCAGGCAGGATGACATCACGATCACAACGAAGATCCGGAGGCTTGAGGTGTACGCCGACCCCCTCTTCGGGCGGGTCTTCTACAACCTCCTCGACAATGCCGTCAGACACGGGATCCGGGTCACGGAGGTCAGGGTCACCGCCAGGATAGATGAGGAAGGAGGCCTGACCATCGTCTGGGAGGACAATGGCATCGGGGTCAGAGAAGGCGAGAAGGAGAAGATCTTCAGGCGGGGGTACGGGAACAACACCGGCCTCGGCCTCTTCCTCTGCAGGGAGATCCTGAAGATCACCGGCATCGAGATCAGGGAGACAGGAGAATACGAAAAAGGTGCACGCTTTGAGATCCAGGTTCAAAAGGACGGATACCGGATAGTGCAGAAGCCGCCGACTGTCCCGGACCCGGCCTGAGGGTCGGGTCACCCCCGCCTGTTCAGGACCATCAGCCGCGGCTCGGTCATCCCCTCGATCGCATACCTCGGCCCCTCTCTTCCCAGCCCGGACGCCTTCACCCCGCCATAGGGCATGGCGTCGGTCCTGAAGGTGGGGACGTCGTTGACGACAAGGGTGCCGGCCTCGCACTCATCGAAGGCATGAAAGGCGCGTTCGAGGCGGTTGGTGAAGATGCCGGTCTGGAGGCCGAAGGGGGAGTCGTTCGCCAGCGCAAGGGCGGCCGCAAAATCATCGAAAGGCGTGATGGTGATCACCGGAGCGAACATCTCCGTGGCATTCACCCGCATCGTCGGGAGCGTGTCGGTGAGGATGGTGGGCGCAAAGAGTGTGCCGGCCCGCTTCCCCCCGGCGAGGACGGTCGCACCACCTGAAACGGCCTCCCGCACTTTCTCTTCGGCCGCGGCCGCTGCCTCCTCCGAGATCATAGGGCCCACGTCGACGGTCTGGTCACGGGGGTCGCCGATCCTGAGAGCGCCGGTCCGTTCCAGGATCATCTCCAGGCATTGTGCATACACCGACCGGTGGAGGAGAACCCGCTGGACAGAGATGCAGACCTGACCTGCACCGGAAAAACCTCCCTGCACGATCCTCTCCGCCGCATAGGGGAGATCCGCGTCCGCGTCCACGATCACCGCGGCGTTCCCGCCGAGTTCGAGGCCGACCCGCTTTCTCCCGGAGATCTCGCGGAGGTGCCAGCCGACGGCCGGGCTGCCGGTGAAGGAGAGGTATGCAATCCTGCCGTCCCGCACCATCCACTCGGCGATATCGGTGGTGCAGGGGAGGACCGAGACGGCCTCTTCGGGGTACCCTGCTTCGACGAGGAGTTCGCCCAGAATAAGGCCGGAGAGCGGGGTCTTTGAGGATGGCCTGAGGATGACGGCATTACCGGCGGCGACCGCCGGACCGATCTTGTGGCAGGCGAGATTGAAGGGGAAGTTGAAGGGAGTGATCGCAAGCACCGTGCCGAGAGGGACGCGGCGGAGATAACCGGTTCTGCCGGCCGCGGCAGGGGTGAGGTCAAGGGGGATCACCTCGCCGTAGATCCGCCCCGCCTCCTCGGCGGAGAGGAGGACGGTCTCGACGGCGCGTTCCACCTCGGCCCTGGCCAGGGCGGCGGTCTTCCCGGCCTCACGGGTGATCGTCTCCGCGATCTCATCTTTCCAGATATCGATCAAACCGGCAAGGCGCCTGAGCACACGGATCCGTTCATGCGTCGGGAGCCTCCGGGCCCGGCCGAAACCGTGCTGCGCGAAGCGGACGGCGTCTTCAATGTCTGTCGCCCCGGCGAGGCAGACGGTGCCGACGAGGGAGTCGTCGTAGGGAGAACGGACGTCAAGGGTTGTCTCGCTCGCCCGCCACTCCCCGCCGACAAGGAAGGGTCGAGGGTCTGTCATGAAGGGGGATGGTGCAGTCCGGGATATGGAGGTTTCGGCACGCCGTTCGGGTTATCGAGATGAAAAACGTGGGTCTCTCGGTTTCGGGATAATGCGACGCGCAGGAGTTTTTTCTTATTATAGTGCCCTTATGGGGACTTATCACTCATTATGAGCGACATAATGTATTTTCCTGTGAAATGAAATGCATAAGATCTCCTGTTATCCAAGATATTTGTTATATTCTGTCGGCCTGTGCAATCGGGGCGTAAGGGCCGAAAATCGGTTTATTCTGATATCGTAGTATATCCAAGTTTCTGTTTTTTCATCCAGCCAACATTGAACAATTATTGTGTATATTTTATTTTTAAAGTAAATCCGTCGATTTTTTACCAGATATTCCCATTTTTATTGATCAGCCGGAGATGAGCACCATGACCAACCAGCACCTGCCAATCATACTCCTCCTCTGCCTGTGTCTTGTCCTCCAGGGTGTACAGGGGGCGGCGGCCGTCGATATTGAGACCGCCCCGCTGAACCCTGACTTTGTCAGGTATATGGATGAGCAGGAGGCGGCACCTCCCGAGGCGTCCGTATTCCTTGCGGCCGCACCCGCACCCGCACCCGGGACGCCAGACGACGAACATCCCCTCTATCCGAACACTCTGATCCCTGCGCCCGGCACCCCTGTCTGGTCTGATGGTTCCGTCGTTGCGACGGCCGAACCGCCCTCCGAGTCCTATTTCAACCTCGCCGACGAGGGCCGCGTCACCGCGGTGAAGGACCAGGGAGAGTGCGGGTCCTGCTGGGCCTTCGCCTCCCTCGGGTCCCTGGAGTCCGCGTTCCTCACCGGTGGCTTCGGTGAGTGGGACCTCTCGGAAAATAACCTGAAGAACACCCACAGCTTCGACGGGGGGCCCTGCAGCGGCGGCAACGCCTTCATGGCAACGGCCTACCTCGCCCGGTGGTCGGGACCGGTGGACGAGGTAGACGACCCCTATTTACTACCCGTGCCATTGAACGAATCGCCCGCCGACCTTGCGCCGGTGATGCAGGTGCAGAACGTCACCTTCCTCCCGCCGCGTGACGGCCCCCTCGACAACGACCGGATCAAGGCGACGATCAGGGATGAGGGCGGCCTCTATGCCGGTTTCCTGGTGAACTATACCCTCTTCGGCCCGAAGGCCACGACATACTACTTCCCCGAGAATAGCACCGCAAAGATCGATGGCGGCCATGCCATCCTCCTCGTCGGGTGGAACGATACCTACCCGGCGGCGAACTTCGTCGAGAGACCGGCCGGCGACGGCGCCTTCATCGCCAGGAACTCGTGGGGCACCACGTCAGGGGACAACGGCTACTTCTACATCTCGTATTATGACCGGAGTATCGGGCGCTTCCAGCACCCGGAGACGGCGTATATCGGCAACGGTCGCTCAGACGCGGCCGTGCTCTTCACCGGCGAACCGATCGGCACCCATGACCACATCTACCAGTACGACCCCCTTGGCTGGACCACCAGCGTCGGCACCGGCGCCTCGACCACGATGTACGGCAGGAATGTCTTCACCGCAGAGCGCTACGAGGGCCTGGAGGCGGTGAGTTTCTTCACCCGCGAACCCGGCACGGCGTATGAGGCCAGCGTCCACCTCATCGAGGGCGGCACCTCCCGTCTGGTCTCTGCCGCAGACGGGACGATGACACTCCCCGGCTACCACACCCTCCCGCTCGCCGCCCCCGTGCCCCTCGTCCCGGACCAGAAATTCTCGGTGACCCTCAAACTCACCGCCCCGACCGACACCTATCCTCTCGTCGTCGAGATGCCGATCACCGACTACTCGGGCGCGGCCACGGCCCATGCCGGCGAGAGTTTTGTGAGCGCCGACGGGGTGCAGTGGGACGACCTCACCACCATCTTCCCTGACACCAATATCTGCATCAAGGCCTTCACGGCCGATCCCGTCAGCGTGCCCGAGGACTATGCCACCATCCAGGCGGCCGTCGACGCCGCCCTCCCCGGCGATGTGGTCCTTGTCAGGAGCGGCGTGTACGAAGAGAATGTCGTCGTCGACAGGCCGCTCACCCTCGTCGGGAGCGGCGACCCTGTTATTGACGGCAATGGCGGGGACGTACTCACCCTGACCGGGGCGAATATCACCGTCCAGGGCATCACTCTCACCGGCGGCCGCGACGGCGTCGTGGTCACCGGCGAGAACGCCACGTTCATGGACCTGACGGTGACCGGTTGCAGCGAGGACGGCATCGCTCTTGAGGAGGCGGCACAGACCTCGGTCATCGGTGCCGACGTCCAGAATGCCGGCCGCACCGGCATTCTGGTCAATGGAACCGCCGGGACCGCCCTGCTCCAGTGCAATGTCTCCGGCAGCGGTGCCGACGGGATCGCTGTCACCTCCGCCGGATCCTTTACGCTGACCGGCTGCGTCGCCGACGGAAACGCCGGTGCAGGCCTGAACCTCGAGGGTGTGCGGGACGGCGAGGTGTCAGAGACCACGATGACCGGGAACAGGTGGAACCTCCGCTTCGTCCCCGTACCGGGCTATGAGGGCACGGTCACGGTGGACGGGACGAACACCGTCGACGGCAAGCGGGTCTATGTCTGGACAGGACGGGAGGACGCGGTCGTGCCCGGAGATGCCGGCATGGTGTACCTGATCGGGTGCCGGAACATCGCCGTGGAGGACCTCACCCTCTCGGGCACCTATGTCGGCCTCGTCGTCTTCAACTCGACCGCCGTCACCGTCAGGAATGTCACGGCCACCGGCAATTATGCGGGAGCGTTCTTCGCGGGTTCGGAAGACCTCTCGATCAATGCCTCCGCCTTCGTGGGCAACGAGTACGCGGGGATCTCCTGTCTCAACACTACCGCGGCCGTCGTCACCGGTTCGATCATCGCCGACAACCAGGTGGGTGCACTCCTTGCCGCCGGGAGTCCAGACGAGACCGCCCTCTGGCACAACACCTTTGCAAACAACACCGGCGGCCACCTCGTCCTTGAGGGTCAGGTCGCCCTGAACTCCACCGCACCGTTCCCGTACCGGTATAACGGTACCTACTTCACACACGCCCTCGGCAACTTCTGGGACGACTATGCAGGCACCGACGCCGACGGCGACGGGATCGGGGAGACGCCGTACGCCGTCGCGGGCATCAACGATACCTGTCCGCTGATCCAGTCCGCCGACCACTATCTGGTGGGCGCTCTCCCGCCCACGCCGACGCTGACATCCACACCCACACCGACACCCACCCCAACGCCCGCACCGGCACCAGCGCCCGCTGGCGGAGGCGGAGGCGGAGGCGGTGGTGGAGGCGGAGGCGCTTTCCCCGCGTCCTACTCTCCCATGGACCAGGACGCCTCCTCCCACGAGGCCTCGTATCCGGTGAAGGGCCAGTCTGCACTCTCTAAGATCGACCTGACCTCGGTCGCCGACCTCACCAGTGCCATAGTGGTCGCCGAGAAGACGGACCTGCCCCCCGCGATCCCCCCGCCTGCGACCACGGTCTACGAATACGAGAAGATCCTCCTCTTCCATGTCACCGCCGCCGATCTCACGGGCGGCGAGATCTCCTTCACCGTGCCCCTCGCATGGATGGAGGACCATGGTGCCGGCACGCACGATGTCGTCCTCCTCAGGTATCATGACGGCGCCTGGACCTCCCTGAAGACGAGGTTCGTGAAGGAGGAGAGCGGCGAGGCGTTGTACGTGGCGGAGACGCCGGGTTTCTCGTACTTCGCGATCGCCGTTGCCGAGAAAACGGAGAGGGAGGGGGCATCGGCCCGGACTTTTGCCGTCGAAGAGACACCTACCGGGGCACCGTCCGCCGGCGTCCCCGCAACCCCGCAGCAAAGCCCTGTCGCCCTCTTCATCCCTGCCCTCGCGGCCGCATTTGCCGCCCTTCTCCTTGCACAGAGGAGATGAAACCTCTCTTTTTTCTAAAAATATACGCAGGGCAGGGAGATGCCGGGATATCCCCGGCAGCCCGCCCCCCCAAAAAAATAGGGAGACCGCCTCTCACGGCCTCCTCAGGAAAACCCACGCCACCGCACACCCGGCCGCCGCAAGGAGGGTGACGACCGGGAAGACGCCCAGATAACTCCCTGTCGCCGCCATCACATAGCCTGCAAGTTGTGGCCCCGCGATGGCACCGGCACCGTAGGCGAGGAAGACCACGCCATAGGAGCGGGGATAGTCCGATGTCCCGAAGTAGAGGGCGGTGGTGGCCGGGGCGATCGCAAGCCACCCGCCGAGACATCCCCAGAGGAGGGCGAAGGCAGGGACGTACGTCCATGCCGTCGGGGAGAGCCACATCGCCGCGGACGCCGCCCCGATGAGCACGAAGGAGAGTATCGCCGTCCTCCGGGGAGAGATCCTGTCGGTGAGGGCGCCGAAGACAGGTCGGCCGCCGCCATTGAAGAGGGCGAAGAAACCGACAAGCGCGGTCGCCAGGGCCGGTTCGATCCCCACGCCCGTGCCGACGGGCTTTGCGATGGATATCGCCATCAGCCCGGCGAGGCAGCCGATGAAGTAGCAGACAAAGAGGCCGAAGAAGGCAGGCGTCCGGACCATCTCCTCGCGCCTGTACTCGGAGGCCGCACCCCCTCCCCCGTCGGGTGGGTGCCAGCCTTCCGGCATCCACCCGGACGGCGGGAAGGAGAGCGGCAGGGCGCAGAGGGTAAGGAGAATGATGAAGGCGACGCCGAAGACGCGGAAGGTTTCCATCACGCCGACCGCCCCGATGAGAGCACCGGCGACGTTCGCTGTCACAAAGGCGGAGAAGCCGAAGCCGAGGACGGTGAGCCCGACCGCAAGCCCCCGCCTGTCGGGAAACCACCGGGCCGCCACCGCCACCGGGACGCCGTAGGCGATCCCGACGCCGAAGCCGCCGACGACGCCGTACATCAGGGCGAGCATCGGCACAGAACCGGCATAGGATGCGAGCAGCCACCCGAGGCCCGTCAGGACGCCGCCCGCGACCGTGGCGACCCGCGGCCCCCGCACCTCGATGAAACGCCCGGCCAGGGGCATGGCGACAGCAAAACATGCCAGAAAAACGGAGAAGGGGAGAAGGATCCCGGTCGCCGTCACCGCCGTCCCGGCCGCGGCAAAGTGCTCGGTCAGAGGGGCGACGAAGACGCTCCAGGAGTAGATGGAGCCGAGGCAGAGGTTGATGAGCATGCCGGTGAGGACAAGGGCCCAGCGCCCCTGCTCGGCCCGCATGCCCAGGATCGTCAGGTCCTCGCCGGCCACCGCTTCAGTCCTCCAGTGTCGAGATGTCTCCCGGGTCGATACCCATCTCCTTCGCCTTCAGGACGCGTCGCATGATCTTGCCGCTCCGGGTCTTCGGGAGGGAGTCGACGAACTCGATCGCGGCCGGCATCGCGATCGGGCCGAGGCTCATCCGCACATGGTACGTGAGGTCGCCCTTCAGTTTCTCAGTCGGCCTGTAGCCCTGCCTCAGGATGACGAACGCCTTGACCGCCTGCCCTTTGACGGCGTCCGGGACGCCGATCACCGCCGCCTCGGCGACCGCCTCGTGGGAGACAAGGGCCGACTCCACCTCCGCGGTGCCGATATTGTGTCCGGCGACGATGATGATGTCGTCGGCCCGGCCGAGGACCATGATATAGCCGTCCTCGTCCTTCACCGCCAGATCGCCGGCGGTGTACAGGGAGTCGACGGTCGTCCAGTACTTCCGGTAGCGCTCGTCGTTGTTGTGGACCGTCCGCATCATCGAGGGCCAGGGCTCCCTGATCACAAGGAGGCCGCCGATGCCGGGGGGGACAGGGTTGCCCTCCCTGTCGACGACGTCGGCCATCACGCCCGGGACAGGACGGCCGGCAAAACCTGGCTTCATCGGTTCGCCGACGAGCGTCGTGACCATGTGCATCCCTGTCTCGGTCTGCCACCAGGTGTCCACGATCGGGCAGCGGTCCTTCCCGACATTGTGGTAGAACCACTCGAAGGCTTCGGGGTTCAGGGGTTCGCCGACAGAGCCGAGGACGCGGAGGGTGTCGAGGTTGGACCTGGCCGGCCACTCCTCGCCAAACCGCATGAACATCCTGATCACCGTCGGGGCGGTGTAGAAGACAGTCACGCCAAAGTCCTCGACGATCCGCCACCAGATGCCCGGGTCAGGGAAGTCGGGCGTCGTCTCGGTGAGGAGAACGGTGGCGCCGGCGGCAAGAGGACCGTAGACGATGTATGAGTGGCCGGTGATCCAGCCGGGATCGGCGGTGCACCAGTAGACGTCATTCTCCTTGAGGTCGAAGACGTACTTCGTCGTGTAGTAGGCGCCGACCATGTAGCCGGCAGAGGTGTGGACGATCCCCTTCGGTGTGCCTGTCGTCCCGCTCGTGTGCAGGATGAAGAGCGGGTCCTCGGCGTCCATCACTTCGGGCTCGCAGTACGGTGCGGCTGCCGCCATGATCTCTTCGAAGTCCACCTCCATCTCGGAGAAGAGTTCGATCTCGGGTTTTGTCCGCCGCAGGACGACGATCTTCTCGACAGAGGGGGCGTTCACGACCGCCTCGTCGACGATGGTCTTTAAGGGCACCCTCTTGCCCCGCCTGAAGCCGACGTCGGCGGTGATGACAATCTTCGCCTGTGCGTCGCGGATACGGGTGTTGAGGGCCGAGGCCCCGAAACCGCCGTAGACGATGCTGTGCACCGCCCCGATACGGGCGCAGGCGAGCATGGCGACGACCTGCTCGGGGACAAGGGGCATGTAGATGCAGACCGTGTCCCCCTTCCCGACGCCAAGGCCCTTCAAGGCGTTCGCAAAGCGCATCACCTCGCGGTGGAGCTGGCGGTAGGTGAGAATACGCTCGTTCTCGTCGTCCTCGCCCCGCCAGATCAGGGCAACCTTGTTCCGCCGTTCGCTGGCGGCGTGGCGGTCGAGACAGTTGTGGGTGACGTTCAGTTTCGCACCCGTGAACCAGCGGGCATAGGGGTTGTCCCACTCCCGCACCGTCTGCCAGGGGGCGAACCACTCCAGTTCCCCGGCTATCCCTGCCCAGAAGCCCTCGGGGTCGTCGAGATAGCGTTTGTACGCCGTCTCCCAGTCCCCAAACCAGGAGCGCTCCCGGTACGCGGGGTCGGGCATGTAGACCTTGCCGGCAAGTTTCACGTCAAATGTCTCTGCCATCGACATCACCTCCCGGGCCTGCCCGGGCCACTCTGCTGTGCATAGATAGAGATCTCCATGATAGATAATGATAAATCTTCGCTCTGCACAACACATATGCAGTGCATATGCCGGGCAGCATAGCAGACAGGACAAATGACGCGATCGCGATCAGGGAACTCCTCAGGAAACACCCGAAGGGGCTCTCCATCACCGAGATCGCGGGGGCCCTCGGCCTCCACAGGAACACGGCCGCAAAGCACCTGGACATGCTCGTCCAGAAGGGGGAGGCAGACATCAGGAAGGTCGGGACCGCGAAGACCTGCTTCCTCGCGCGGAGGATGCCAGTCGCCGCCCTCCTCCACTTCTCCCTCCACCCGGCGGTCGTCGTCGACGGGCGGGACGAGGTGGTGATGGTGAGTCAGAGCGCCCTCGACCTCCTCGAATGCCCGCTGGAAGTGCTGTACGGCGAGAAGGTTCAGGACCTCCCCTATTCTCTCTTCACGACCCCCGAGTTCCTTGAACGGTGCCGTCAGGCCGTGCAGGGGACGCAGGCGCTTTTTCCGGCCGCGACCGTGATCCGCGGGAGACGGCGCCACCTCCGCGTCCACCTCGTCCCGGTGGTCTTCGACACCGGGAAGGACGGGTGCGCCATCGTGCTCATCGACGAGACCGCGTGCAGGGAGGCGACAGGGGCGCTGGAGGCCTCGCGGCAGCAGTACGAGGCGCTCACCGCGGACCTACCCGGCTTTGTCCTCCATACCAGACCCGACCTCACCCTCGAATTCGTCAACGAGTCATTCTGCAGGTACGCGGGCCGGACACGAGAGCAGTTGATAGGTTTCCGTTTCCTCCCCCTCCTCCCGCCCGGCGACAGAGAGCGCATGAAGGCAGCGCTCATCTCTCTCACCCCGGAGAGACCGACCACGGCGCTGGAGGTCAGATCGGTGAGGACAGACGGCACCCTCGGCTGGGAGAGGTGGCAGGTCAGGGGTATCTTCGGGAATGGGGGGAGGGCCCGGGGCTACCACCTGGCAGGCACCGACATCACCGAACTGCAACAGTGCAGGGAGCAGCTGGAGCAGTACCATGAGAACATGGAACGCCTCATCGCCGGGCGGACCACCGGGATCCAGGAGGCGAACAGGACGCTCCTGAAGGTGCTCGCGGAGAAGGAGGAGATCGAGCGCGAGCTCCTCTTCACCACCTTCGCCTTCGACCACGCCTCCGACTCGATCATCCTCTTCGACCGGGACGGCAGGATCTACAAGGCAAACGAGACGGCATGCGGCCTCCTCGGCTACGGTCAGGACGAGATCCTCGCGGTCACCATCTTCGGCCTCAACCCCTCGATCACCGCACGGCAGTGGGAAGAGATGTGGGCACGGGCCGAGCCCGGGAAGAGGGAGAGAGTCGTCTCGGTCCACAGGAGAAAGGACGGCACCGTCTTCAAGGTCGAGGTCTCCCGGACCTTCGTGCGCTTTGCCGGGAGGATGTACTTTTGCTCCATCGCCCGCGAGGTCGGGGGCGCGGAGAGGTCGAAAAAATAGATGTAGATTTCCCGGTTCAGGTCCAGCAGATCCGCTGACGGGTCTGGGTCTGGTCGCAGGTGGCGTCACAGACGCCGGCACCAGAGCAGGTACCATTCTGGGACTGGCCCCTGAACTGGTACTGCTGACAGGTGCCGTCCGCGGCATTGGGGCAGGTGCCCGCAGACACATTCCCCTGAACACTGTTCTGGCATGCGGCCTGGTTGCCGCCAGAGCCCTGTCCGCCTGCACCACCCCATGCGACGGCCGGTGCCACCGCAACGAGGGCGAGACAGAGCAAAAGGGCTGCTCCGATCATAAGTTTTCTGGTCATGGTGTCTCCTCCGTGCTGCCGATCCCTCGGCAGCTGCATGCCATAGGTCGGCGGCCGGAGGGATAAATAAAGAAAATGGAGGCGGTTCTGAGCTTGAACCGATCGGTTCAGCATTCCACCGCACCGAGCGCGGCGAGGAACTCCCCGGCCGACGATATCCTCTTTTCCGGGTCTTTTTCAAGGCACCGGAGGAGGAGGGCGTCGAAACGCGCAAGGGCCAGGTCGACCTTCGAGGGGGGGACAGGCGCCCCCTCCAGGACGACGGCCGAGTACTCGCCCGGCCCGTCGCCATCGTACGGGAGCCTGCCTGTCAGGAGTTCGTAGAGGACGACACCGAGCTGGTAGAGATCTGTCCGTGCACCGGCAGGGCCGTACCGCCCCGGGGCGAGTTGTTCGGGGGCGGCATACCTGAGGGAGAAGCCCGGTGCCGCGGTCTCGTCGCCGTCGCCGATCAGCCTGCCGAGCCCCCAGTCGGCGATCTTCGGCGTGCCGTCCGCGGCAAGGAGGATATTGCCGGGCTTGAGGTCGCGGTGGACAATGCCGTGGGCATGGGCACACGCAAGGCCCTCTGCGATGCCGGACGCGATGCGGCAGGCCTCCACCGACGAGAGGGGTTTTGTGAGGTCGGCAAGGGAGCCTTCGAGATATTCCATCTCCACGTACGGCACGGGGAGGATGTTCACCGACCAGACGCGGACGATATTCGGGTGGACCAGTTCCTTCCAGAGGCTGATCTCCTTGAGGAAGCACCGTCCCGTCGCCTCGTCGGCCCTGAGGGGAACCTTGACGGCGACCCTCTCCCCGTCGGTGCGCCTGACTGCCGCATAGACCTGCGCCGTCCCGCCTGTGCCGACAGGGGAGACGTCGCCGTACTTTTCCATGAGCGCAGGGGGGAAACCCGGGACAGCGAAGGCGTCCGGGGCAACGAGGACGGTGCGGTCGCTGTCGGTGTCGGGTTTTCTTTTCCTGATGCGGTAGAGGAGGTACGCCCCGACCGCCGCCGCACCGGCACCTGCCGCCGCGGCCAAGAGGGGGTCGAAGCCTTCTTCCCGCGTCTCAGGCGGGCCTCTCCCCTCTCCGGTCGCCGCCTGCAGGTACGCATACATCGGCGTAGTCTCCACAGACGTCGGGCTCTCTTCAGCAGGGGCAGGAGGGAGAGAGGTCGGCAGGGGCGACGGCGTCGTCTCGGGCACAGAGGTCGGGGACTGAGTGGGCGGCGCCGTTTCGGGGACGACATCAGGGGTGGGATCAGGCAAGGGCGTCCTCTCCTCCTTCACCTGGCCAGGTGCCGTCGCCGGGCCGCGGTCGTCGGGGGCGCTGTTGTTTCCGCCAGGACCATGCTGCCCCTTCCCCGACGTGTCATGGGCCGCCAGCGCCGGGGCGGCACAGAGGACGAGAAGAAGAACGCAGGTTATGATCCACCGCCGCATGCAATGAGGTAGGTGGCCGGGGATATTAAGACGGGCGATCCTGACCATCGGCAGGGAGGGGGATGGTGAAGAGGAGGCGTGCCCCCTGCGGCCCCCGGGACAGGTCGATGAGGTCGCCGTCGGAGAGCGGGCGGCGCTCGTGCCGCCGGAGAGGAACGGCATTCACCGCCGTTCCGCCCGTGCTCCCGCAGTCCTCCACATGCCAGACGCCGCCGGAGAGGGTCAGCAGGCAGTGGGGGCGGGTGACCCGGGTGACCGCGGCATATGCCGCGGAGAGGGGGACCGCACACCCCTGCAGGGGGGCGGCCTCCGGATCCTCTCGGCCGACGGCACAGCGCGTGCCGGTGAGAGGAAAGGCCCGGCCGTCGTCGGGGCCGCCGACGACAAGGACGGCAGGCGTGCCGCCGGAGAAGGCCGCCGAGACACGGTCCTTCATCTCCCTCAGGCGGAGGGATACCCCCTGGGCGTCGGCCGCGATCCCGAGATTCCCGAAGATCCCGAGGTTCTGGATGACCGTCTCCAGGCCTCCCGGCACCAGGGAGTACTTCCAGACAGGATGGACGCCGGTCGCGGTCTCCCCCGAGAAACCCGCCTCCTTCTTCACGAGACCGGCAAGGAGGAGTTTGTCCAGGTGCTTTTTCGTGTTCTCGTAGCTTGTCCCTATCGCCCGGGAGATCTCCCGCACATCCCGCGGCGTGTGCTCGATGATCTTCAGGATCCGCAGGCGCGTCGGGTTCCCGAGGACGTCCAGATAGTCGGAGAGCTCCTCCAGAAAGTCCTGGTCGGCGCCTGAGACGAGGGTGCGATCGCCGTCGGTCATCAGGGAGTATGAGGACAGCATGGTAGATAACCCGCGCGGCTCGGGGAAAAAAGAGAGATTCGAGAAACCCCGGCAGAGGTCAGGTCTGGGGCGGCGCCAGGCCGAGCATGGCGGCACGGATCGTCTCGATACCGACCCTCTCGGCAAACCGCGGTGTCCTTTCGCCGGGTTTCCCGTTGTCGCGGTAGTATTCGAGAAGGCGCCTCACCATGCCGACGGCCTCATCGACCTGGAGGTCCTTTGCCACCACATCGCCGATCCTGGGGCGGCCTCCGGAATTCCCACCGAAGGTCACGGTCCACCCCTTCGCAGTCCCGATCAGCCCGATGTCCCGCACATAACTCTCCCCGCAACAGCGCGGGCAGCCTGAAACCCCCATCTTCAGTTTCGCGGGGAGGTTCAGGTCCTGGTTCACCCCCTCGAGTTTCAGCCCGAGGCCGAGGGAGTCCTGCACGCCGTACTTGCAGGTCTCGGTCCCCGGGCAGGTCTGGACATAGTGGAGACAGGGCGCCGTCGCCTCCCCGACGGTCATCCCGAGTTCCTTCCAGATATTGTCGATATCCTCCTCCTGCATCCCCACGAGCGCCATCCGCTGTCCCGAGGTCATCTTGATGACCGGGATATTATACCGCCGCACGACCTTGACGATGTTCTCCAGGTCCTCGGGGGCGACGAGCCCGGCCGGCGTCCTCGGGACGATCGCATAGGTCTTCCTGTCACGCTGGAGAATCGCGCCTCTTGGTCCGTCTTCCATCATACATCAACTCCCCTTCGCCATGGCATGCCATGACAGAAGCCTCGGGCCAGTATAATCCTGCGAGAATATAATAGTGGTGCAGCATGCGGAGAGAGCATGGTCGGGACGGCCCCGGCCGTCACCTCTTCATATGCTCGATCAGGGAGAGGAGGAAGTATCTCAGGAAGGGGGTCTCTGAACCGATCACCGCAAACCTTTCGGCGCCCGAGAAGCCGATAGTGAGAATTTCGCCGTTGTCGACCAGGATTGAACACTCCTGCCGCGTGTAAACGCCGGGAGGGGTGGTCTGCCAGGCCAGGAGATCCGCCACGATCCCATCGCCCTCGACGAGCGGGAGGTCGATCCTGGAGAACATCTCTCTATCCCCCACAAGGACATAGAGATCGATCCTCTTCTGAAGGGCCTTCAGAGCCTTCAGGTTCTTCCTGAGAAAGGAGGGGTCCTGGCAGATGAGGACCATGCGCTCCTTCGCTTTCCTGAAGACAGACTGGATCTGGTTCTCGATCGCCCAGTCGCTCCTGAGCATGTAGAAGGGCGACGGCGGGAGAGGGACGGCCGATGAGATACTTTTGAGGGCTGTCCTCGTCTGTTCCAGGGAGGCAAGGTACTCGTCCCTGATGTGGTCGATCACCTCGTCGGGGTCGACGGCATGGTAACGGGCAGGCGATCCGTCTTCCACCCCGACAAAACCGCGCTGTGCCAGGTCGTGAAGAACCTCGTATATCCTGCCCCGAGGCACCTTGCTTGCCTCATGGATCTCCCGTGCAGTCGCCCTCTGGAGGCCGACAAGGGTTGAGTAGACCCTCGCCTCGTATTCATTGAGTCCAAGGGTGCGGAGTTGCAGGACGATCTCGTCTGTCATTGCTCACCTGTTCGTGCCGCACGCTCTTCAGCATATCGCTTTTGAAACTCCCATTAGTTGCACCACATTGAGGGGCGATACTTCGAGAGAAAATGTACCGGAGACGACGGCCGGATCTCCCGGCACGCCTCCACACCGCAGGCTTTCGCCTGCAGATTCCGGAGCAGCACACCATGATGACTACCGAACGTATAGCAGTCCTTGTCTTTCTCGTTACGTACGCCCTCATCATCGATGAAAGGGTTCACCGAGCCGTCGCCACAATGGCCGGCGCCGCGGTCGTAGTCTCTCTCGGCATCGTCCCCTGGGATAGCCTCCTTCACCACATCGACTTCGGCACGATCTTCCTCCTGATGAGGATGATGATCATCGTCAACACCGCACGGAACAGCGGCCTCTTCGAATATATCGCGATCAGGACCACAAAGTGCGCCGGAAGGAGCCCGCCTGATGGTGACGGTGGCGATCGGCCTCGGCATGTTGTGGATGATGTTCATGAGGTGAACACTATCAAAAACACCCAAAATGCAACTATTTTTGGTTTCACCACGAATATATAGCCACACGACTCAGATCGAAGCGTGAAGAGGCAACGCCGGGGATCCGGCACCAGAGCGCTGGACCAATGTACTCCCGACCTCCTAAACTCCAATCCAGCAGAGAACCAAACCGGGATAGCATTCTGCAGCCTTCACCTATCGACACAGGGTGCGTTCCCGGCCACCTCTTCGCACCACAGGACCGCCGCGCAGGCCAGGAAACAGGAGAGAGTCTCCGCCGTATAAAATCAGACCTTCCGGCCCACTGTCACAAGAGCATGATGAGATCTGTCGGGATCAGGAACCTTTTTTACCCAATCCGTCGTGATGTGAAGACCCACCGGTCACACGGGTTGCAGAGATGACACCCCTACCAGTTGCACCAGACTGATATAGCAACGGCCCGCGTGATGATCAGGAGACAGAGATGATCCGCTCCCAGGAGACACAGAAAACAAAGCCGACATCTGGAGAAACGCTCTCAGTGGAACCTTCCGGCGGGCGGGCATACTGCTATGAGACCTCACGGGTCTGGGAAGAGGCAGGGTTCATGCCGCCCGCCGTCTGCCAGGTCGCCGTCGAGATCCTCCACCTCCAGGGCATGGAGGAGGGGACTGCCGGGGGCGGTTTCCCTTCTCTCGCACGGGAAATCCTCCCTCAGACAGAGAGCATCAGGAACAGATGCGTGATCACCGATCCAGTACGGCTGCGAGAGACTGCTCTTGAGTGGGGTATGCCGACAGCAGGGATGAGCGACCAGGAGATCGCGTACCTGATGACCCTCTCGATCATCACCGATTATTGCATCCAATCCTGAGAATACACAGATAGACCCAGACCCTCACAAAAACAGACAGGAGACACTGATGAGATCACCCTACGACCTCCTTGCAGAGGCCATCACCACACGTCCGTTCGCTGTCATGGCAGTCGTCGCGGCTGTGTTCATGCTCGCCTTCCTCGGCCTCTCGATGGTGACTATGGCGACAGGCGACGACACGTACATCGACAAGACCACGCCCCGAGGGGCGATGCTCGCCCACTACAAGGACACCTATGGCTCAGACGCCATCATGCTCATCTTCGAGAGCGACGACGTCACCGATCCCGACGTCCTCGCCTATATCGGGAGCGTCGAGGACGACATCAGGAACGAGCAGTACGTCGATTCAGTCGCCGGCGTGCCCGACCTGATGAAAGAGGCGAACAACGGGACCATGCCCAACTCACGGGCCGAAGTGAACGCCGTCATTGAGAAAGCTCCGCCCGGAACCCTCGACCGCTACCTCCCCTCGATGATGATGACCATCGTCGGCATCACCATTCAACCGGGCGTCGCATCGACCGTGCAGGAACAGGTGCTGGACAATGTCAGGGCGTCGATCGCCGTCTCAGAACCGCCTGCAGGTGTCTCGGTGACGGTATCCGGAAGCCCGGCCTTCTCACAGGAGATGGGACAGGAGATGGGCCAGTCGATGGGCATCCTGATCATGGCCGCGATGCTTCTGATGGTTCTTGCCGTCACGTTCCTCTTCTCCCATGTCAGGTACCGCCTTCTGCCTGTCGCAATCGTGGCCGGCGGCCTGATCCTGACCTTCGGGTTCATGGGGCTTGTCGGCATCCCGATCTCCATGACCGTGATCGGGGCCTTCCCGGTGCTCATCGGGATCGGGATCGACTATGCGATCCAGTTCCACTCACGCTTCGACGAGGAGGTGCAGCATGCGACCATCGCCGACGCGGTGAGGGCCACCGTGACCAGGTCGGGCCCGTCCGTCCTCATCGCCATGGTGGCGACTTCACTCGGCTTTATCGCCATGTTCGTCGCGCCGGTCCCGATGGTCGCCGATTTCGGCATCGTCTGCACGATCGGCGTCGCCTCCTGCTATCTTGCCGCCCTCGTCATCGTCCCGCTCTTCGGGATGGTCGTGAAGTACAGGGCAAAGACGCCTGCCGGGAAACTCGACAACGTGGAGGCCTGCGAACTCGACTGGAAGGGCTGTGAGAAGGAGCCCGCACATGAAGAAGGCTCTCGCGGCTCCCTGATCGAGCGGTACAACCATCTTCTCGGGAAGATCGCCCTCGGGATCGCGAAGAACCCGGTCCCGATCCTCCTCGTCTTCTGCCTGGTCGCGGCCATCGGCATCCAGATGGACAATGAGGTTCCGATCAATGCCGACGAGGAGACCTTTGTCCCGCAGGACATGCCGGCCCTTCAGGACATGAAGAAGGTGACGCGGACGATGGGGGCGACAGACACGGTCCCGGTCGTCGTGACCGGCGACAATGTTCTGGACATGGAGACTCTTCAATGGATACAGGGCTTCGGGGAGTACGAACTGCGGACGAACGAGAAGATCACCGGCGTCACGAGCATCGCCACCCTCCTTGCCCGGTACAACGGCGGCGTCCTGCCGGAGACGGAAAGCGAGGTCCAGAACGTGCTCGCCGCCATCCCGACCGATACAAAGGACAGGTATCTCAACGGCAGGATGGAGACGGTGATGGAGTTCTCCACCACAGACATGGAACTCGACGTTGCACGGACGATGATCATGAACGTGGAGAAGGACGTCGAGTGGAATGAGGCCCCGCCGGGAATCCATGTGCGGGTGACCGGCGGCACCGAGATGTTCGCCTCCCTGATGGACGACATCGCGACGTCGAAGACGCTGATGGTCCTTGCCGGGTTCGGGCTTATTCTCCTCTTCCTTCTCCTTGTGTACAGGCGGGTGAACGCCGTCACCCCGCTCATCCCGATCGTCATGATCGTCGGGTGGAACGGGGCGATCATGTACCTCCTCGGCCTCGACTACACGCCGATGACCGCAACCCTGGGGTCGATGACCATCGGTGTCGCCTCGGAGTACACGATCCTGATCATGGAGAGGTGCGAGGAGGAACTCGCACGGGGCCTCGACATCTACGAGGCGATCCAGACGAGCGTACAGAAGATCGGCACTGCGGTCACGGTCTCGGGCATGACCACGGTCTTCGGTTTCTCGGCGCTCACCCTCTCGGCCTTCAACATCATCTCAAACTTCGGGATCGTGACGGTGATCACCGTCGGTTTCTCCCTCATGGGGGCGATCCTGGTGATGCCGGCCGTGCTCTCCCTGATGTACCGCCTCACCCACCGCCGACCGGTAGAGGGCGCCCCGGCCGCACCGGCGGCATGAAGAGATCCATATCTTTTTTTCACGGCACGCCCCGCGAGAGATATGAACGATGGAAGGCCCCGGGAAAATTTCTGTTTAAGGGCCTGATGGGAGCGGGAACGACCGAAGTGAGCCAGAAAAAAAGGATTAAATTTTTCGGATTCTTTAGTATTCCTGTTCTGGAGTGCCTGGCCGGGGGGTTTCACCCCCCGATCCCCCCACGTTAGGATAGAGGGGAGAGGGTAATCCCCTTTTCTAAATCCCTTCTTCGCTCTTTCCCGACCCAATCCAGAGCAGGGAACGAGCGCCAGCGAGTTCGAGAAAATCTGTGATTTTCGAGGTCCGGGGGCTGCGAACGGAGTGAGCACAAGAAAATCTCTGATTTTCTGCGTAGTCCCCCGGTGAGAGTATGATGGTTTCTAAAAAGCCGCGCTATGAAATATCCCTGCAAAATTTTTCCACGGCCATGAAATCAAATGTTAGGATCAGGAAAACAAGACACAAAAAAACCCGGAGAAACGAGTTCAAAAATAAGAGGGCCGGGGCCGAGATTCGAACCCGGGTCGGGGGATCCACAGTCCCCTAGGATGACCAACTACCCCACCCCGGCAAATACCTCTACTATGTTGTATGGAACTACAGATTAACCTATCGTAGAAACCGGCGGCAGGGCGCCCGGATACAACCCCGACATACCACTCCGGGAAGCATGCGCGGGGGCGGAAGAGCATTAATAGGGTGAGATATCCTAATATAGTCAAAACCCGTCATCGACAGCAGACAGGTTTTTTCCCGAAGCAACAACACATCACTGCCGGATCCGGGGACAGGGCCAGATATCGGGGCACCACCCGGGTCAGGCGCGTCATACCGGGAAGACGGGGGAGCGGGAAATGGCCAAGAAAAAGAAACAATCACAGGAAACAGAGGGATCCGGGATCAGGACGCCAATCGTCTGCGTTCTCGGACACGTCGACCACGGCAAGACCTCGCTCCTCGACTATATCAGGGGATCGTCGGTCACCGCCGGCGAGGCCGGCGCAATCACCCAGCATATCGGAGCGACACTTGTCCCCTTCGACGCCATTGCAAAGACAGGCGGGGCCTTCCAGAAGTTGCAGGTCAACATCCCCGGCCTGCTCTTCATCGACACCCCGGGCCACCAGGCCTTCACAACACTCAGGGCCCGCGGCGGCGCCCTCGCTGACATGGCGATCCTGGTGGTGGATATCAACGAGGGGTTCCAGCCGCAGACCATCGAGGCACTCGAGATCCTGAGAACCTACAAGACACCCTTCGTCGTTGCGGCGACGAAGATCGACAGGATCCACGGCTGGCGGGTGAACAAGAACGCTCCGTTTAAAAAGACCTTCGAAACGCAGGGCGACCGCGTGAAGCAGATCTTCGAGACAAAGACCTACGAACTGATCGGCAAACTCTCCGAGAAAGGTTTCAACTGCGAGCGGTACGACAGGGTGAGCGACTTCGCCCGCAACATCGCCATCGTCCCGGTCTCCGGGATCACAGGCGAGGGCGTGCCCGACCTTCTCATGATGCTCATCGGGCTTGCCCAGCGTTACATGACAGAGGAGCTCGCCGTCTCGGTCAACGGCCCCGGCCAGGGCACGGTCCTCGAAGTGAAGGAGGAACGGGGCCTCGGCATGACCCTCGATGTCATCCTCTATGACGGTACCCTCGGGATCGGGGACGAGATCGCGGTTGCAACAGGAGACGGCGTGATCAACCCCAAGGTGCGGTCCCTTCTCAAGCCGCGGCCGATGTCTGAGATCCTTGTCGAGGACAGGTTCGAGCGGGTGAAGTCGGTCACCGCCGCCGCCGGCATCAAGGTCTCCGCACCCCACCTCGAAGGGGTCATCGCGGGCTCGCCCCTGCGGGTGATCCCGGCGGCCGAAGATCGTGAAGGTATCAACGAGGAGGTCAGGCGGGAGGTCGAGGAGATCCATGTCGCCCTTTCCGAGGAGGGTATCACCATCAAGGCCGACACCATCGGCGCCCTCGAAGCGCTGGCAAAGGAACTCGAAGACCACCATATCCCTATCATGAAGGCCGAGGTTGGCCCGGTCTCTCGCCACGACCTCATTGAGGTTGGGACGGTCAAAGAGTCCCTCAACGCCGTCCTCCTCGCCTTCAACACCGCCATCCTCCCCGACGCCCTCGATATCCTCAAAGACCCGGCAAACAAGGTGACCGCCTTTACAGGCAACGTCATCTACCGGCTCATCGAGGACTATACCGAGTGGGTCGAGGAGCAGAAGAGGAAGATCGAAGCTGCCCGCTTCGAGCACATCATCCTGCCGGCAAAAGTCGTCATCCTCGAAGGGTGCGTCTTCAGACAGAGCAACCCCGCCGTCGTCGGCGTCAGAGTGCTCGGGGGAAAACTGCGGAGCGGCGTGTACTTGATGCGCAGGGACGGCAAGAGGGTTGGCCAGCTGAAAAATATTCAGGTCAGAGGGGAGAACGTCCCTGAAGCCGACGCCGGCGCGGAGGTCGCGGTCTCGATCGAGGGGGCGACAGTTGGCAGGCAGATCAGCGAGAAAGACGAGTTATACGCCGAGATCCCCGAACACCACGTCAAGGTGCTCGAAAAGGAGATGCTTGGGAGCCTCAAACCAGGTATGCGTGAGGTACTCGATGAGTACACCCTGATGCGGAGAAAGGAAAATCCCTTCTGGGGGAAGTAGTTTTAATATAGATATCATCCAATTTTATAGTCACGTCTGATATCATCAGGATGAGAAGGAGTCAGAGATAATGGTTGATTTCAAGGTTGTCGTATCTGACAGGAAGGCAAGCCGCGCCTACAATATCCAGGCAAGCGGGGCGGCTGCATCGGCATTGATCGGGAAGAAGATCGGGAACGAGGTCGATGGCGCACCCCTTGGCCTCGCCGGATACACCATCCAGATCACCGGCGGCTCGGACAGAACCGGGATCGCCGCTAGGAAGGATCTGCCGGGCGCAGGCCGCAGGCGGATCCTCCTCTCCGAGGGCGTCGGCTTCCACCCCGAGCACGAGGGACAGAGGAAGAGAAAATCGGTCCGCGGGAACGAGATCACCGCTGACTTCGTCCAGATCAACGCCGTCGTTGCCCAGTATGGTGCGCAGCCCATCGATGCGCTCCTCGGAAAGAGCGGCGAAGAGGCTGCAGAGAACTAAAAAAAATCTATTTTTCCCGGACAACACTTTCACGGAGAGCAGGCAGGAGATCCTGCCATGCAACACCGTACCTGCGAGCAAGCAGGACGGCCGCTGCTTCGGGCCTGAGGTTGCCGTCGAACTCCCCCTCGATCACGCGGTTCATCCCGGCAGTCACCTCGCTCGCGTCCCTGCCGGTCGCCGACGCGATCCTGGCGATGAGATCACGCAACGGATCGGGCGCCTCGAAGACCTCGGGGCCGGGCCTGAAACCGAGGGGGATCGTGACTGAGGAGAGGTCGAAGAGCGGGACGACCTTCCCGCCTTTCAAACCGAGTAGTCCGGCGGATTCTCCCAGGCGAAGGACTGTATTCGCCTGTTCGACGTTCAGCCACTTCCTGTCCAGAGCAAGGAAAAAGACAAACTGATTCTTTTCGAGTTCCCCTAGGTGCATCTGCTTGAAGGGGGCCGCGACGGTGATCTGGAGGCTCAATCGCAGGCACCCTTGAGGATCTCTCGGATATCCATCGCATCCATCGAACCGGCCACTCCCTCCTTGACAACGAAGACCTCGGACTGCGGGCCGCGGTCGACGATTCTCATCAAGAATATATTTTCCGAGACCGGACGCCTGCCCTCCGGCCGCAGGAGGGTCTCATGGATCGAGAACCTGAAGTCCGCGGACTCTGTCACCTCGCTGGCGAGGGCGGGGATGAGGTCAAGGGGGAGGAACCGCGTCCTGTCGTCGGCAAGCTCAAGGAGGATATCGCGCTTGTAGAGGTCATCACCCTGCCGGCAGGTGGTGTGGGTGCGGTGGAGGGCCGCGACATACACGAGGGCCTGCCCGAATGGCGAACTCAGGGTGAAATTGAGATCAAAGCGCGTCGGGAAGCGGTAGTAAACTCTGCGCATCATAGACGTATGGGCGATCGGATCTAATAATCTATGCTGATCGCTCCTGAAAGGTCAGATCCCGGATCCCCGCCTCACGATCGGAGGGTACAGGCGAAGAAGAGAGGATCAGGGGGGCCGTCACCGCTACGTAGTCAGACCGTTCAAATGTGGCGTTCTCTGGCCCTCGGGAGATGGTGAGGTTCACCGTGTACGTCCCGGGTACCCTGTAGACATGGACCGGGTGACGGTCTGTCGAGAGGTTCCCGTCGCCGAACTCCCACGACCACGAGGTCGGGAAACCGACCGAGGCGTCGGCAAACCGCACCGCGAACGGGACCACCCCGGTGGTGGCATTCGCGGAGAAGTTTGCGCGGAGGAGAGGGGGTGTCACCGTGACAAGGCCAGGGTAGCGCAGGGTGTCGTTGCCATAGGGGTTTGTGACGGTCAGGTTCACCGTGTACG
>NZ_DAGX01000005.1:650739-651190 GCF_002498315.1 Methanofollis sp. UBA420
CCGTCGCCGAAGGCCCACGACCACGAGGTCGGGAATCCCTCAGAGGTGTCGGTGAAATTCACCGTCAGGGGCGCGGGGCCGGAGAGGGGGGCGGCGGAGAAGTTCGCGGCAGGCGGGCCCTGCGCAACGGCCCTGATGAAATCGGCCCTCGATACCATGTCGCGGGAGTACGGGTCCGCGACGCTGAGGTTCACCATGTACGTGCCCGGCACCTCATAGACATGGACCGGGTCGGGGTCTGTTGAGAGGTTCCCGTCGCCGAAGGCCCATGACCACGAGGTCGGATCTCCGGGACTCTCGTCCGTAAAGTGCACCGCAAAGGGGACCATGCCGGCGGTGGCATTCGCGGAGAAATGTGCGCGGAGGAGAGGGGCCTCCACGGCGACGAGGCCGGGGCGGCGCAGGGTGTCATTGCCATGGGGGTTTGCGACGGTCAGGTTCACCGTGTACG
>NZ_DAGX01000005.1:651335-709214 GCF_002498315.1 Methanofollis sp. UBA420
CCGTCGCCGAAGGCCCACGACCAAGAGGTCGGGAATCCCTCAGAGGTGTCGGTGAAATTCACCGTCAGGGGCGCGGGGCCCGAGAGAGGGGCGGCGGAGAAGTTCGCGGCAGGCGGGCCCTGCGCCACCGCGGTGACAAGGCCGGTTTTCCGAGTTGAGTTTGCCGACTGCCCCGCCATGACCGTGAGGTTCACCGTATAGACGCCCGGCACTTCATAGACATGGACAGGATTCGGGTTGGACGAAACGTTGCCGTCGCCGAAGTCCCAGGACCATGTATCGGGAGACCCCCCGGAGAGGTCGGTGAACCTGACCGTCAGGGGCACCATACCCGCGGCCGGAGAGGCCGAGAAGTTTGCGATGAGCGGCGGACTGAGCACCGACCTGAGGACGACGGCATCGGCCTTGCCATAACCGTAGCCGGGGTCGTACGCGGGCAAACCCGGGCCCAGAGACGAGGAGACGAGGGCGTCCACAAACCCCGATGCATTCAGGGCGGGGTCCTGGCCCATGAGCAGGGCTGCGATGCCGGCCACATGCGGGGCCGACGCACTCGTGCCATAGAAGGGGTTCGGGAAACCGCCCGCCCCCGTCACCTGCACCCCGTCGGTCGCCGCAAGGTCGGGCTTAGCCCTCTCCTCGGGCGCCGGGTAGACGATGGTCACCGGCCCCTGCGAGGAGTATTGCCTGAGTGTGTCCTGGAAATCGATCGCACCGACCGTGACCACGCCGGGATAGGCCGGGTGACCGAAGATCGAGTCTGAAGGGGTGTTGTAGTCAGGGGAGACCGCCCCATAGAAGGTGTAGACCTCAAGGAGAAGGGGCGAGCCGCGGACACGGGTGATGCCTGCGTAATAGGTCGAGACGAAGGGGTCGGGATTGGTGAAGGAGACCACTTCGAGGGGGGTGCCGTTCCCCTTCTGGACGATGGTGCTCATGCCCACCAGAGACCCGGTGCGGTCCCAGACATAGAGGTTGTAGTCGTTCGCCGACGAGACCCAGGGGTCGGCCCACTGGAGCACGACAAAGGCCGGCGACGCCGCAGAGACCCTGAAGGGGAGGAGGACGCTCCCGCCGCCGAAGTCATGGGAATTGTATGTGTTCCCCGAGTCGCGGTACTCCTCCTGGTAGTGCGACAGGCCGAAGTTGCCGGCCGAGGAGACCAGAAGAACCTCCCCTTCAGCCGCGAGGCGCCTGACGCCGCCGAGAGGGGCGTCGGCACTCTCGTCAAAGTAAGGTTCGTCAAGATAGACGATGTCGTCGCAGATGATCGTGCACCCCGCGTCGGCAAGGGCCTGGAATGCCCCATCGAAGGAGATCACGTCTCCCCCGCAGTCATGAAAATACAGGGAGGCACCGGGGGCGATGTCGTGGACGATCTCAAGCATCGCCGTCCCCTCGTCGCCGCCGAGGGTGTTCGAGAGGACTTCGACGTCGGGAGGGATATCCCCGGTCAGGACGGCATCGTCGAGGTGGTCCACGCCATCCGAGATGACGCCGATCTTCACACCAGTTCCGTTGTATCCAGTGGTGTCCCTGAGGTCCTTCGCCCTGAGGATGGCATCGCCCTCCGTGTCCACCGAACCGGCAGCAAAGAACGGCGGCAGGACAGTCCGCACAGACCGTACCTCAGGAAGGGACGCAAGACCTTTCAGGTCCTCGACCCGCACCAGGGCCACTGCCAGATGGCGGGCCTCGTCCCGCGCCGTCACCTCCACAGCAAAGGGGTCGACGCACCCAGTCCCGGCAGGAGGGTACAGAGAGACATAGACTGTGACAGGCGGAGGGGCGGCATATCCCGAGGCGAGGGCGGCATTGTCGGAGATATTCTCCCCAGATACATTCATCTCCACCAGGTCGACGAGGTCTGAGGACAGTTTGGCCAGGTCGTCATCGGGTGGCGGCCTTTCAGGTATTTTTTCCCAGACGTCAGGTCCTACGCCGGCCGCACCCTGCGCAGTGGCGATGAGCAGGAGAAAGACCAGCATCCGCGTACGCAGCAGCATCGTCACGTGCCGCGGAATAGACCCTGGCAGATATAAGAGGATCGCACCTGCACAAGGTTGATAGGGAGAGGACGCCAGATCCCGCATCGCGGAGGAGGAGACGATGACGATCAGGTACAGGGCGCTCTTCCACCTCACCGAGACCGGGAAGACAGGTGCGGTCCTGCAAACAGCCCGGAACCTTCTTGCCGATATGGGCGATGGAGTGGAGGTTGAGGTGGTCGCACACGGCGACGGCGTGAAGGCCTTTCTCCTGACAGGCCAGTACGTGGACGATGTCAGGAACATGAGCAAACAGGGGGTGCGTTTTGTGGTCTGCGCCAACAGCATCAGGGCGATGACCTTCGCGAGGGACGACTTCCCGCGGTCTGTCGAGGTCGTGCCCTCGGGCATCAGCGAGATCGTGAGGAGGCAGGCCGAAAGGTACGCGTATATCAGACTGTGACAGCGGGCCGCCCGGTCCGGGACAGCCGCAACACCCGAAGATCTCCTGCACGGGGATCTCCGGACAAAAAATGGGTTTATTGGATCAACACGGCGTTGACGACGCCGTCCTGGCCGGGGCGGCTCACAATCCGTGCGCGCCCGAGTTCGGTCGTGATGATCGCACCCTTCGTGAGGAGGTTCCGGCGGACATAGTTGATGTTTGCCGGGTTTGCTTCCACGTTCAGGATGCCAGATTTCTTGGTCTCGCCGGTCGCAGGGTTGGAGACAGAGGCAACGTTCAGGCGGAGTGCCCGAACCTTCATGTTGCCGCCGCGTACCCTGACAATCCGGCTCCGATTCTCCCCGATATGAGTTTCTGCGGGGGCCCGGCCGTGCTCATATCGCCTCTTACCGCAAGCCGGGTGGTTCCTGCCGCCGGTGAGGCGCCGTACGGATCTACCTTGCCACTGTATAGTATCACCTCAGGATTACAATCTGTGAGACAGGAATCCCATAGAGAGTTCTATATATATTCTGGCTCTCGGTATTTAACTCTGATCACTCCAGGATCGCGTCGAGCACGGCGGAGACACCCTCGCCGGTCTTCATATTTGTCCTGAAGATCTTCATCTCCGGGTTGTAGCGCCGCATATCGGCCTCCATCCGCTCAATGTTGCAGCCGACGAGAGGGGCAAGGTCGACCTTGTTGATCACACCGATCGAGCAGCCGCGGAACATCATCGGGTGCTTGTTCACGACATCGTCACCCTCGGTCGAGGAGACGACGACGACCCGCTTCTCGGCCCCGAGGGCGAAATCCGTCGGGCAGACCATGTTGCCCACGTTCTCGATAAACAGGACATCGATATCGTCGAGGGGGAGGTGGTCGAGGGCGTGTTCGACGAGGTGCGCATCGAGGTGGCACTCGGTACCGGTGTTGGCATTGACGGCCGGGATGCCGAGGCCCACGATCCTCTTGAAGTCATCGTCACCATAGACGTCCCCGGCAACGGCGCCGGTCGCAAGGCCGCGCCCGGCAAGGAGGGGCACCATCCGCTCGATCAAGGAGGTCTTTCCCGACCCGATGGCGCCGAGGAGGTCAAATGCCCTGACTCCGTGCTCTTTCAGGTGTGCAGCGTTCGCAGCGGCAAGATTATCGTTTGCGGCATATACATCCTTCTCGATAAGGACGTCGATGTGGTGCATACAGTGAGTATTGAACGTGACCCCTATATAGGTTCACCATCTACCATTCTATAATGGAAAGTGTCTGTATCCTTTATCCGTGCTATTTTTCTGCCGGTCTGAAGCGGTCCGAGGGGAGGCGTGTCCCTCTCGGTCGCGCCGTCAAAAATCCGACAGTCGACGATCTCGGGGCGGCCCTGAAGAGATGCGGCTATACGTACCGGGCCGAGGAAAAACACCACCCGGCCCACTGGTTCAAGCGCGAAGGGCGGGTGGTCGTCGAGTGCACGGAGTCGAAGGGGGCCCTCATCAAGAAGGTGGCAGGGACGATCGAGGTGAGGCAGTGAGCGGCGGCCTCTACGATCTGCACACCCACACCACGATGACGGACGGCGACCTTCTCCCCATCGAACTTGTCCGCCGCCTTGCTGTCCTCGGGTACGAGGTCGTCGCCATCGCCGACCATGTCGACTGCTCGAATATCGATCAGGTGATCACGACGACGTCGTGCCTCAAGAAGAGTGCAAGACACTTCGGCGTCCACCTTCTCTGCGGCGTCGAGATCACCCATGTGCCGCCCGAGGAGATCCCCGAACTCGCGGCGTACGCCAAAGAGAAGGGCGCCGAGGTCGTCGTCGTCCACGGGGAGTCGCCGGTCGAACCGGTCGCTCCGGGCACAAACCATGCAGCCTGTTCTTCGAGGGACGTCGATATCCTCGGCCACCCGGGCTTCATCACACCAGAGGACGCACATCTTGCAGCGAAAAACGGTGTCGCCCTTGAGATCACCTCAAGGAACGGGCACAACAGGACAAATGGATATGTGGCGGTGACTGCACGGGAGGCGGGTTGCATGGTGGTGGTGGACTCAGACGCCCATGCGCCTTCAGACCTTCTCACCAGGGAGGCGAAGATGGCGGTTGCACGCGGTGCAGGGCTAACAGAGGACGAGTGCGCGAGATCGCTGTCTATAAATATTGTTTCGGATTTACTCGGGATTTAATCCATATTTATATTTTGTCGATATGTTTAAATAGCCATGCCACCCAATTTATATACGATACTCCCTTTTGCAGGAGTTTTGATGAGGAGTTCTCTTGAAACTTGTGGGGCTGATAGTTAAGATTTGCGGTTCTCGCACGATGATCGTCAGGTGCGACGCCGCCCAGCTGCCCCGCCTCTATGGGGATGTCTTCGACAGACGTACGAGACCGGCCGGGAAAGTTGTTGACATCTTCGGGAATGTGGCCTCGCCGTATGCTGCGGTCGTCTGCAAGGGGGCCTGTAGCGGACGCGTGGGAGAGAAACTGTATACCAAGGGTGATGGAAAATGGCAGAAATCGAGAAATTAAAGGCGCTTCAGAGCGAGCGTGAGGCTCTGAAGAAACGTGTACGGACGACAGTGCGGGAGACGGAGAAGAAACGCGAGGAAACGACCGAGAATGTCTGTCCCGAGTGTGGCAGCCGGCAGCTCGTCCACGACTATGAGCGTGCCGAACTCGTCTGCAAGAACTGCGGCCTCGTCCTCGACGAGGAGTTCATCGACCGCGGCCCGGAGTGGCGTGCCTTCGACCATGACCAGCGGGTGAAGCGTTCCCGTGTCGGTGCGCCGATGACCTTTACCATCCACGACAAGGGTCTCTCGACGATGATCGACTGGAGGAACCGCGACTCCTACGGCCGTGCCATCTCCTCGAAGAACAGGGCGCAACTGTACCGTCTTCGCAAGTGGCAGCGGAGGATCCGTGTCTCGAACGCCACCGAGCGGAACCTCGCCTTCGCGCTCTCCGAACTGGACCGTATGGCCTCGGCCCTCGGTCTGCCGCGGAACGTGCGGGAGACTGCTGCGGTCATCTACCGCGACGCCGTGGACAAGAACCTGATCAGGGGCAGGTCCATTGAGGGCGTGGCCGCGGCCGCACTGTATGCGGCATGCCGCCAGTGCTCGGTGCCGCGTACGCTCGACGAGATCGCCGAGGTGTCCCGGGTCTCAAGGAAGGAGATCGGGCGCACCTACCGGTTCATCTCCCGCGAACTCGGTCTCAAGCTCCTGCCGACCTCGCCGATCGACTACGTGCCCCGCTTCTGCTCCGGCCTCACCCTCAAGGGCGAGGTGCAGAGCCGCGCCGTGGAGATCCTGCGGCAGGCGGGCGAGCGTGAACTGACGAGCGGCAGGGGGCCGACCGGCGTCGCGGCCGCCGCCATCTACATCTCCTCGATCCTCTCGGGGGAGAGGCGGACCCAGCGCGAGGTCGCCGAGGTGGCGGGCGTCACCGAGGTGACGATCCGGAACCGGTACAAGGAACTCGCTGAGAAACTCGATATCGAGATCATTCTCTGATCTCCTTTTTTTCGGGGCGCGTGCGTGCCCCACTCTGCCGGATGGTCACGGGCACCGGCCCCGGGCGCCGGAATGGGAACAGATATAAGGGAACAGAGGCAAAAGTACTGGGCAGGATCAGGCACTGATCAGGCATAAGGGCTCGTAGATCAGGGGAAGATCGCATCGTTCGCAACGATGAGGCCGCGGGTTCAAATCCCGCCGGGTCCATCCATTTTGAAGAATAGTTTTAGAGGGGAGCGTGAGCGGTTCTTCGGGGCATACTCTCTCCATCTCCGGGGGGTCAGGGAAACCGTCCTCCCCTCTCTGCAATCACACTCGCAGGGGTCAATCTGTCGAAGTATTTTTTGTAAAAAAGAGAGGCCTCATCTCCTCCGGGCAAGGAGGAGAGCAGCAAGACCAGCCGCGCCAAGAGGTATGACAGGGAAGATTGGACTCTGCTGCGGGGTGGGGGTCGCTGCTGGCGCGGGTGTTGCGGTGTGCACGGCAGTTACATTCGCCGTCGGAGTAGTTGTCGGAGTGTGCACCGCAGTCGCGTTCGTCGCAGCCGATGCAGTGACCTCTGCAGGCACAGGCGGGGTCACCGTCGGAACCGGATCAGGGCCGGTCGCAATGGCGAAGTACGAGAAGCCCGGTGAGACAGCAAGGAAATAGATGCGATCGGCAGTCTCCCTGACGACCTCAGTCTGGAGAGACGTCCAGGTCTCGTTGTGGTGCCGCCAGAGGGCGACACCTGCAGGCGAGAGATCGTGCTCTTTCAGCCAGGATGCCGGCACAGAGAAGGTGAAGACCGCCTCCGCGAGGGCGTCGTCGGTCGTGTACGTCAGGTCGGCCAGAATGTACTGGTAGACAGAACCAGCGAGGCCCTCCGGGCCGTCTGCCGCAGGCTCGAGGGTGATCATGACCCCGTCAATCCGCTCCGCGGCGGTGAGGGTGATGCTGGAGACCGCCGTGCGGTCGAAGGAGAGGGTCGCGGACTCACCGGGGTCCAGACCTCCCGCAGCGTCAACAGAATAGTCAGGGTCGCCGCCCCCATCCCCTCCGGTAGCGGGCGGAGGAGGCACGGAGAGCACGTACCTGTCTGCCGGTGCGACCAGCGGGCAGGTGTCGTTGAGGCCCGTGATGGAGTATGGCGTCTCGCCGATGCCGTCGCCGTCGGTGTCGTTGCCAGCATAGTCGTCCCAGAAGTTCCCGAGGACATGCGTGAAATAAGTGTTATTATACCGGTACGAGATCGGCAGGGTAGAATTCAGGGAGACCGAGTTCACGGCGGGGAGGTGGCCGCGGGTGTTGTTTGCAAAGGTGTTGTGCCAGAGAACCGTATCGCCCGGACTCGCGGCAAAAAGGTACGCGCCAATGCCGTTATCGGCGATGAGCGAACCGGTGACGGTAGACGCCGTGCAGCCGAAACAGGAAAGCCCCGAAAACTCGTTGCCCACGAAGGCGGAGGCATCGATCAAGAAGTCGTCCAGGTCCTTGCAGATCGCCCCGGCATAATTGCCGGTGGCCGTGACATTTCTGACTGTGATGCCGGTGGAGTTGAAGACGGTGAGGCCGACATAGGTACCCGAGAGGGTGAGATCCTCCGCGGTGATGTTCCGGCACCCGAAGAGGTACACCATACCTGCGTCGTCGGGCACGACCGCGTCCTCCCGTCCGGTCCAGACATAGACAGGTCTGCCGTCGACAGTGTTCGTCTCGTCAACCACGACGGTACTCTCATATCCCGGGAAGGGGACGAGGCGGAGGTTCCATCCGTTTTCGGTCATCGCTGTCTCGAACACTTCGCCGTTCTTCACACCGTCGAGGGCAAGGCCTGTCCCGGCATTCCCGGCAATGACACAATCCGCCACCATAAAGGAGTCCTGGGAGGCGAGAGATATCCCGTCCCCTCCATTTACCGTGACATTCACGCCGACGAACCAGACGTCGGTTGACCGGGAAACATTGACGCCGCTTTCACCGTTCTCCGAGAGATCGGAGAGGGCCACGCCGACCCGCACGGAATCATTGACGCGGAGACCCGCGTGCCCTGCGCCGCGGACGTCAGTCAGGACAATGGAGGCCCGCGACGCACCTTCGAGAGCGATGCCGTCGCCGCTGCAATCGGTGACATTCACGTCCATGAGCGTGATGTCCTCACCGGTGGCAAGGACGCCGTCGTCACCATTGGTGAGAGTGAAGCCCCTGACGGTGATGGTCGACCCGGTCAGGGTGAGCGCGGTCCCGCCGTTGCCGTCGATGACGGCGTCGTGCGACCCGGCGAGGGTGAGGGGGTGATCGACGACGACGTTCTCGACATAGACCCCATCTCCGACGAGGACCATCCCACCGGACAGTACGGTGTCGACGGCCTCCTGGATGGTGGCATGGTCCTCGGGCACTCTGAGGGGGTCGCGCGTGAAGGCCTTGATGCAGAGGTTGGTATCCGGGACATACGTGGTCAGGTCTTTCCAGTGCACCCCGTCGGCGCTCACATAACTCTGGCCAGGTGCGGCGGTGGCGTTGCTCGAATAATGCTCGAAAGGCATCTCGACAACGAGAGGGCGGGTGTCGGTCGGGGCGGTGAGTTTGAGGGTCACCGAGAATATATCGCCCGGGCCGAGGGGCACGGGGGTGGCGAGGGGAAGGGTGTGGTAGCCGGGGAGCGCCATCGTCCCGTCCGCGGCGTAGGCACGGCGGACGAAACCATCTTGCATGAGATCGACCACGACCTCGTACGCCGTGCCGGGTTCGCGGGTGTAGAAACTCACAGCATGGAGTTCTTCGTAGTGTTCCGCTGCGAAGACGTTCGCACCGTACGCCGTCGTCGAGGCGCCGGTACCGATGCTCTCTGTCCAGCCAAGGGGGTCGTACTGGTAGATGTGGTCGTAGGTCTCGACCGGTTCGCCGGTGAAGAGCACGGCCGCCCGATCATCACCAATATACGTATTGCTCCGGTTCACGAAGCGCCCGAAGTACCGATCATAGTAGGAGATGTAGAAGTAACCATGGTCCCCGAGCGAGGTGCCCCACGAGTTTTTGGCGATGAAGGCGCCGTCGCCGGGCGGTGTTTCGACGAAGTTCGCCGCCGGGTAGGTGTCGTCCCAGCCGACAAGGAGGACGGCGTGGCCGCCATCGAGTTTTGCGGTGCTATTCTCGGGCAGGTAATAGGTGGTCGCGTTCGGCCCGAAGCAGGAGAGGTTCACCCGGAAAGAAGTATAGAGGCCGCCCTCCTCCTTGATCGTCGTCTTGATCAGGTCGTTGTCGAGGGGGCCGTCACGCGGCGGGAGGAAGGTGACGTTCTGCACCTGCATCACCGGCGCAAGACCGGCGGGTGAGTCGTTCAACGGCATGGGTAGTAAATAGGGATCGTCGCTCTCGTCCACCGGTCCGGACCACCGGGCAAGGTAGGCGGTCGCCATGAAGGGGTTGCCGCCGTCGCAGGGCCCCCCGTCAAAACCATGGGTATTCTTCATGTTGTTCTCAGAGAGGTCCCACGCGCCCAACCCGTCGGTGAGGAGCGCGGACTCAAGCGACCCGAGGGAGGCGAAGGTCCAGCAGGATCCACACTTTCCCTGGTCCTTCACCGGGGTCACCCGCCCTTCGTCGGCGAGGTTGAAATAAGACTCAGAGGGCGGGGCGGAGAGAGTTGAAACCGGATTGCCCGACCAGAAAATGGTGGCGGGCGAGGGGATAAGTCCGTCCAGAGGGGGGAAGGACTCGTTCTCCGGGGCCTCAGGGGCGGCCGCACAGAGGAGCGCAATGTCGTTTTCAGCCGAGGTCGCCTCCTGCTCCTCCTGATACCGGACGAATGCCGGGTTCAGGGGTGCGGCCTCCACGCGGAGGTCGGCGCCGGCGGCCGGGGAGGCGCCTGCACCGGGGAAATATTCCTGTTCGTCTGGAAAGAGAAGTGTCGTATTCGTGAGTGCGGTCGCACCGGGCATCCCGAGAAGGGCAAGCCCCACGCAGACGAGCAGTATTATAAGACATTGTTGCCGGGGAGTCATGGTTTCATCTTCCGTGTGATTCCCAGACGTAGGATAAAATAGGATAAATAGCAGCCGATTATGCTTCAAAATAAAGAATATGCAATAAAATTAAGATAGAAAGTGAGTGAAAAAGAAAAAACATGATATAATGTGACACGAGATTAAAGAAAATCCCATCCGCCACCCTTCGACCCATGAGAACACAGGAACACAAAGCATAAGATAAGAGGCGGACAGGGCAACGACACGGAAGGTCAGATCCGCCCATCATGGTCATGAGGAGGCAGACCTGCGTTGCAGGTACCGCATATGCAGGTACCGCATATGGAGAGAGACGTCGCAGACTTCCCTTCAGAATATGCGAAACCTGATATGTTTCTCTTCTGAAGATCTGGAGAAGACCATGAGATACGAGATTATCGGGGACAACCTCCAGATGGTGAAACTCACCCTCTCCCCTGGCGAGAAGATCAATGCAGAGGCTGGCGCCATGGTGAACATGAGCGGGAACATGCAGATGGACTCCCACATGAAGGGCGGCCTCTTCGGCGGACTCAAGAGGATACTCACCAACGAGAGCATCTTCCTGACCGAGTTCACCCCTCAGGGCCGGGAAGGCTTTGTCTCCTTCGCCGGGAACGTGCCGGGCCGGATCTTTCCCGTGGACGTGAACGGGAAGGAGTTCATCGCCCAGAAGGATGCCTACCTCTGTTCCGAAGAGGGCGTGAACCTCGACATCGCCTTTACAAAGAAGCTGCGGTCCGGGTTCTTCGGCGGCGAGGGTTTCATCCTCCAGCGCCTCCATGGGAACGGCAGAGTCTTCCTCCACTGCTGCGGCGACACCATCGAGATGGACCTCGCGGCCGGGGAGACGGTGCGGGTGGAGACCGGCCTTGTGGTCGGCTTCGACTCGACGGTCGAGTACTCCATCGAACTGGCCGGCGGCGTGAAGACGGTCTTCTTCGGCGGCGAAGGACTCTTCCTGACGACCCTCACAGGACCGGGCAAAGTCGTCCTCCAGTCGATGGACATCGCGAAACTCGCCTCCTCCCTGATGCCCTTCCTGCCCCATGACTCGTCGGGGAGCGGGAGCGGCGGGTTCCAGATCGGGATCTGAACGCCCCTCTCTTTTTCAGTCCCCTATTGCGATCCCGAAATGCCGCATCAGACGGGTGATCGCGGTGTCGGCAAGGACGATCGCAACGGCCGAGGCCAGGACGGTGAGGACCTGATCGTGCCAGATACCCCGGACAATAGTACCGACGGCAAGACCGGCAAGGACTGCCGCGAAAAGAGTCAGGAGTGTCGCTCGCGGGAGGACGTACATCTGATCAGCATGGGAGAGGGGGGAGGATAACCCTTTCCCGGGAAAAAAGAGGAGGGGATCACCGCCGCCGCAGGAAGAGGAGGGCGGCACAAAGACCGAGAACCACAAGACCTGCGGGAAGCGGGCTCTGCTGCGGTGCAGTCGGCGTTTCCGCCACTCCGGTCGTCTCCGGGTGAGCGGTCAGGGTCTCCGCAGGTGTCACCGTCGGTTCGGGCGCCGGGGTGTTCACCCCGATCGCGAAGAGGGAGAAACCGGGGCTTTCGGCGACGAAGGAGTAGCAAGACTCGTCTTCACTGACTATCGAGGTCGTGAGGGCCTGCCAGGCACCGCCGTGGTATCTGTACAGCACCACGTCTTCCGGCGCACAGCCCCGCGCCTCCAGCCATGCCTTCGGGACGGTGAAGTTCAGGGAAGCTCCAGCAAGGGCGGCGTCGGGGGTGCGGTACAGCGTCACTTCGTCGTATTCGTAGACCGCGGCGGCCGGGGCATCCGCGCCCGCAGGAAGTCCCTTCCTCTCCACAGTGACCAGAATCTCGGGGATCCTCTCGCCGGCCGTCACCCCGACCTCATAGATCGCGGAATTCCGGACGCCGAAGGACGTGTGACCGCCGGCAGGGATGTTGCTTGCCGCACCGGCCGAGGCATCAGAATGACCGCCTCCCCCGCCGCCGCTCACGGCCGGCGCCTCAACCATGATGCAGTTCTTCTGCACCGTCGTGTTCGAGGCGTACGGGTTGCTGACCATCAGGGAGACGGTGTACGTCCCGGCCGACGCGTAGGTGTGGGACGGGTGCTCTTCTGTCGAGGTCGAACCGTCGCCGAAGTCCCATCTCCAGCCGGTGACGTCGCCGGTCGACGTGTCGGTGAAAGAGACGGTGAGCGGGGCGTATCCTCCGGCGGGGTTGACGGTGAAGTTGGCCGCGGGGGCCTCGAAGGTCCGGACAGACGCCGTGGCGGTGTCGGAGCCGAAAGCGTTGGATGCCGTCAGGGTGACGGTGTAGTTCCCGGCATCCCTGTACGTATGGACATGCTGCCGCCCCATGGCGTTCGTGCCGTCCCCAAAGTCCCACTCCCAGGTGTCGACGTCGCCGGTCGAGGTATCGTTGAAGGTCACGGAGAGGGGGGCAAGACCTGCTGTCGGCGTGAAGGTGAAGTCCGCCTTCGGCGCGGTGTGCACGACGACCTTCACCGTCGTCTCGTTGGAGGCGTAGGTGTTGCTCACGTTGAGGGTGACATTGTAGGTGCCGGCGTTCTCGAAGGTGTGCGGGAGCGTCGCATCGGTCGAGGTCGCACCGTTGTCGTCGAACGTCCAGAGGCGCTCGAAGACGCACCCGGTCGAGGCGTCGGTGAACCGCACGGTCAGCGGGGCGTTCCCTTCGGTCGGGTTTGCGGAGACGACGGCCTTCGGCGGGTCGAGGGCGACGACCGTCTTCGTCATCGTGTCGCTCCCGAAGGCGTTCGTGACCGTCAGGGTGACCTGGTGGGTGCCGTTGGTCGAGAAGGTGTGGGAGGGGCGGGTGTGGTCGACCAGGGGACTGTTGTCCCCGAAGTCCCATGAGCGGGAGAGGAAGGGGACGCCGTACGACGTGTCGGCGAACTGCACGGTGAGCGGGGTGCTGCCGCCGGCCGGAACGGCGGTGAAGTTCGCGGTCGGGATGCAGGTGTGGAGCGGGAGGTGGTCGATACACCCCGCCCCGAGGTCGTAGCCCTCGTCACAGATCCCGTCGCCGTTGCGGTCTTCGTGGGTCTCCGAGAACCCGGTGCCGTCAGGCGTCAGCCAGTAGTTCCCGCCGAGGAAGGGGCCGCCGTGGATGTTTTTCCCGAAGGTCTTCGTCGTGTTCCAGCGGGTGTCGGTCATGTCGGTACCTGACCTGATATCAAGGTTCTGTGTGTTGTTGAAGAGGTTGTTTGCGATGAGGGAATTTGTTACGGCAGATCTGGCACAAAGTCCGGGGTCTCCGGTTCCGGTGACGGTGCTGTTGGTGAGCGTGATATTCTCAACATCGAAGAGGATAAAGCCAAATTTCCCGTCCCTGACCGTGACATTCTCGACTATGACGGAGTCCAGACTCTCCAGCTGGACTGCTATGAATCTATCTTTCTGGACGACGTTGTCTCTCAGGACAGTGGTCGTGCCGGTGCATCCGTAGATCATGAAACCACCACTGTTGTTGGACACGGTATTGGCGACGACAACAGAGCCCTGGCACCCGGACTGGAGTTGAATGCCTGCACCACTGCAGTCCTGGACGGAGTTCCCGGAGATGATGCAGTCGGGGCAATCGCCATAGAACATGATCCCGGGACTCCCGCATCCGGTCACCTGGTTGTCCAGGATCTGTGACCCGCCTGCGGAGGAGAGATAGATACCGCTGCCAGGGATAGTGCCGCCCAGCGTGCACCCCTCCACGGTGCAGTTCGTCGCGGATTCGATAGAGATCCCGTCGTACCCGCTGGAGACCGTGCACCCCCGCACCACGGTGTCGGCCCCATAGATCTCGATGGCCGTGGAACCGGCCCTCTTCACAGTGAGGCCCTCGACCGTCGTACCGGCGGCGGTGATCTTGATGCTGCCATTCACCGTCGCGCCCGCGTCGCCCCTGAGGGTGAGGCGTTTGTTCACGGTCACGGTCTCGACATAGGTGCCGGGGCGTATGAGGAGGGTGTCGCCGGCCGCCACCGTGGTGTTCGCGACCGCCGTGCCGATGGTGGTGAAGTTGCCGTCGCACCCGACCGTCCACGTCGCCGCCGCCGGCAGGACGGCAAGCGCGCAGAGGAGGAGGGTTGCAAGGAGGAGGGGAAAAATCCTCGTCACTCCATTATTTTCTGAAAATATGGATATAGTGGACATCTGAGCAATAATGATCCCTTCGCGTGCATTGGATGAAAGATAATTCTGATATAAACACGAACTAAAATAAAAATATCCCTATTATTTTAAGGCAGATATACAGCCATTTCTAAAAAAATGTCTGGAAAAGCTGAATACCAGAGAATGAATCAAAAAAATAGCGATGGAACGGGAATTCACAAAAACGAAAGGGACGAGAAAAAGAGAGACCGATGGTGCCGCCCCGCAGACTATCCGGGCGCAGAAGGCACTTATTCCAGAATATACCTGCAAAAAGGAGATTTCTTCGGGGCCAGGGCACGAGCAGAATAAAACCACATTCTGCCCGGTGTCACAGGCCGCACCTATCCCTCCTCCGCCCACCTGTGCATGTAGCCCTCTGCCGGGAGGGGCGTGCCGTCGGCAAAGACGCCATGCTCCGCCACGACCCGGCCGATGGCCGTCGCCTCCACCCCTGCCACAGGGAACTTTTCGGGCGGGATGGTGAAGAGGAGTTCGAAGTCGCCGCCGCCAAAGAGCGCGAACTCCCTCCCCTCGGCCTCAGAGATACCCGCGGGGAGGGGGAGACGGGCCGTCTCCACCGCGAAACCGCAGTCATTCACCCCGAGCATGTCGTGGAGGGACATCGCAAGGCCGTCGGAGATGTCCATCATCGCCGTCGCCCCCGCGGCATTGAGGGCGATGCCCTCGGCGACGCGGGGCTGCGGGGCGATCAACCTCTCCCAGTAGGCGTCGTAACCGGAGAGCGCCGCTTGCGCCCCCCCGAGGTACCCCGTGACGCAGACCAGGTCGCCGGGCACGGCACCCCGCCGCCCTACCACCTTCTCCGCCGTGCCGAGGCCGGTGGAGACGAGCGTCAGTTCGGTGTGGGCGTCGGTGTCTCCGCCGACGAGAGAGGCGCCATAGGTGCGGCAGCAGCGTGCCGCCCCCTCCGTGATCCCGGCAAGGCGCTCCGGACGGTCGAGGCCGGTGGCAAGGAGGAGGGCGAGAGGCCGCGCACCCATCCCCGCGATGTCGGAGATCGTCACCGCCGCCGCCATCCACCCGATCTCCGCGTCCGTCATCCCGACAGGGAAGTCTGTCGTCTCGTGGAGCATGTCGGTCGAGAGGACAAGGCACTCCCCACCGTGCCTGAGCACCGCACAGTCGTCTGCCGTCGCACCCTCGGGAAGGAGAGAGGAGACGGCCCTGATCAACCCGCGTTCATCCATGTTTCCGCACCTCCTTCTCCCTCTCCGTCCTGTACTCCTTGAAGACCTGGTTGAGCATCGCCGCCTTCTTCCTCTTTTCATTCTCCGCGACAAGGGTGTTCCATGTCTCCAGGGCCACCGCAAAACACCCCTCGTCCGCGACCCCGATCTTCCCCTGGACGACAAGCCCGATCGCAGAGGCCGGCACGAGGGGCAGGGAGGCCGCGAGGGCCGCGGCGACGAGGTGCTGGTCCTGCTCCTCGACCGAGGCGCCGGGGACCACGACCGCCGCCACCTGCAGGGCCGCGACCTCCCGCACCACGCTCCGGCCCCATCCCCCGGTCGTCCCGACCGAGATCACGTCACCCTCGTCGATCCCGAGATCTGCCGCGAGACCGCCGACCGCGTCATGGGTGAGAGAGGCGATCACCTTCACCGGCACCTGCCCCTCGCCGATCTGGAGCTCCTCCACCCGCTTCATCCGCTCGATCCGCTTCATCAGGCTCTTGTTCCTCTTCTCCTCCTTCCGGAGAAGTTTTTTGAGGTTCTTTATGATCGCGTCCCTCTTCGTGATCTCCGTGTCCCTCTGGAGGTCGCGGCCGCGATCAGATCGTTCTCTCCGGATCTGCCTATTCAGACGTGCGATCTCCCGGTCCTTCTCCGCGAGCCCTTCCTCCAGTTCCTGCACAAACTCCTTCAGGCGCTTTGCCGTCCTTTCAAGCTGGAGCAGTCTCTCCTCACGCTCGCCCTTCTCCGGCACCGGAGGAACCTCCTCGGCCGGCGGCTTCTTCTCGGGCACGGGCGGGCGTCCCGAGAGGTCGGCGAGCACCGCCTCGATCGACCGGCCCCGCAGGACACCGGCCCGCACCTCGTCCAGGTCGAAACCTGGCGGCACCCTCTTTACGATATTCAGGAACTTGTTCTTGTTCGACCGGTAGGCGTCCAGGGCCGCGGAGAGGGCGTCCCTCTCATGGGGGTTTGCATACCCTGTCCCGGCCGTCAGTTCGAGTTTGCCCTCGACGCTCCTGTCCTGCGGGGGCACGTACGCGATCGCGTTGAAGGCACGCCGCACCTTCTCCACCGCATCGGGCATCGGCGTGACGTCAGAGGCGACGATCAGGGGCTTGCCCACCCCGGTGAGGTGCTCGATAATCTCGGCCGTCCCCATCTGGCGGGAGGAATAGAGGTCCACCACCTCGCCGTCGAGGTCCACCGCCCCGATGCCGGTCGTCGTCCCCGGGTCGATCCCGACAATAAGGTACCGTCTCTTTCTCATGAGGGGCCGATACCGGATCCTGTCGAGTTTCTTCCCCTCGACCCGCACCTGCGCGTCGGCGCCCGTATAGGCCCTGATAGGGATCTCGCCCCGCGGCGCATAGACCGTGAAGTCCACGCGGGAGAACCCTCCGAAGGCAAGGCGTTCGCTCTTCTCGTACCGCAGACCCGCGGCCACGAGGTGCCCCTCCACCTCGCGGGCCTTCTCCCGCACATCCCCGTGCATCTTGCGCACGTACCTGTTCTGGCTCCACCCGCCCCGTCCCGGCGAGCGGTGACGGGAGACGACGATCCCGGTCGTGTTCTCGAAGGCGATCACCGCCGCGCCGCCGCCGAGATAGGCGATCCGCGCCGCCGCACCGGCCTCGGCAAAGGGGTCGGTCTTCTCCACCGCGATATTGTACCTAGCCGCCACCTTCTGGAGGGTCTCCTTCCGCTCGCCGCCTGTCACCTGCACGAGCAGGGTCCGGGTCGGGAGAGTCTGCATGAAGGCGACGAGGGCGTGCTGGTCGGGAGCGAGTTCCTGGACCGAATCGGTGGCGAGGATATCGGGCTCCTCCACGGCGACGAGCCTGGAGAGCCTGAACGCCGTCACCTGCGAGGTCGAGACGACCGTCCCGTCCTCCAGGACGACGAGAGCGTACAGCGGCCGCTGGGTCCTGGACCGCACCGACCCCCTGATAATGTCGATCCCGAAGACCTTCACCTGACCACCAATCCCACCGCCTCCTCGGTGGGATAGTCTATCCTGTACTTCCTCCTGAAAAACCTGAGCACGTTCTCGATATCGCGCCGCAGGATGACGTCGGCATTCGGGTGGTCGGTCCCGATCCACTGAGGCCAGTCGATGATCCAGACCTCGCTGTCATCGACCATCACATTGTACTCGGAGAGGTCGCCGTGGATGAAACCCTTTGCATAGGCACGCCTCACATTCTCCAGGATCTTGTCGAGGACAGGCCGCGGCTCCTCAAGGGTGCACCGGTTGAGGTTCACACCGGGGATCTGCGACATCACGACGACATGGCGGGAGCGCTCGATCGGCAGCGGCACCGAGACCTCGGGAGAGAGTTGCTGGAGGGCGGTGAACTCCTGCTCTGCCGAGCGTGCGGACGCGAAGACCCAGGGGCAGTGTCCCGAATCCGGCATATAGCCCCGCTCTTTCCGCACTGCCTGAAAGGACTGCTGGCCCACATGGTGGAACTTCAGGACGACAGGGCCGAGGCCGAGGCCCTCGTAGACCTCCGACTCCTTCCCGACGCCAATAAGGCTGCCGAGTGCCGTGACCGCCCCTTTCTTCGTGAGGGTGTGGAGGGCGATGGTGTCGTACCCCCCGAAGATCAGGGCATAGCCCGGATAGGGAACGGCGTCGTAGCGCACCATATCCCACTCGATGAGACGCTGGAGGCGATATTCAAGTTCCGAGTCAGACAACTTTGTCGAAGCCTTCAGGGCGTCCAGGGGCACCCACTCGTATCGCTGCATGAGCCGCTCGAGGGATAAGAGGACGCGAAGGTCGTATTTATGAAGCGCCCTGACGCGCTCTGGAGAAACTGGCATGAATACTACAGATTATATCAGGTAGCGGGATAAAAGTTGATTGGGTCAGGGCAATGAAGTGCTCAAAGTGCAGGAGAGACGCCGTCATCTTCCAGCGTTATTCAGGGCTCCGACTCTGCCGCGACCACTTCATCGCCGACGTGGAGGCGAAGGCGAAACGGGAGATCAGGCGGCAGCGCTGGTTGGCCACTGGCGACGTCATCGCCGTCCTCCTCCGGGGGGACCTGGCCTCGGCCGCTCTTCTCCGCTTCCTGGTGACGGCCTTCGGGGGGCGGCCCGACATCTCGGTCCTCGCCCTAGCCACGGACGATGGGGCCGACACCGCCAGGCAGATCGCCCGGAACCTCGGCGTCCCCTACCATGAGGTGACAGGAGGGCGCGACCCGGAAACGGTCGCACAGGACCTCGGGGCGACGAAAATCGCCGTCGAGACAGTCCTCGACGACATCGCCCTTGACGTGCTGGTGACCGCCCTCGAAGGTGGCGCCGACAGCCTGGCAGGGCCCAGGGAAACAGAACCGTCTCCCCTCCCGCGGATCGCACCCTTCTCGACCATCCCCGCGGAGGAGGTCGCCCTCTATGCACGCCTCACCCTGGAACACGCCGTGGAGGCTCCAGCGCAGGCCTCCAAAGGCCTCGGGGCCGATGCACGGGCCCTCCTTGACGACTATACCGGCCGCCACCCGGCAACGAAGTTCGCCCTCAAAAATCTCAGGGACGAACTCTCCGCGATTTGCCGGGACAGCGGGGGGATGCGATGAGGAGGCCGGGCACCCTGTGGCAGCAGGTCACGGCCATGCCGCGGGCCCGGATCATCCTCTACCTCAGCCTCCTTGCGTCCTACCTCATCGTCTTCACCGTGATCGTACGGCATGTCTTTCCCCTCTGGGAGGGGCGGGCCCTCTCGTGGGAGGAGGCCGCCCTCTTTGTCGTGGAGACTATCACCACCGTTGGCTACGGCGACCTCCTGCCCTTCCAGAGCGGGTACACGATCCTCCTTGCCATCCTGATGATCGCAAGCGGCGTCTTCCTCATCTTCATGCTCATCCCTCTCCTCCTCGCACCGGCGATCTCCGAACACCTCAGGGCCGACCCGCCCGGCGTCCTCCCCTCGCCCCTGAAGGGCCATGTGATCATCGTCGGCCCGGGGGAGATGATCTGGTCACTCATCGAGAGTCTCAGCATCGCCGACCTCCCCATCGTCATCGTCGAGGAGCAGAAGGAACGGGCAAAGCAGTTTCTGGAGCACTTCGGGAAAGAGGCGTGGGTGGTCAGGGGCGATTACGCCCGGGCCGCCACCTGGAGAAACGCCTGCATCAAGGATGCCGACACCGTCGTCGTCTGCGAACGTGAAGGGGTCGCCGCCTCGATCATCCTCGGCATCAGGGGGATGACGCGGGGGCGGATCATCGCCGTCGTCGACAACCCGACCTACGACCGGTACCTCAGGTACGCCGGGGCCGAATACATCCTCTCCCCGAAGAACACGGCAGGAAAGATCCTCGGGCGGCACGCGGCCGCATGGAGGCCGGGGGAGACGATCCTGGGATCTGCCGGGGACGGGGGCGAGGGGACGGCCGGTCTCACCCTGGTCAGCATCCCGATCACTGCCGGGTCCCATGCCGCAGGGCGGACCCTCGCCGAACTGGCACTCCTGGAAAAATACAATGCTTCCGCACTCTTCTTCTGGAAGGGCGGACGTTTCATCGCCATCCCGGCGGCAAGCGATAGGCTGGACGTCGCGACGATGCTCGTTCTCCTCGGCACGGCCGAGGGCATCAGGCGGGCGTCGGCAGAGGTCTTTGCCGGGGAGGGAGACAGCGGCGAGGTTGTCATCATCGCGGGCCTCGGGGACGTCGGGAAGGCGGCCGGCCGCGAACTCGCCGTCGCAGGTACCCCCACAATCGTCATCGACAGAAAAGACCCGGCCGCAGACGTCGTCGGAAAGGCTGAAGACGAAGAAGTGCTGAAGAAAGCCCATATTGAGGACGCGACGACCTGCATCGTCGCCCTCAATAACGACGACACGAACATCTTCACCACCCTGATGGCAAGAAACCTCAACCCCGGCATCAGGATCCTTGCACGGGCAAATGAACCGGCTTCGGTCGACAAACTGTATCTTGCAGGCGCCGACTTTGTCACGCTCCTCCCGACAATCGGGGGTCAGGCGATCGCCGGCGTCATCCTCTCGGAATCGGTGAGGATCCTCCTCGACCTCCCTGACGGGCAGAAGGTGGTCATGCGCCGGGCGATGAAGCGGGCGCAGGCCTCTGTCAGCAGGGTGAAGGCCCGGTGCGGCGTGCGGGTCGCTGGGATCGAGAGGGAGGGCAGGGCGGTCGTCGCCCCGGGCGACGCCGAGGTGATCAACCAGGGAGACGTCGTCATCGCCATCGGCGACGCACAGGCGCTCAGACGGTTTATCAGAACGGTATAACAGGTGAAAATCATGGAAAAAGAGATTGGATGCGTCATGGAAGCGGTGGACCAGATGATCCGCCACGCGGTATGGAGTGCCGGGGCAAAGGGAATCGTCGTCGGCGTCAGCGGGGGCGTGGACTCGGCCGTGGCGGCGGCCTTCGCCGCTCGTGCAATCGGACCCGAGCACGTCGTCGGGATTGCCCTCCCGAGTGCGGTGACGAGAGCCGAAGACCTGGCGGACGCCGCGGAACTCTGCCGTTTCCTCGGGATAGAGCACCGGGTGATCTCGATCGAACCGGTGATGGAGGCCTACAGGCAGTACCCCGACCTCACCGCGACGCCGTACCTCACCGGCAACCTGATGGCGAGGACGAGGATGGCGATTCTCTATGCAGTCGCCAACAGGGAGAACCTGATGGTCTGCGGCACCTCGAACAGGACAGAGTACCTCCTCGGCTACTCCACCAAACACGGCGACGCCGCCGCGGACATCCAGCCCATCCTCCACCTGTACAAGACCGAGGTCTTCGCGGTGGCGAGGGCAATGCACCTGCCGCAGCAGATCGTCGAAAAAGCGCCGTCAGCAGGCCTCTGGCCGGGCCAGACAGACGAAGGGGAACTCGGGGCTACCTACGCCGAAATCGACGCGGCACTGCAGGCGCTCGAAAAGAAAAGGTGGACAGACCCCGAAACCGGGACCGAGGAACTGGTCTTAAAAAGGGTCAGGGCGTCCGAGCACAAACGGTCCGCACCGCCAAATCTCGCAGGCACCCGGTGAACTCCGGGGCGTACTCCTCGGGACTGTTGAGGTACCTGAGGCAGGACTCATGCCCGACAAGGGAGGAGAGCGGCGTCCCGTGCGCAGTACAGAACTCCGGGACAGGCGCGGGCACAACCAGCCGCACCAGTGCCGCCTTGCTGTACCGCGGGTTCCTCACCAGTGACCCGTCAGCCATCTCGTAATAGGCGGCGCCCCGCATCGCCACGTACTGCGTATAGTCGCTTTCAAAGGCGGTCGAGACGATATTGGCAAGGGCGAGCGCTTCAGCCCCGGGGTTGATCGTCACATGGCCGTATCCGGGGGGGATCACCACGACGTCCCCTGCCACTGCCTCCACGAGCACGACATCGGAGGCGTCCCGCGTCTGGAGGAGGAAGTGCGCCTTGCCGGCAAGAACCTCATAGACCTCGGGATAGCCGGTGCCGGCAGGGTTTGCCGGGTGGAAGTGCCCTTTCGTCTTGACGAACTCAGGGCCGACATGACCCGCCGGGATCACCGTCATGTCGTACCTCAGGGCATGGGAGGCGAGCCAGGAATGGTCGTCCGGGGTCTTTGCAAGGTCCCGGTACATAAAATAGAGAGGGCGACCGGGGTCTTCACCCGCGGCGTCAGGGGCCGCCAGAACACCGGCCATGTCGGCGACAGTCCTGACATGGGCTTCTGGCAGCGGTCCGTCCCATGAATACATCACTCGGATGTGCGCCGTCTGTATATATAATACCCCGCCCCGATCAGGACGGCGATGATGACCGCGATAACGATCGGGTTCGTGAGGGCTCCCGCCAGCGGATCAGGCTTCACGACGGACACGGTCATCTTCATCGTGTCGGAGATCTGGCTGTTGTCCAGAGCGTCGCGGTACCGGATCTCGGAGTCGAGACCGTACTGCTTTACGGTCGCCTCCTTGTCCACGCTCACCGAGTAGTGGGCGACAGCGGTCTGGCTGGGTTCGAGGTCGCCGAGATAGGCGGTGTCGTCATTGGAGGTGAAGGGGTCGACGGCGCTGATCCGTGCCTGGGCATTGTAGGCGGTCGCCGAGCCGACATTCTTATAGGTGACGTCGATCGTCGCCTTCTGGCCGGGGTGCACGGTCGCCGCAGACGAGACGATGGCGAAGTCGATCTTTCCGCCGACGGGCACGCCGACGATCTCAGTGTCCGAGGTTTCCTTCTCACCGTTGCTCTTCTCGTACTGGACCATCACATCGAGGGGATAGGTCTGTGCCTCGGCGTCGTTGGAGGCCGAGACCTTGAAGGTGCACTCGACGACGTCGCCGGGGTTGAAGTCACCGATATAGACGCTCCCGTCGGTCGGGATCAGGGGGCTTGCACCGTCGCGAGCGAGTTTCGCGACAGCCTTCTGTGCATGCTCAAAGCCCGCGTTCCTGAGTTTCAGGGTGAGGTAACCCTCGGTCCCGACATTGATGTGGTCGGTCGAGACCTCGTCCACCTCAAGGTTGACATTGGACTTGACCGTGACCTTCAGGGGAAGGGTCACCTTCTTGTTGAGGTAATTTGTCCGCAGGAAACTGCCATGGTCATCCTGTTCAGTCCAGTCGACATACTGGTACTTCAGGGTCAGGGGGAGGTCATAGGTGCCCGCCGGGGCGTCCTTGTTGAACTTCACCATGAAGGTGACCGGCTTGCTCACGCCGCCCGGTATGTCCCCGATCTGCTGGGCGTCAGACCTGATCTCCACGGGTGCGTCCCCTGCCGAAAGTCCAGCATTCACGAGCTTTGCGAGATTCGGCGGGTCCTGTGGGGTGATAGTCTTCGGATCGACCACCATGACCGGGTTTGTACCGCTGTTCGAGATGATCACCGTGACCGGCACCTCGGTGCCGGGGACAAACTCGTTCGTACCCGAGATTGCCGCAGACATGTCAGGGCTGCCGTACAGGAACTCTGTTCCCGCAAGAGCGGGAGCGATGAGCGCCGCAAGGGCCAGACCCAGAATACAGAATTTCCGGATATCCATGTATATGCACCGTGTTGTTTTTGTTGTAACAACATTTATCTGCGTACTCTATAAATATATGGTGTCATGCCCGCCCCACCAGACTATGCCCGGAGCGTTGCCGAAGCGCTCAAGACCCTCGGGCTCACAAAATATGAAGCGCTCGTTTATGTCGCCCTCCTCCAGGTGACGAAGGCGACTGCAACCGAGATCCACGAACTCTCCGGGGTGCCACGCGCATCCGTGTATCCCGTCCTCGACCGCCTCCTCCAGAAGAACATGGTCACGGTCTCGCACACCACGCCCAAACGCTTCTCGGCCACTCCGCCGGAAGACGCCATCAACACCCTGATGCGCGAGATCGAGGAGAAGGCGGCCTATGCAAAGGACGTCCTCGGGGAACTCTGGCAGGACCGGACCAGTATCGAGGGAGGGGACCAGGAACTGATCTGGAACATCCTCGGCGAGGCCAATATCACCAGCCGCCTGCGCGACCTCATCTACCAGGCAGGGCGCGAGATCAGGATCATGGGGAGCTGGGCCCTCCTGAAGGATCTCAGGGACGCACTCGGGGAGAGGGCCGGAGAGGTGCGGATCGAGGTGATCGCCAATCGCTGGGAGGGAGAGGTCCCCGAAGGCATCACGGTCACGACCGCAATGCCACCTGTATGGCATGAAAAAGGAAAGATGGGGGACCGTGCAGGGATGCTCTTCGCGGACGGCACAAAGGTGATGGTGGCGATGGGGTCGCAGGGAGAGGCGCCAACCGCCCTCTTCTCCGAGGCGGAAGGTTTTGTCCGTTTTTTTTCCCGGTACTGGGACCTCATCCACGGTTTCAGTGAGAAAAAATAGGGATATATCTTTTTTCAGAGCGAGTAGATCGGCGCGAGGTCGCCGACATCGATGAGGCCGCTTAAAGAGTTGATCTCGACCTCATACCCGGCCTCCTTCACCGCGGCCATCACATTGGTGCCGCCGAGGATGGAGATCCCGAAGTACTGGGGGGAACAGCCGAATCCCAGGATCGGGGCGTTCGGCGCCGAGACCTCAAGGACGCCGGCGATCATGCTCTGCTCCAGGTCATCGATGACCGCGGCGACCACGGATTCGGCCTCCATATGACACTCCCGCAGGTTGGCGAGCACGCTTCCCCGCCCACGCCGGATTACACCGGTGATGTCGGTGATCTCCTGAGAGACGAGCACCTCCAGGGGGTCGATAGTGGTGGCGTCGTACAGGATCATGTCGGTGAAGCGCCTGGGCAGGCCCCCTTCGATCTCCACGACGCCGCCACCTATCGGGTGGATGGGAGCGCCGCGCCGGATCATCACGCCATCAATGGTGGTGGAGCAGACCGTGCAGATCCCGACCCTCCCATCGGGTATGGTATAGTCACCGATACGCTCACCGGCCAGGTAGAATCTGACAAGGCCACTCGGGCTGATCCCTGCCCGGAACACCTCTTTCATGACGGCGAGGACCGGTTCGAAGTCCCCGGCACCGATCATCGAGAGGTTGTAGATGACCAGGCCCTCGTCCTCCGCAGGGTCGTAGGTCACTGTCATGGCCTCTTCCTCGATCAGGTGGTTGATGAACTTCAGGGGAGGATACACACCATACTCTCGCCATGAGAATAGAAAAATTGTTCTATAGTTCAGGGACACATTCTAGGAGATGGAAGGAGAAATGCGGGAACGGACGCAGGATATTGTGGCAACGATCCTGGAGTCCGCCGGTTACGGCGTCGAATGCGCCGACGAACCCTTCGACCTCTCGGCCGTCGGCGACAGGGAAAGTTATGTCGTCCTCATATCCGACGACGCCGACGAGATCGGGCACTTTGATGGAAGGAGGTTCCGTATCAGGCAGGGCGAAGAGATCGAGGAGTGCCGGAAGATCCTGGTGACCTTCAGCCCCGCGGCACGGGCCGACAACTGCACCGTCTGGGGGGAGGACGAGATTGCCAGATATGCCGGAGAGGCAGCCCTTGCGCGGATCTTCGGGAGAACTCTCTCTCTCGGCAGGAGCACGCCGGCCTCCCCGGCGCAACGTGCCATGAGCGGCGGCGGGATCTTCCACCTCCCGGTCAAGGTCAGCGACCGGAACGCCGCGATCATCTCGGGGACACGGGGAGAAGTGCGCTGCCGTTTCGTCCCGTATTGGTGTTACCACTGCACGAGCAGTGGTTCCCAGACCGTCCTTTCCCGCAGGGTCTCCTTCGACGCCGACCGCTGGGGTGGTCTGAACGCCATCAATGGTTCGAAGATGGAGATGACCCTCTCCGATGCGGTGGACTCGGCCATGCCCGATGACTGCGAAGTGCTCCAGCCCAAGATCGCAAAAGAAGAGGCAGAAAACCAGACAGTCACAAATCTCATCGCCGAACTGACTCAGAAGGTCAGGTTCAGGAAGGAAGAGGGCGACGCCGTATTCTACCAGGAAGAGACGCTGAAACCGGACAGGAGGAACATATCGACCGAGATCACCCTCGTCTATGTCCCGGTCTGGGAGATCGAGGGGAAGAACAGGATCGTCGAGGTTAATGCCTATACCGGCGAGATCCTCACCACGCCCATGGACGAGGGCGTGGAGATATTCTGAGCACCATGATCGTGATCATCGGTGGAGGACCGGCAGGGCGGTTTGCGGCCATCCGCCTCGGCCATACCGGGCGGGAGGTGACCCTTGTTGAGAAGGGCGCAATCGGAGGGCAGTGCCTGAACTACGGGTGTATGGCTGTCTGCGCCCTGAACGACGCCGCACGGACGGTGGCGAGGGCCAGACAGTTCGCCGGTGCGGGCATCTTCAAGGACGAACCGGTGATCGATTTCCCCTCCCTCCTTGCCGGGATGGAGGAGGTGCAGGCAAAGATCAGGGCCGTCCTTGACCATGAGACTCGGGGTGCGGGGGTCGAGATCAGGTACGGGAGCACGGCGCGGCTCTGCGGGCGGCAGGTCTTCATCGACGATGAGGAGGTCGAGACTGAGGCGGTCATCGTCGCCACCGGGTCTGTGCCCGCCGTCCCGGAGGTCGAAGGGACAGGCCTTGCCGGGGTCTTCACCGCCCACACCCTGCCGCGGATGCACGACCTTCCCCATGACCTCGTCATCGTCGGCGGCGGGATCGCGGCCGCGGAGTTCGCCTACATCTTCCGGCAACTGGGGAGCCGCGTGACGGTCCTCGCACGGAGCGATTTTCTCAAGGGTCTTGACCCGCGCCTGCGGAAACTCGCCCTGAAGGAACTGGCCGGAGTCGAGATCAGGGAGAACGCCCCCCTCACCCGTATCACCGGGACAGGACATGCAGACGGTGCGGCATATGGCGGGGAGACGCCGGGGGAGTGCCAGGCAGATGCCGTCCTCCTTGCCGCCGGCCTCGTGCCGAACGCCTCGATGGTCAGCGGCGTCGCCACCGGCCAGAAGGGCGAGATCGTCACGGACGACAGGATGCAGACCTCGGTCCCGGGAGTGTACGCCGCGGGCGACGTCACCGGCGGGCCGTACCTTACCCCTGTCGCCCGCCTGCAGGGGATTGTGGCGGCGGAGAACATCCTGGGCCATGACATGCGCTATGCCCCTGCGGTCGTCCCGCAGAGCATCAGCCTCGCAAACGACCTCGCCTTCGCCCTCGCGGAGGATGACGGGGGGATCGAACTCTCGGTACCGGCACCGGCAGGGCCGGGTTCCTTCTGGTCCGTGCCCGCGGGCGACACCGGCCTCGGGAAGATCCTGGTCGAACCGGAGACCGGGGAGGTACGGGGCGTCTGGGCGGCCTCGCCGGGCGCCGGCATCATCGCCACCTACATGGCCGCGGCGATCCGGCACAGGCGGACGATCTCCGACTTCGAAGACCTCATCGAGGTCCACCCCCTCGCGGACGGCGTCCACGGCCTGATACCGCCTGCCGCTGCCTTCCTGCAGAAGAGGAAGGGGAACTAAGGTCTCCCCTTCAAGGGGTCTTGCATGGGGCACCGCTGTTGGCGAAAATACCTGAGATAAGGTCGAAAAATGAATATTTGAGTATATTTGAAAATAATTGGAAAACGATGATATCAGATACATATCCTGAAGACGATGACGCCCTGTCAGAGATCGTCTCGATCACCCTCATCATCGCACTGGTCCTTGTTCTCGTCGGGGTCACCGCGTCCGTCCTTCTCGGATATACAGACGTCCTGACGCCCCACATCTTTGCCGCAACCACGGCAGAAGACGTCCCCTTATCCCTGAACGCCACGACCGGAATGCCCGGCACCGAGGCCATCGCCCTCTTTCTGGAAGGAGGGGACGAGATGCGCTTTGGAGAAGGGGGCACCGCCCGCATCGCCCTGACCACACCCGGAGGGATTACAGGCTGCGCATACCCAGAAAACGGCTCGCTCGACTGGAAACCGGGCGACCATCTTTTCATCTCCCGTAACGGGACGGAGTACCTGATCGGAAAAGAGGCCCCGCCCGCCTCTGACGGCCTTGCCGCCGGACTCTGGCAGGTCGCCCTCGTGGACACCAGGTCCAATGTTCTTATCGCAAAACATGGGGTGAGGATCAGCGGGTCAGGAGAGACACCGCCGGTCCTCGGCGAGGGCTTCACTGTGGAAGCATGGGTGAAATGGACAAAAAGCCCGTCGCCGCTCTCGGAGGATGAGAAGTGGGCGACGATCGTCGTGAACGGCAACAGTGATATAAACCGCCGGTATCATCTCCAGCACGACAAAAACAACAAAAATTTTGAATTTGCCATACGGACCCGGAACAACGCCGGCGGGATCGGTCATTATGTCCAGTCGACGACACGTCCTGAGCAGGGCGTCTGGTATTATGTCGTGAGCGTGTACAACCAGACCACGCCCACCCTCGAGATCTATGTAAACGGGGCGAAGGCAAGCGGCATCAGGAACATTCAGCCCGACGGGAGCGACATCAGGGATTCACCGGGCTTTTATCAGGTCGGCGGGCCTGAGGGGGTGGACTTCAAAGGTGCCCACCAGCGGAAGTTCGCCGGCGAGATCAGAGGGCTTCGGACGTGGGAGGGGGCGATGAGCGAGGCCGATATCCTCTCCCACTACTCCCGAGGACTTCCTGCGGCCTGAAGATAGAAAGGCCGGGGTTCCAGCCATCTTTTTCCGAGCAGTTTTCGAGACCAGATATTACAGCCGCACGCACCCGGCATCTATTCTCTCAGCCCAGCCGCGCCAGCACCGCTGCACCGAACCGCCCGGTCGAGGCCGTGCCGCCGAGGTCAGGGGTCCGGATGCCCGCGGCAAGGACGGCGTCCACCGTCGCATCCACCGCGGCCGCCCCTTCCCGGTCGCCTGCATGGGCGAGGAGCATCGCGGCGCTCCGTATCGCCGCCACCGGGTTTGCAATGCCCTTCCCCGCGATGTCGGGTGCCGAACCGTGGACAGGTTCGAAGAGGGCGTGGCCGTCGCCGATGTTCGCCGAAGGGAGGGTGCCGAGGCCGCCGACAAGCGCCCCCGCGGCGTCGGAAAGGATGTCCCCGAAGATGTTCGTCGTCACGATGACGCCGTAGCGGGCCGGGTGCATCAGCACGTCCAGGCAGAGGGCGTCGATGAACTTCTCCTCCCACGCCACCCCCGCGGCCTCGGCCTCCTCGACGGCACAGCGGCGGAAGAGGGTGTCTGACTTGAGGACATTCGCCTTTGTCCCGATGGTGAACCGCCTCCCTTTCGCAAGCCCGGCGGCGAAGCGTGCAATCCGTCGGCTCCCCTCCTCGGTGACAACCCGCAGGGTGCAGTACGAGCCCGGCAATTCCCACTCGATCCCTGAGTACAGCCCCTCGGTGTTCTCCCGCACGATCGTGAGGTCGACACCCGGTCCCTTCACCGGCCGCACATTCGCATACAGGTCGAGATCCTTCCTCATCTGCACGAGCACACTCCGGTAGGCAGGGTCGGGGGGCGTGGTCACCGCACCGAAGAGGATGGCATCGGCCTCCCCTAGGGCCCGCATCTCCTCGGGACCGATGGCCGAACCGCACCTCTGCCAGCGGCCGTACCCGACCTCGACAGGGTAGTAGTCCCAGTCAGGATGGAGGCGACGGAGTACCGCCTCGGCCACCGGGACCACCTCCTGCCCAATCCCGTCACCGGGGACGACCGCTACCTTCATGCTCCCGCCACCCGGCCACCGCACTCCTGAGGACCGCGTCGATGGTGTGGGGCGCCGCGCCCCAGTGGACCACGCCGCCGAACTTTCCGTTCCACTCCCCGACACCCTCGCGCTCCCCCCGACAGCACCGGGCGATAAAAGGCTCCTCCGCCACCTGCGTCAGGGGGCAGATCTCCGCGATCTCCACCTCGTCCCCGTAGTTCTCCGCACAGAACTGCTGCGCTGTGAGGCATCCGGCCACATGCTCCTTCCCGGCAAGTGGGTCGGCATCGAGGGTCCGGTCAAAGCCGCCGGCACGGCAGGGATATACCTCTGCCGCCGTCTCCCTGATGTCCCTGATATGATACTCAAAACGGACGCCGAGGTCGCCGAAAAGACCGACACCCTCGAGTTCCTCCAGGATCGCCGCAAGGTGGGGGCGCGGCGGAATGATGTCGTAGACATGCACGGTCAGGAGCGACCCCTGGTCAGGGTCGAGGACGAAGGTCCGTGACTCGTCAGGGCTCCTGAAGATGGTGCACCGATACCCCGAGGCCGCCGCAAGGCTGATCAGGCGCGACCTGTCATTGAAGTTTACCGGTTCGGGATACAGGACGGTCTCGTCCGGCCTCGCGAGCACCCATGTCGCCGTGACGTCACGCATCAGCCCTTCCCCATCGGCAGGTTTCACCGACAGGATCTCGTAGCCTTCGGGGGTCTCCCGGATCAGCCAGCGGGAGAGGAAATAGACCTTCTCCCCGAGGGGCCTTGTGTTCGCAAGGCCCACGTATTTGCACTCTTCAGGAAATATCATCCATGGCCTCCGCTGAGATAGGGGACAAGACCCCCTGACCGGAGGATCTCACGCATACGCGGGGAGAGGGGATGGAGAGGGCGGCGGATCCCGCCGGCCTCTATCCAGCCCTCCTCGAGGTCGAAGCGCACCGCCTCGCCCTCATGGCAGGGGATCTCGCACTCAAGCACCAGGAGACCTATATTGACGGCGTTCCTGAAGAAGATTCTGGCAAAGGTCGGGGCGGCGACGGCGACGACCCCGGCCTCCTTCAGGGCAACCGCCGCCTGCTCCCGCGACGACCCGCAGCCGAAATTCGGGCCGGCGACGACCACCGCACCGGCAAGGCGCCCGGCAAGGGAGGGGTCGAGGTCCTCGAAGACATGGGCCGCCCAGACAGACCTGTCCTTGGTCCGCAGGTACCGCCCCGCGATGACCAGGTCGGTGTCGATGTCCCGGCCGAGGCAGACGGCATGCCCTTCGCCCTTCACAGGCATCCCTCCGGGGACCGGATCTCGCCGGCAAGGGCGGTCGCCGCCGCGGTCAGGGGCGACGCCAGGTAGATCTCGCCGCCGACGCCCATCCTGTTCCTGAAATTCCGGTTCGCGGTCGAGAGGCAGACCTCTCCCTCGCCGATCACGCCCATATGGGCGCCGAGACAGGGGCCGCATCCGGGCGTCCCGAGGGCGCATCCGGCCTCGATGAGCGTGGAGAGCACACCTGTCGAGGCAGCACGGGCAAACACGGCCCGCGACGCCGGGACGACGACGGTCCTGACCGCCACCTTCTTCCCGCGCACGATACGGGCGAAGGCCTCCAGATCCTCGTACCGCCCGCAGGTGCAGGTGCCCAGGAAGACCTGGTCCACGGCCAGACCCTCCTTCTCGGCCACCGGGCAGACCGTGTCCACCCGCGGCGGCAGGGCAAGGAGGGGCTCGATATTTCCGAGATCGAGGGTGATCTCATCCGGGTATCCGGCCGCTGGAGTCTGCGCCTCCGCCACATGGCCGAAACCGGCGAGGTACTCCCGCGTCACCGCATCGGCATAGAACATGCCGGCCTTCGCTCCTGTCTCCACCGCCATGTTGGAGAGAGTGAGGCGGTCGGCCATCGAGAGCCCCGACGCCCCCTCGCCGACAAACTCCAGGGCGCGGTATGTCGCACCGTCCATGCCGAGGGCGGCGACATAGGCGAGGGCGACGTCCTTTGCCGCGGCCGCACCTGTCAGAGAACCTTCCAGGAAGACGCCGGTCGTCTCCGGCACCCGGAACCAGGTCTCGCCCGTCGCCCAGATGCCGGCCATGTCTGTCGCCCCGACGCCTGTCGCAAAGGCGCCGAAGGCCCCGAGGGTGCAGGAGTGCGAGTCCGCCCCGACGATCACCTCGCCGGGCAGGGCATAACCCTCGGCCATCACCTGGTGGCAGACGCCGCCGCCGACATCGGAGAGGTGCATCCCCTGCTGCCGGGCAAAGACCCGCAGTTCCTTCTGGAGGTCGGCGGTCAGGGAGGTGTTTGCCGGGACGATGTGATCGAAGATGAGGTACCTGCGGTCGGGGTCGGGAAAGGCCCCGGTTCCGATCGAGAGCCAGGCCTCCCGTGCAAGGACGCCGGTGCCGTCATGGGCATAGGCCCTGTCCACCCGGCGGTCCACGTATTCCCCGGCCGGCGCCCCCAGGATCTCCTCGGCAAGGGTGGCCATCAGACCGCCCCCTTCCGCGCGGCACAGAGGATCTCCTGGAGGACTTCAGGCGTCACCGTGCACTTCGCCTCGCTCCGCCTCTTCACCTCGGCGAGCACCCAGGAGACCCCGGCGTCGTCGAGGTCGTAGCCGAGTGTTGCGGCGACATGCTCGATCGCGTGTTTCCCGGTATGTTTGCCGAGGATGAACGTCCTCGACGCACCGACGAGAGAGGGGCGCACGTACTCGTAGGTCTCCGGTTCCCTGAGGATCGCGGCGATATGGATGCCGCTCTCATGCGCAAAGGCATGGGCGCCCACGACCGCCTTGTTCTTCGCGACCGCAATCCCCGAGGCCTTCTCGACCCGCTCAGAGAGTTTCTGGAGGGGCGAGAGGTCGTACCTGGTGATCCCGGCCTTCATGGCCAGGACGACGAGCACCTCCTCGAGGGCGGCGTTCCCGGCCCGTTCGCCGAGGCCGTTCACCGTGGTGTGGAGCTGGAAAGCGCCTTCCGCGGCGGCAGTGATGGTGTTTGCGGTGGCGCACCCGAGGTCGTCGTGGCAGTGGATACAGATTGGCGTGTCGATAGCGGCCGCGATCTCGCGCACCCTCTCCCCGATCTCCGAGGGCGTCATGCACCCGACAGTGTCGGCAAAGGTGACGAGGTCGGCCCCGGCATCGGTGACCTGCCTGTACGCCTGTATGAGGTCGGGGAGAGAGGTCCGGGAGGCGTCTTCGGCGCCGAACCTGACGGTGACGCCGTGGTCATGGGCGTACTCGATCATCGCGCAGGTCTCGGTCATTACCTCTTCGCGCGTCCTGCCGTACTTCGTCCTGATATGGAGGTCTGACGTGGCCGCAAAGACGCCGATCATGTCCACGCCGCAGTCGAGGGAGGCATCGATGTCGTACTGTTTCGCGCGGGCGAGTGCGCAGATCCGGGCGTCGAGGCCCATCCCGCAGATCTCACGGACCGCTGTCTTCTCGTTCGCCGAGACAGCCGGAAAACCGGCCTCGATCACCTCGACACCGGTGGCGTCGAGGATTCCCGCTATCTCCTTCTTCTCGTCGCAGTTAAACGTTACACCGGGCGTCTGCTCACCGTCACGGAGCGTGACGTCGCATATCTCAACATTCCACCTTTTCATGACTCTCTCCTTTGGGGCATGCCCCGGTGACGACCACCGTCGTCGGCCTGTCGACGGGCACGATCAGCCGCGCCAGTCCGGCCAGGTTGTCGGCGCGGCAGACTGTCGGCCCGGCCCAGTCGAGGTACCTCGCCACCCCGGCCACCTCCTGACCGCCGACCATGCCCATGCGCCTGTTCTCAAGGACAATACAGAGAAGGGGCAGACCCTTCTCATAGACGTCGATAAGTGCGTTTATGCCGGAGTGCAGGAGCCCATAGTCCCCTATCAGGGCGATCCCTGTGCTCCTTACCCCAACTGCCACCGCGGACCCGAGGCCGTAACTCGCAATGCCGATCCTGTACGGCGGGTTTGTCGCAAGGAGGGAACACCCGGCATCGACCGCGGGCCGCATCCCCCGCTCAGCAAGGAGGGAGACGAGCGGGCGGTACGGGCAGTGCCGGCAGAAGGTCCGGCAGAACCCCCGGTTGGCAAAGCGTTCAGGCTCCCCGGGCGGGGGAGAGACCTGCGGAATTGTAACCATAACGCCGGCCGGGGCCCGATGGCTGGCATGCGCCGCCGTTACCTGGAGGGCCCGCTCCCACCTGCCCCGCATCGTCAGCGCGGGGTCGGCGAGGGTGCCCGCACCCCTCGCACCGCGGAGAGCGGGCCGGGCCGCTGCCGGTGCGTCGAGGATCTCGGGAATGACGCGGAGGACTGCAACCCGCGCCATTGCCTCCGAGAGGGCGAAGGCCTCCTCCACCGCGGCAGGGAAGGCGTCGGGCCCGTCGGCCTCGACAATCGGCACCATCGCCAGGGGGCCGAAGTGGCGGGAGTCCTCCCCAACCTGCGAGGCGCGTGCCAGGGGATCGTCCCCCGCGACGACGACGACGCCTCCCACGATCCCCTGGGCCGTCGCCTGCACCAGAGGGTCGGCCAGGAGGTTCATGCCGACGTGCTTCACGACCACCGCGACCCGCCTGCCGGTGAGGGAGGCGCCGAGGGCGTACTCCAGGGCGACCTTCTCGTTCGTGCAGACCTCCGCACCGGTCCGCGTCGCACACCCGGTCACCGGATAGCCGGGCACCGTGTACAGGGCGTCAGCCGCACCAGAAAGGGCGAGAGCCAGCACCTCCTCCCCGTCCATTTTCAGTCCCTCCCGGGCACGAGGTCGCAGCCCATACACGCCGCACACATCGTCCGCGCCTCTCTGGCGTCGAGGCCGGCCGCAACCATCTCCTCCCGTGCGATCGCATGCAGCCTGAGCAGACGCTCTGCTGAAGGGCGCGTGAAGTGCGCGAGGCCCGCCGACGGAGTGAGAGGCCTGAGGACAGGGATCACCCCGATCGAGCAGAGCCTCCTGACGGTAGCCGCCATCTCCTCGTCGCTCTCGCCCAGGCCAACGATGATGTTGCTCTGGACATGGTTCTTCCCGAAGAGGCGCACCGACTCCTCAAGCACTTCCCAGACGAGGTTCCACTCAAGGCCCGGACACATCTCCGCAAAGAGGCCGGGTGTCGCCGCCTCGATGTTGAACTTCACCTCCGCGGCCCCGGCCTCTTTCAGGAGACGGGGGGAGTCCCGCGTCGGGTAGATGGAGACGCCGACGGGCAGGCCGAAGGGGACGAGGGCCCGCACAGCGTCGAGGGTGCGTCTCTCCTCCTCCTCGATACTCCCGGCCACGCCGCTCGTCAAGGAGATCGCGTCGATCCTCCCGATGACAGACCTGACCATCGCCACGACCTCCTCCGTACTCTTCGTCCGCCCGACCCGGCCGGGGACGGCACAGTACAGGCAGGAGAAGATGCAGGAGGTGGTGAGGGTGATGAAGGCCTGCCCAGGGCAGTGGAAACCCGGCACCTCAAGGACGCCCCTTACCATCTCGCCGCGGAAGGGAAGGGTCGCGTTCCCCTTCCCCTCGTGGATGAGGACGAGATCGGCATGCGGGTCCACAGAAAGACGGACTCTCATGCCGTCGACAGAAAAAAAGACAGAACCCTCGCCGCCCGCACCGGGCCCCGCGGTGGAAGAGGAGAGGTATGTGCCGGGGGGGACGCCCCCAACCTTCACCTTTCCCGCGGCAAGGAGTGCGGCCTTCAGCCTCAGCCTGTCCATAAGGACGTCGCCTCCCCGTAGTCCGTATAGAAGGGGATCGCCGCCACCGCACCGATGAGGCCGTGGCCGTCCATCACGACCCTGACCTCGCCGAGCACGGCTTCGAGGTCGGCCCATGCGACCTTACCCCTCTTCACCGTCTCGCCGTAGTGCCTGAGCAACGACGGGTCGAAACCGACGTATGCCGCCATCCCTGTCTCGTCGGAGAGCGTGTGGCGGCGGAGCAGGGCGGCAAACCGCTCGATAAGTCCGTCGGGGTCGGACGACGCGAACTCCACCGCACAGGCGACGCAGTTCTTCGTCCTCTCCGGGACCGGGTAGAGCTGGACGATGGTGTGGGAGAGGTACACCGAGGACGCGTCGGCGACCGCCTTCGCAATGTTGTGGACGAGGGTCCAGGTCGCCCCCTCCTCGGGAGTGTCGGTGTCGTCGACCCCGATGACTACCCGCTCGCGCCGCGGCAGCCAGATCGTCGACCCGGCCAGTTTGCCGCCGCCGGACTCGTCGCATGACGCCCGGATCACCCCGCCGCCGCGGGCGCGGCAGGCCGAGGCCCCGACGCCGCCGCCGCCCATGCCAAGATAGGTGACCGCGATCTCGTCGCCCTCCACCGCGGCACCCGCGATCCCCGCGGGGAAGCGGGAGCCCTCAAGAGACAGGTGGACACATCCGGCCCTGAGGACGTACCGTGTCGTCGCCCCCACTGTCCGGGCGGAGACGACGATGGGACTCTGTGCATAGTGGCGGCGGACCCAGTGGGCCCCGCCCAGGCAGTCGAAGAACTCCACCAGTTCTATCCGGCTGCCTTCACCATCGGCGACCGCCGCGATCAGGGGGTACGCCACCACATAGGGGTCTGTAAGCCCCTCAGACACGGCCGCCCGGTTGTTCTCCATAGAGACCTGCTGCCTCCACGCCGCGGTTGCCCCAGAGCACCGCACCGAATGCACCGATCCGTCCCTTGCTCGCCGCGGAGTCGATGAAAGTGACGCCGAGACGGGCGGCCTCGGCCTCCACCTCCTCCCGGGAAATGAGGTCGATCTTGATCTTCTTCTCGTAGTCAGACTCGGGGAGACAGAGGCCGCGATAGTAAGCGATCCCGGTGTCGCCGGAGACCGCGTGCCCCTCGATGTACTCCTTCACGAAGGCGAGGAGGGGCTCGACCGATCCCGGCCTCACGGCGAAGTTCAGCACCGAACCGACGCAGTTCGTCGTCTTTTCAGGGGCCTTCGGGTTGAGCTGCACGAGGCGCATATTAAGGTACTCAGCTCCCGGAACCCTGCACGCCTCGGCACACTTGAGGGCGAGCACCCAGGTGGCCCCCTCCTGCTTCGTGTCGGTGTCGTCGATCCCGATGGTCAGTTTCTCGTACTTCGGGGTGACGATCCGCACCCGGCAGACCCGCGACCCCCCGATGTGGAGGTCCTCGTCTGTCGGGTACTCGGCCCGGATCACGCCGGGCGCCTGCGGGAGGCAGGCGGCGACGCCGACACCGGCACCGGCGATCCCTGCCCAGGAGGTGACAACCTCGTCGCCCTGCACCTCGACACCCTCCAGGGCCTGGCCGCCGATTTCCTGGCCGGCCGCACCGAAGTTCGCCTCGTACTTCCCGAGGCGGGCAAGCATCGTCATCGAGGACCCCTGCACCTCCGCGGAGGAGAGAGCGCCGCAGGCACGCCGCCTGTTCATCATGTCCCACTCGATGGTGCCGCGGTGGCGGCAGGTCTCCAGGATCTCGGCCATGCCGGCCTGCTCGTCCACCATGACAATGAACTTCTCTGCAAAGAGCGGTCCGAAGCGCCCTTTCACTTCTGCGGGAGTCAGCGTGATCATGATATACACCGAAAATTTCGTTGACGAAATATTCGGCGTCATCGGAGATAAATGGATCGCCCTTCCGGGGGCAAGAATAAGCAGGAGAAGAGGGGAGTGATCCGATCGTGTGATTCGAGAAGGAGATACTCACGCCATCCTGCAGGAGGCCCAGCCGGACATCCCCTTCCCCGAGCAGGTTAAGGAGAGGAGACGGTCGCCCCTCACCGTATAGATGAAAGGACAGGGGGGGTCGGGAGGGCCGACCCGGCGATGATACAGTCGGTTTAAAAAAAGGGCTATCGACCCCGCAGGACATGGCCCGGGTCAAAGAAGCCCAAATGTGCGTCTAATCAGGGAATTACACCGTCCTTTGCGGGTCAGATCGGGGAGATCAGGCAATCCCGGCATACAGGGGTCTGTGCACAAAACAGGATGAAATCCAGCAAGACTCAACGCCCCCAGGTCGCCGATATGATTGCAGGTAATGTCCACCCCTCCCGGCCCCCCATCGTACCAGGAAAGGGGAGGGAGCGAGGCCGAAAATTGTCCCGAACCGGGCCATGACGATACCCCGGTATGAAGATGTCAACATGGCCGATTTTTCAGGTGCCTGATGCCCTCAAGGGGGGAGCAAAACCCCGAAAACTTCGTGTTTCGGCTCTTTAGAAACCCTCCTGCACCCGTCGATGAGTCGCTGATCCGCTGAGGGGACATGTGGATCCACCGCCTTCTCCCACAATTGAAACCGGGAGACTACAGCGAAGACCTAACGGTCTTCTTGAACTCACTTCGTTCGGTCCTCGAAAACCTACGGTTTTTGCTGCCGGGGGAAACGAGCGTCAGCGAGTTCGAGAAAACCTTTGGTTTTCGGTGGTAGTCCCCCGCTACAGGCACTTCGGAAAAATTTTACACAGTCCGTGTTTCTCGCACCCTCTGGCGCCCTCACCCGATCGTCAGACAGGATCACAGACATCACATGCCGCAGAAAAGCCGTCAGGTACCGGTTGAAAAGCGACCAGACACCAGACAGGCACACCGTGCGCGGTGCTGTCCGCTCCCGATACCAGAAAGAGGAACAGATCACCCGATACAGGCCACGCGAACCGGCCCCACCTATCCCGGCGACAAAATCACCCCATCACGGGAAGATATCGCCCAGCGCAGGGGAGGAAACGAAAAAAAATTAGATAAGGTCCTTCAGCTCGATCTTGAAGGGACCGAGGTTGCCGCCGAAGTTGCCGGCGCTGATGAAGACGACGCCCGGCACCTTGGTCGCCGCCTTGATGCCCTCGGCCATCGCTTCCTTCACGCAGTCCTCGTCAAGGCCGTCGATGACGATCTCGTAGATCGCCTTGACACCCTCGGGCACCATGGAGTCCTCGACCTTCTCCCTGAGAGTCGGGCAGTACTTCTCATTGGTGCTTGCCGCCATGAACTTGTACTTCTTCGAGCCGACCTTCGAGCCCGAGGCAACGATGCCGCCAGGGAAGGAGGTGATGACACCGAAGACACCGGCGATCGCGTCGACCGCCGCCTGGGCGCCCATGAGGGCAGCCATCTGGTTCTCACCCATCACGAAGAAGTTCCCGCCGGCAACGCCCTTGACAATGCCGAACTCCTCCTCGCCGACGTACTCGCCGTTCATGATCGGGATCGCCCAGCACTTCCTGCCGCCGACCTCCTTCTGGTACTCGTAACCATCGCCGAAGAAGTGGAGCTTCACCGCGATACGCTCCTCCGCCTCGGGCAGACCGTCGAAGACCGCGGTCGTCGCGGCGGTGAGGACGCACTCGGCAAGCCTCTCGACGACCTGCTCCTTCAGCTTCTTCTTGCCCGCACAGATCAGGATCGCATAGCCCGGCCTTCCGTCCGGAGTCTCCTCGGCCGGGACAAAGCCCTCGATGCCTGCCTCACAGGGGCAGCCAATAGCCGAAGTCGCAAAACCGGTCGCCTCGGCGGCGGCCTTGTATGCGTAGTCCTCGGTGACTGCAGTTATAATGACCCGGGAAACCCAGGTCGGAAACGCCTCTGCGTACGTATCGTCGATGGTCACACCATTTAACTCCATGTTTGCACCTCATATGCAGAGTCGCAGGACAATTTCCTGCCTTCTCTACTCTGTTACAGAATGCAACAGGGGAATAGAAGAAGATTTCTAATTCTTCCGCCCCCACCCGGCCACCAATGTCACGGGTCGACAGGAAGGAGCGCGCCTTCCAATGAAACACCACGCGCCGGTGATCTGGCGGCAGTGCGACAGGGAGACGTTTAATCAGGGTTACAAATTAACATATTAGCATTGCCCGATGCAGGATACGGATTTTTTCGGGTGCCTTCTTTCAGAAAGTTTATCTATATTATTTGACAACTCTTTCATAATCGATTTTAATCGAGATAGCTGGTGCGTGAAACCATGGCATTTGCAGTGCACGTAAACATGGAACGTTGTACCGGTTGTAACAATTGTGTGGTCGCGTGCCCCGTAGACGCACTGGAGCTCAACACCGTGGATCCTGTCACCACTGACAAGATCTACAAGGTGATGAACGGCAAGGCAACCGTCCTTGACGTTGATCACGAGCTCTGTGCCGGATGCGGCGTTTGCGTCGAGGCATGCCCATACAATGTGATACGACTGGTCGTAGGACCAATGCAGTCCGGGCCCGGTGCCCAGACACAGGCATAAGGAGTGAGGGTTATTCATGGCGATATTTCCAAAATTCTCCAAAAAGAGAGATGGTGTCAACATCATCAATGAACAGCGGCTCCTTCAGGCAGTCAACCACCTGATCCTTGACAGCCAGAGGTGCACAGGCTGCGGTATCTGTGCCGAGTCCTGCCCCGAGGACGCTATTACCGTCAGCATGGTTGGAGCGACCAAGAGAAAGAACGCAATCGACTACGCAAGCCCGGTGAACATTGACGAGGTCAAGTGCTCGTACTGTGGTGTCTGCGTCGTTATGTGCCCGTTCAACTCTCTGACACTGAAGATCAATGGCGAAGAGCGGCTTCCCATCATCGAGAAGGAGGGCTTCCCCGAGTACGACATGCTCGCCACGATCGACGACGAGAAGTGCGTGCGGTGCACAACCTGCGAGGATGTCTGCCCGCGTGACGCGATCGACCGCGACGTCCCGGCATTCGAGGGCACCGTCGAGGACGGCCGCGAACGCCAGACTGCACTGACCGCCAAGACCACGTTCGAGGTCGACACCGAGAAGTGCACGGTCTGCGGCATCTGCGGATCACTCTGCCCGGCCATCGACGTCAAGCGCAAGGACTTCACCGCCGAGACCGGCAAGGTCGAGGGCGACGTCCTCTGGGACGAGAAACTCTGCGACGGCTGCAAGGTCTGCGTCGACGCCTGCCCCGAAGAGGCAATCACCGTCAACCGTGAGGTTGAGGCGAAGAAGCTCCCCGGCAAGGTCAACATCATCGAGGACGACTGCTGCACCTGCCGCTGGTGCGCAACGAACTGTCCGACCGAGGCAATCACCGTCGAGAAGATCTTCACCGGCGATATCGAATTCCACGCCGAGAAGTGCCCCGGCGGCTGCTCGACCTGTGCCGAGATCTGCCCGGCTCATGCAATATATCTCCCGTCCCCGTCCCCTGCAGCCCAGATGAAGGGCCAGAAGGAGGCAAACATCGCCGTCAACAAGGATCTCTGTATCCTCTGCGGCGCATGTGTCAACGCCTGCCCCGGCGAGGACATCATCGTTCTGAAGAGAACAGGCATCCGGATGAAGGGCAAGGAAACCGACCTCTTCAACAGGATCAAGGCAAAGCTCTTCACCCCACGGACCTCCATGGTTAAAGAGGACGTAAAGCCAGGAGAAGTGGAGCTCAAGGCCCTTGAAAACGCGTGAGGTAGTGACATGGTAAAAGGATATTCTGACCCTGCAATGGAAGAGAAATTCCAGGACAGGTATTTCCACACAACGGACAGCAATCCTGAATTCCTCAAGGACGTGGAGAAGCTCTCCCGCTCGATCCCGCACATGTGCTTCCAGTGCGGCACCTGCACGGGCTCCTGCCCCTCGGCCCCTCGTTCGAGCTACCGGATCCGGAAGTTCGTCCGCCGCGCCGTTCTCGGACTTGAGAAAGAGTCGCTGACCGACCCCGACCTGTGGCTCTGCACCACCTGCTACAGCTGCACCGACCGCTGCCCGCGTGACATTGCCCCGACCGACGTCATCATGGCAATGCGGAACCTTGCATTCAAGTGGGACATCGTCCCGAGGAACTTCCTCAAGACGATCCAGCTCATCTACAACACCGGTCACGGTGTGCCGAACAACGACGTGAACCGGGCAGCCCGGGTCAAGTTAGGCCTTGAGGCCGAACCCGAAACCACCCACAAGTACCCCGAGTACCTGCCGGGTATCAGGAAGATCATGGACCACTACCACATGAAAGAGAATGCAGACAGGATCCTCTCAGAGGGTGAACACTGATGCAGCAGTATGCCTTTTTCCTGGGTTGTATCGCACCGAACCGTTATCCCGGTTGTGAGGCCGCCGCCATCAAGACGAGCAGGAACCTCGGCATCGAGCTCCTCCCCCTGAAGGGTGCGAGCTGCTGCCCGGCACCGGGCGCGTTCGGCGCTGTCGACCTGAACGTCTGGTATGCGATGGCAGCCAGGAACATCGTCCTGGCCGAGCAGATGAACAAGGACATCGCCCTCATCTGCAACGGCTGCTACAAGTCGATCTACGAGGTCAACGAACGCCTCAAGGAAGACGACGAGCTCCGCGACGGCGTCAACGAAGTCCTCTCCGAGATCGACATGGAATTCAAGGGCTCGATCGACGTGTACCACCTCGCCGAGCTCTACTATGACAGCAAGATCTGCGGACCCGACAAGATCCGCGAGTCCGTCGTCAGACCGCTCACCGGCACGAAGATCGCCGTCCACTACGGCTGCCACCTTCTCAAGCCCATCAAGGAGCGCCGCTTCGACGACGCCGAGAACCCGATGTGGATCGAGGCAATCGTCGAGGCACTCGGCGCCGAGGCAGTGCAGTACCGCAACAAGATGCAGTGTTGCGGTGCAGGCGGCGGTGTCCGTGGCTTCGACATTGCCCACTCGCTGGACATCACGAACGAGAAGCTGACCAATATCAACGAAGTCGGCGCGGACGCAATCACCGAAGTCTGCCCGTTCTGCCAGCTCCAGTTCGACCGCGGCCAGATCGAGATCGGCGAGAAGTTCGGCATCGAGTGGCACATCCCTGTGCTTCACTACAACGAACTGCTGGGCCTTGCCCAGGGAATGAGTCCGCAGGAACTGGCGCTTGACCTCCACGGCATCGACTGCAAGCCGTTCCTGGACAAGATTCTGTAAGGGAGGAAAATACATGGCAGAAGAGAATAAACAGCCAAGAATAGGCGTATTCGTGTGCCACTGCGGCACCAACATCGCCGGATCCATCGACGTGGCTGCCGTCATGGAGTACGCAAAGACCCTCCCCGGCGTCATCGTCTCCGACGACTACCAGTACATGTGCTCGACGCCCGGCCAGTCGAAGATCGTCGACGCCATCAAGGAACATGACCTCAACGGCATTGTCGTCGCTGCATGCACGCCCCGTCTCCACGAGCCGACCTTCAGGACGGCCACGAAAGAGGGCGGCCTGAACCCGTTCAGGTTCGAGATGGCAAACATCCGTGACCAGAACTCGTGGGTTCACATGCACGACCACGAGGGCGCCACCGCCAAGGCAAAGGACGCCGTCAGGATCGCCGTCGCAAAGGCAGCACTCCTCGAGGACCTCTACCCGAAGAGCGTGCCCGTCGAGCACGCCGCGATGGTCGTCGGCGCAGGTGTCGGCGGCATCCAGGCCGCACTCGACCTTGCAAACGCCGGCATCAAGACCTACCTCATCGAGAAGACCCCGACAATCGGCGGTCGCATGTCCCAGCTCGACAAGACCTTCCCGACCCTCGACTGTTCCCAGTGCATCCTCACCCCGAAGATGGTGGACGTCGGGCGTCACCCGAACATCGAGCTCCACACCTACACCGAGGTCGAGGGCGTCGACGGCTACATCGGCAACTTCGACGTCACCCTCAGAAAGAAGGCCCGCGGGGTCATGAGCCCGACCGAGGCTGCGGCAAAGGGCATCGTCGGCGGCGGCTGCAACGGCTGCGGCGACTGTACCGCAGTCTGCCCGGTCATCAAGCCGAACCCCTTCGAGTTCGGCATGAAGCCGAGAAATGCCATCTACATCTACCACCCGCAGGTCGTCCCTCTGATCTACACGATCGACTTCGACGCCTGTGTCAAGTGTGGCCTCTGTGTCGAGGCATGCGGTGAGAAGAAGGCCATCGACCTCGAGATGCAGGACACCTTCGAGACTGTCAAGGTCGGCACCGTCATCCTTGCAACCGGCTACGAGTCCTTCCCGATCGAGAAGAAGCGCGAGTGGGGCTACAAGCAGTTCGACAACGTCATCACCTCGCTCGAGTTCGAGCGGCTCATCTGCGCGTCCGGCCCGACCGGCGGCCACCTGATCCGTCCGTCCGACGGCAGAACCCCGATGAAGGTCGCCTTCCTCCTCTGTGCAGGCTCTCGTGACAACACCGGCGTCGGCAAGCCGTACTGCAGCCGCTTCTGCTGCATGTACTCGCTCAAGCACGCCCACCAGATCATCGAGAAGATCCCCGGATGCATCCCCTACATCTTCTACATGGACATCAGGTCCTTCGGCAAGATGTACGAGGAGTTCTACTACCGCATCCAGAACGAAGGCGCGAAGTTCATCCGCGGCCGCGTCGCCAACATCCTTGAAGACGCGAAGTCGAAGAACCTCCACGTCTATGCGGAAGACACGCTCCTCGGCAGGCCTGTCGACGTCGAAGTCGACATGGTGGTGCTCGCCGCCGCCGTTCAGCCGACCGCCGAGACCGACCACGTCAGGCACCTCTTCGGCGTCTCCTGCTCGCAGGACGGCTGGCTGCTTGAGGCCCACCCGAAGCTCAACCCCTGCGGCACCACGACCGCCGGCGTCTTCCTCGCCGGTGTCTGTCAGGGCCCGAAGGATATCCCCGACACAGTCGCCCAGGCCGAGGGTGCGGCATCCGCAGCATCCATCCCGATCCACACGGGCAAGGTCGAACTCGAACCGTACTTCGCCCAGTGCATGGAAGACAAGTGCGCAGGCTGCGGCATGTGCATCAGCCTCTGCCCGTACTCCGCCCTCGACCTCATCGAGAAGGACGGCAAGAAGGTCATGCACGTCACCGAAGCAAAGTGCAAGGGCTGCGGTACCTGCGGTGGCTTCTGCCCCGGCGGTGCGATCTACATGCAGCACTTCACCACCCCGCAGATCGTTGCGCAGATCGATGCATTCCTCCTTGGAGGTGAGCAGTAAATGGCAGACGAAGAATGGAAACCTAAGATTCTCGCTATCATCTGCAACTGGTGTTCGTACGCCGGTGCAGACCTCGCCGGTAGCGCCCGTACCCAGTACCCGCCCGACGTCCGTGCCATCCGTATCATGTGCACCGGCCGTGTCGACCCGCTCTTCATCATGAAGGCCTTCGCCGACGGTGCCGACGGCGTGCTCGTCTCAGGGTGCCACTTCGGTGACTGCCACTACATTGCAGGCAACTTCAAGTGCGCAAAGAGGATGTTCCTCATGAAGAGCATCCTCAAGGACCTGGGCATCGAGGATAACCGCCTCAGGATGACCTTCGTCTCAGCATCAGAAGGTGCAAAGTGGGCAAAGGTCATTGAAGACGTCGTCAAGACGGTCAAGGACCTGGGTCCCAGCCCCCTCAACCAGATGAAGCAGTAACCTACGGAGGATGTTACGGTGCCAGAAATAGAATTGAATCTAATCTCAGGGCGTACGATCCAGCAGGGCGTATCCATGGAGGCGGGCAAGGAGAAGCCCGCCTACACCAAGGCATGTGGCATCATCGAGATGGATGACGCCGATTTCAAGCGCCTTGGGACATGGAGAAACACCAACGTACGCGTCACCAGCGAATTCGGCAGCGTCGTTGTCAAGGCAGTCCAGACGACCCAGGGCCCCCACCCGGGCCTTGCCTTCATCCCGATGGGTCCCTGGGCAAACATGGTCATCAGCCCGAACACCTACTCCACCGGGATGCCGACCTTCAAGGGCGTGCCGGTCAAGGTAGAGGTCGCCGGAGACGAACCGGTGTATGACTCGCTCGTCCTTGTCCGCAAAGCCTGCAGGGGTGAAATCTAATGGCAAAGATTGTAACCGATGTAGTCTGTCCGTTCTGCGGAACACTCTGCGACGACCTTGAGGTCAAGGTCTCCGACGACGGCAAGCAGATCCTTGAGGTCTACAATGCCTGTGTCATCGGCACGGAGAAGTTCCTCCACTCGCAGGCCAAAGACCGCCTCACTGTCCCGCAGATGCAGGACAAGGACGGCAACTGGAAGGAGACCAGCATCGAAAACGCCGTCGATTACACCGCCCAGATGCTCTGCAAGGCGAAAAAGCCTCTCATGTACGGCTGGTCCTCGACCAACTGCGAGGCTCAGAGCGTCGGCAACGAGATCGCAGAGATCTGTGGTGCGGTCGTCGACAACACCGCAACCGTCTGCCACGGCACCACCCTCATCGCCGTGCAGGACGTCGGTGTGCCGAGCTGCACACTCGGTGAGGTCAAGAACCGTGCTGACAGGATCGTCTTCTGGGGCTGCAACCCTGCCCACGCCCACCCGCGGCACATGAGCAGGTACTCGATCTTCCCCCGTGGTTTCTTCACCGGAAAGGGCCACAAGGCACGGAAGATGGTCGTCGTCGACCCGCGGAGCACAGACACCGCGAAGATGGCCGACGTCCACATGCAGATCGAGCAGGGCCGGGACTACGAGCTCCTGAGCGCCCTCCGTGTCGCCGTCCGCGGCGCACCTCTCCCCGAGACAGTCGCCGGGATCCCGAGAGAGACGATCCAGGACGTCGCCGAGACCCTCAAGTCGGGCCGTTTCGTGATCATCTTCTTCGGCATGGGTGTCACCCAGACGCTCTCGAAGAACCACAACATCGACATCGCCATCTCGCTTACCCGCGACCTCAACGAGTACACGAAGGCGGCAATCATGCCGATGCGTGGCCACTACAATGTCACCGGCTCCGGCCAGGTGCTCGGCTGGCAGTTCGGATATCCGTTCTCGGTAGACCTCTCCCGCGGCTTCGCCCGTTACAACCCGGGCGACTCGTCCTCGAACGATCTCCTGCGGCGCGGCGAGGTGGACGCGGTCTTCGTCCTCGGGTCTGACCCGGGTGCGCACTTCCCGATCTCCTCGGTGAAGAAGATCGCACAGCTCCCGTCCGTCTGCGTTGACCCACACCACACCCCGACCTCTGCAGTCTGCAAGCTCCACATGCCTGTGGCATTTGTGGGCGTCGAGGAACCCGGGTGCGCATACCGCATGGACAATGTCCCGATCGAGACCAGAAAGGTCGTCGAAGCCCCCGAAGGCATGGTCAGCGACGAGGAATTCCTGAAAATGGTCCTCAAGCGCGTCAAGGAAATCAAGGGGGTTGCGTAAACATGGCAGAATACCTCATCAAAAACGGATTCGTCTTTGACCCGGTCCTCGGGATCAACGGAGACAAGGCCGATATTGCCGTGAAAGACGGCAAGATCGTCGAGTCAACCGCTCTCTCGAACCCTCAGGTCATTGACGCCGCAGGCAAGACCGTCATGGCTGCCGGTGTGGACATCCACGCCCACGTCGCCGGTCCGAAGGTCAATGTCGGCCGGAACTTCCGGCCCGAGGACAAGCTCTTTACCTACGAGGCAGGGAAGGGTGTCAGGAGGATGGCCGGCGGCTTTTCGGTCCCGACCGTCTTCAAGACCGGGTACCTGTACGCGAAGATGGGTTACGGCACCGTCATGGAAGCGGCCATGCCGCCCCTGTACGCCCGGCACACCCACGAAGAGATGCGGGACACCCCGATCCTCGACCAGGGCGCCTATCCGGTCTTCGGGAACAACTGGTTTGTCCTCGAGTACCTGAAGAACAACGAACTGGAGAACGTTGAGGCGTACATCTCCTGGCTCCTGCGGATCACCCGCGGGTATGCGATCAAGATCGTCAACCCCGGCGGCACCGAGGCCTGGGGCTGGGGTCTGAACTGCAACTCCATCCACGACCCGGTCCCGTACTTCGACATCACCCCGGCCCAGATCATGAAAGGCCTGATGGACGCAAACGAAGCCCTGAGGCTCCCGCACTCCGTCCACATCCACACGAACAACCTGGGCAACCCGGGCAACTTCGAGACGACCCTCGAGACCTTCAAGCTCTTCGAGGGCGCAAAGGCGAACAACGACTTCGGGCGCAAGCAGGTCATGCACCACACCCACGTCCAGTTCCACTCCTATGGCGGCGACAGCTGGGCCAACGTGGAGTCGAAGGCCGACGAGATCATGAAGTATGTCAACAGCCACGACAACATGACCATGGACCTTGGCTGCGTGACTCTCGACGAGACCACGACGATGACCGCCGACGGGCCGTTCGAGCACCACCTCACCGAACTCAACCACCTCAAGTGGGCGAACACCGATGTGGAACTCGAGACCGCCGCAGGCGTCGTCCCGTACGTCTATTCCCCGAACATCAAGGTCTGCGGCATCCAGTGGGCCATCGGCCTTGAACTCGCACTCATGGCCAAGGACCCGATGCGTGTGTTCATCACCACCGACCACCCGAACGCAGGTCCGTTCTTCCGGTACCCGCGGGTCATGAAGTGGCTCATGAGCCAGAAGGCCCGTGAGGCCCAGATGGACTCGCTCAAGTGGGCAGAGAAGGTCAGAAGCGCTACGTTCCTCTCCGGCCTCGACCGCGAACTCACTCTCTACGAGATCGCGGCGATGACCAGGGCAGGCACGGCACAGGCCCTCGGCCTCTCCAGCATGTGCGGCGGCCTCAAGCCCGGTCTCCAGGGAGACGTTGCAGTCTACGACTACAACCCCGAGACTGCAGAGGATCCCGAGCTCATCGAGAAGGCCTTCGGCAACGCGGCCTACCTCCTCAAGGGCGGCGAGGTCGTCGTTAAGGACGGCGAGATCGTCAGCAACGGCAACAAGAAGACGCTGTGGGTCGATGCCAAGGTCAACGACAACCCGCAGGTCCGCCGCGACATCACCGAGAAGTTCCTCAGGTACTACACAGTCACCGAGGCCAACTACGAGGTGAACGAGAAGGTGTTCATGAAGAACCCGTATCGCATCGAGGTGGATGCGACCCAGTGAGGTGATGATGATGGAGACGGTAACACTTACACCAAAGGCTCAGCCTGACCTCTACATCGATGCAGAGAACATCACTCCTGACGCATTCGCCGGGAAGACCGCAGCCGAGATCGCAGCATTCCATGTGCACGAGGGGAACCAGACCGGTCTCCTCGGCACCTATTTCGACGTCTCGGGCAAGGCTGGCGCAACCGCTGCCGAGACGAAGATCGTCATCAAGGGCGATGTCCTCAAGGTGAAGTACATCGGCATGCGGATGACCGCAGGCGAGATCCTCGTCGAGGGCTCGGCCGACATGTACATCGGTGCCTGGATGGAAGGCGGCAGGATCCATGTCAAGGGCAATATCGACGCGTTCTCCGGCACGGGCATGAAGGGCGGCGAGATTGAGGTCGACGGCAATGCCGGCAACTACCTCGGCGCCGCCTACCGCGGCGACTGGAGAGGCATGCAGTCCGGGACCATCCGTGTCCACGGCAACGCAGGGTCCGATATCGGTACCTTCATGAACGGCGGCACGATCATCATCGACGGCGATGTCGACGTCCATGTCGGCACCCATGCCGAGGGTGGCACCATCATCGTGAAGGGCAACGGCAAGTCCAAGATCGGCGGACAGATGGTGAAAGGCGAGATCTACGTCTTTGGCACCATCGACGTCATGATGCCGGGCTACGTCTACCGCAAGGACGTCGACCTCGAGGTCGACGGTACCAAGGCCACGTTTGCCATGTACGAGGGCGACATGGGCGAACGCCATGGCAAGCGGAAGGGCGAAGTCATTTACGGCCACATTTACCAGAAATACTAAATTTAACCTCTTTTTTTCTTTTGGACGAAGCGCAGGCACGGTTGTTATACCGCCCCACAGGAAATGCCAATCCGTGCTACTGGCAGAGGCCATCGTCACACACACACACCCCGAGCAGGGATCAAAGCCGATATTGTTTCGATCCCCCCATATATGTCGATTTATATACTGAGATTTCCGCCGCCGATAATCACAATGCTTATATGGCGAGATGATGAGTATGCAATTGTCCCTTGAGGGACGTGCAGTAGTGACTCCAGCAATTGTCAGCGACTCCTTTAGTAATCATTGCACAGTTATCGTATTGTATCGGAATTAAACCGAATCTGGAGGAAATATATGGCAAAATACTCAGACACGATTGACCTCTACGATGATGAGGGCAAACTTCTCAAGAGCGGTGTTGCCCTTGAAAAGGTCAGCCCGGTTGTGAACCCTGCGATCAAGAAGATGATCGACCTCACCAAGAGGACGATCGCGGTCAACCTCGCCGGCATCGAGAACGGCGTCAGGACCGGATCCGTCGGGGGCAAGCTGGACCAGATTGGCGGTCGGACCCTCGACCTCAGCATCGTCAAGGATGCCGACGCGATCAAGGCGAAGATCCAGTCCATGGTTCAGATCGAAGACGGCGACGACACGAAGATCAAGGACTTCGGCGGCAAGCTTCTCCTCGTAGAGGTTCCGAAGGCCCGTATCGAGGCTGCAGCCACGTACGACGCGGCCATCACCGCCGTCGCGGCGGCAACGACCTACGCGATCATCGACCAGTACGACATCGGGCCCTTTGACGCCTCGATGGTCAAGGCGGCAGTCTGGGGTACCTACCCGCAGACCATGGACATGAAGGGAGCGAACGTCACCTCCATCCTGTCCATCCCGCAGAACAACGAAGGTCTCGGCTTTGCTCTCAGGAACATCCCTGCCAACCACGTCGTGATGATCACCGGCAAGAACGCCATGCAGGGCGCCGCCCTTGCCTCGACCTTCGAGCAGGCCGGCCAGTTCGAGATGGGCAACGCCATCGGACCCTTCGAGAGGGCGCAGCTCCTCGGCTACGCTTTCCAGGGCCTGAACGCCAACAACCTCGTCTACGACCTCGTCAAGAAGAACGGCCAGACCGGCACCATCGGTACCGTGATGCAGTCCCTTGTCGAGCGTGCGATCGAGGACAAGGTCGTCGCACCGGGCAAGAAGGGCGGGTACTTCCAGTACTACGACACCAAGGACCCGATGCTCTGGAACGCCTATGCGGCGGCAGGCACCCTTGCGGCCACCATGGTCAACTGCGGTGCAGGCCGGTTCGCCCAGGCAGTCTCCTCGACCCTGCTGTACTTCAACGACCTTCTCGAGCACGAGACTGGTCTCCCCGGCTGTGACTACGGCCGTGTAATGGGTACAGCCGTCGGTTTCTCCTTCTTCAGCCACTCGATCTACGGCGGCGGCGGTCCGGGTATCTTCAACGGCAACCACGTCGTGACCAGGCACTCGGCCGGCTTCGCCATCCCGTGCGTCGTCGCAGCCTGCTCTCTTGATGCGGGCACCCAGATGTTCTCACCCGAGGGCACCTCGAAGATCTACGGCGAGACCTACGGCAAGATCGATGAGTTCGCAAAGCCGCTGCAGAACATCGCAAAGGCAATCTAAGGTAAAAGCCAGATGACAGAAGCCACATATCCCCAGTGCAGGATTGTGCCCGCACGTTTCCTCAACCCTGAGACCGTCGAGCTCCTCCTCAACAGGCTCCTCGACGTTGGCGGGATACGGAAGCTGGTCCTCAACGGCCAGCGTATCCCCACCACCGTCCCGTACGGCCCTGCTCGCGGTCAGCCGAACCCGCACCCGATGCGGAGGGTGATCCGGGTCGGCGACCAGGACGTGGAACTTCAGGTGCAGGTGGGAACGATCCTCCTCGAACTGGAAGATCGGTCCCCCATCGACGGGATCAGGAAAGCATGCGACGAAGTCTTCACGAAGTTCCCGTATTCCCTGTCGGAAGGGAAGTTCATGAAGACCCAGGCGACCGTTTCAGACTACGCAAAATACGGGCCCGACGCCGACAAACGGATCCTCGGAACCACCGATCCGAAGAGTCGCAGCGGGCCGCTCATCATCCAGGGAACAAAGTGATTACATGCCGATCGGAAGGGTAACCCAGGTAGTGGACTGCAGAGAGAGCATGGGAATGGGAAAAGGCGGGGGCCTTGCCCAGCGCGGAACCATTTCAGAATGCCGTCATCCGGACGTCATCGTCGTCGGGATGTCACCGGGACGCCGGCACGTCACAAAGCCGGTCTGTGACATCACGTCCGCCCTCAGGAGGGAAGGGGTGGAGTTCTCGGTCAGCACCCTCGTGCTGAACGCCGGAAGCGGCGTGCCTCCCGACGCTCCGAAGATTGCCGGATCAGTCCTTGGCGCCTACTTCGGGTTAACCGAGAAAGAGATCGAGCAGATCGAAGAACATAAGGTCGCGATCCTCCACCACGGGAATGTGCGGTCCCATGTGGTGCAGAAGATCCGGTTCATCCTGGAACACGTCGGCGTCAAGGCCGTCGTCGTCTCCCAGTGCCCGATCGACTACGAGGATCTTGCAAAAGAGGGCGTCAAGACCGCCCTCGTTATGCCTCCTCCTGAGAAAGTCAGGACAAAAGGAAGTGTGGAGGCGATCATCTCCGGTGTCACCAGAGGGCAGACACCCACCAGGGAGAAGATGGCCGATGTTATCGCTGCCGTTACCAGACTCATGAAAGAACAGAACAATTGAGGTGAAAATTGTCTATGGCATACAAACCACAGTTCGGACCGGGAACCTCCGTCATCGCCGAAAACAGGCGCAAGCAGATGGACCCGGACTACAAGCTTGAAAAGCTTCGTGACGTGACCGACGAGGACATTGTCCTGGTTCTCGGCCACCGTGCGCCCGGTGCGGCCTACCCGACCGCCCACCCGCCGCTCGCCGAGCAGCAGGAACCAGCCTGCCCGATCAGGAAGATCGTCGCCCCGACCGAGGGCGCCAAGGCCGGCGACCGCGTGCGGTACATCCAGTTTGCGGACTCGATGTTCAACGCACCGTCCCAGCCGTACCAGAGGACGTACATGGAGTGCTACCGCTTCCGCGGCATCGACCCCGGCACCCTGTCGGGCCGCCAGATCGTTGAGTGCCGCGAGCGCGACCTCGACCAGTACTCCAAACTCCTCGTCGAGACCGAGGTCTTCGACCCGGCACGCATCGGCATCCGCGGTGCGACCGTGCACGGCCACTCCCTCCGTCTTGCAGAGGATGGCATGATGTTCGACATGCTCCAGCGCTGCGTGCTCGGCGCCGACGGCAACGTCAAGTACGTCAAGAACCAGATCGGCGAACCCCTCGACCGTGCCGTGAACGTCGGCAAGCCGATGGACGAGAACTGGCTCAAGGCCCACACGACCATGTTCCACTCCCTCGCCGGGACCGGTTTCCGCGAGGACCAGGAATATGTCGAGTACGTCCAGCGGATCCACTCGCTGAGGACCAAGTACGGCTTCATGCCGAAGGAGGAGTGATCACCATGGCAAAGATTGAGAGAGCGCAGAAACTGTTCCTGAAGGCACTCAAGGAGAAGTTCCAGGGACAGGACGTGCAGTCTGAGAAAGCCGAGTTCTACAAGTTCGGCGGCATCCGCCAGTCCGCGAGGAAACTCGAGTTCATGAAGGAGTCCCGCGCCGTCGAGATGCAGCGTGGTATCTCCATGTATGACCCGGAGCGTTGCCACCTCGGCGGCCTGCCCATGGGTCAGCGCCAGCTGATGACCTACGAGGTCTCCGGCACCGGCGTCTTCGTCGAGGGTGACGACCTCCACTTCGTCAACAACGCTGCCATGCAGCAGATGTGGGACGACATCCGCCGGACAATCATCGTCGGCATGGACCTCGCCCACGCCACCCTGCAGAAGCGTCTTGGCAAGGAAGTCACCCCTGAGACGATCAACGAGTACCTGCACATCCTCAACCACGCGATGCCCGGTGCGGCAGTCGTCCAGGAACACATGGTCGAGACCCACCCGGCCCTCACCGAGGACTGTTATGTGAAGGTCTTCACCGGCGACGACGAACTCGCCGACGACATCGAACCCCAGTTCCTCCTGAACATCGAGAAGCTCTTCCCGGGCAAGTCCGCGGAGGCCCTCAAGGCCGCCGTCGGCAAGTCGATGTTCCAGGCCGTGCACATCCCGACCATCGTCTCCAGGACGTGCGACGGCGGCACCACCTCCCGCTGGTCTGCGATGCAGCTTGGCATGTCGTACATCGCCGCGTACCGCATGTGCGCCGGCGAAGCGGCAGTCGCCGACCTCTCCTTCGCTGCAAAGCACGCCGGCGTCATCCAGATGGCCGACATCCTCCCGGCCCGCCGTGCACGCGGTCCGAACGAGCCCGGCGGCATCAAGTTCGGCCACTTCGCCGACATGGTGCAGGCCGACCGCAAGTACCCGAACGACCCGGCCAGGGCTTCTCTCGAAGTCGTCGGTGCAGGCTGCATGCTCTTCGACCAGATCTGGCTCGGATCCTACATGTCCGGCGGTGTCGGTTTCACCCAGTACGCGACCGCCGCGTACACCGACAACATCCTCGATGAGTTCACCTACTACGGCATGGACTACATCAAGGACAAGTACAAGGTGGACTGGAAGAACCCGAACCCGGCCGACAAGGTCAAGCCGACCCAGGAGATCGTCAACGACATTGCCACCGAGGTCACCCTCAACGCGATGGAGCAGTACGAGCAGTTCCCGACCATGATGGAGGACCACTTCGGCGGTTCCCAGCGTGCCGGTGTCATCGCCGCTGCTTCCGGTCTCTCCTCCGCCATCGCGACCGGCAACTCGAACGCCGGTCTCAACGGCTGGTACCTTTCGATGCTCCTGCACAAGGAAGGTTGGAGCCGTCTCGGCTTCTTCGGCTACGACCTGCAGGACCAGTGCGGTTCCACGAACTCGCTCTCTGTCAGGCCTGACGAGGGCTGTATCGGCGAATTCCGCGGGCCCAACTACCCGAACTACGCCATGAACGTCGGTCACCAGGGCGAATACGCCGCCATCGTCGGCAGTGCCCACTACACCCGCGCCGACGCCTGGTCGCTCTCCCCGCTGATCAAGATCACCTTCGCCGACCCGTCCCTGAAGTTCGACTTTGCCGAACCCAGGCGCGAATTTGCAAAGGGTGCGATCCGCGAGTACATGCCTGCGGGTGAGCGCTCCCTGATCATCCCGGCCAGGTAAATCCCACAACTCAACTTTTTTTTACCTACGACAAACTGGCATGCCGAAACCGGCAGTATCTCGCCCGTTTGGAAGATTTAAACCAGATAATTGGATTAATCCCAATACTTTCCGAAACATTTAATTAAATCATAAACGACTGTTAAATGAACCACAACGAGTTTGAACTCCATCTCTGTGGTAACGCGAACTGAAAACTCTCGTGCATCTCTGTGCGCTGGGAGGGAGACGAATGGAAAGCGTATTATTAGGCATAGGAGTCACAGCATTGGCAGGTGCTCTCGCCACCGTTGCCGGCGCTGCTGAGGATACTGAGTCCAACATCGGATCACAGGGTGACCCGAACTCTCAGGTCCAGCTGGCTCCACAGATGGGCTACATTCACCGGATCTACAACAAAGCAGTATCCGGCGAACCGCCCGCATATGGTCTGTGGGTCACTATCAGCGCAGGCGTGGCCTGGGCATTCATGATCACCGGGATGAACCCGGTGCTCGCGATTGTCATCGCATCCGCACTTGCGGTATTTGTGCAGGGTGTGTATGCAACAACCGCTTATCTTGGCAGGACTGCGAGTCTTTCCAAGTTTGAACAGCCGGTGTACATCGACGTCATCAAGTCGGTGACCACCGTCACAATGGCTCACGCCTTTGTTGCAATATTTACGACCGTAGCGATGTGTTATCTCCTCGTCGCGGCGCTCAATCACCCGTTCCCGCTGCCTCTTCTCGGCATCGTCTGGGGTATCGCCCTCGGTGCCGCCGGGTCCGCAACCGGCAACCCGTTCTATGGCAAGGAACGCCAGTATCAGACCCAGAACTTCGGCGCCGGTGTGCCGATCTCCGCGTCCGGCAACATTGTCAGGTACGCCGAGGCCGGTCAGCGCAGCTCCCTTGACAACGGCTGGTTCACCGCCAAGCTCGGCGGCCCGGCATCGGGTGTCTGCTTCGGTCTGATCGTGTTCCTCGAACTCTGGAGAACCGTTCTCTTCGAGAGCGTCGCCGGAGGATGGGGTGCGATCATCGCTGGTGTCGTCATTATCCTGATCTTCATGATCATCGACCGTTACATCGAAGTCTGGGCCAGGAAGAACTACGGTCCGTACGTCAAGGCTGAGGAGGCATCTGCATGACCGCAATTGCAGCCAAGCCCAGTGCGTCCGAGGGCATCAACCCGGTCGCATCTGTTATCGGTATCGTGATCATCATCGCGGCGGTTGCCATCGCGGCAGTCTTTGCGAACTTCGCCCTCGCCGCTCTTATCGGCGTGATCATCGGCGGCCTTCTCATCGGCTTCGGTGTTCACTTCGTGCCGGTCGGCGGCGCACCTGCAGCCATGGGCCAGTCTCCGGGCATTGCAACCGGTGTCGCCATGCTCGCAGCCGGTGCCGGCCTTGCCGGTCTCTTCGGCGGCGCATGGGCCGCGGCGAACCCCGCGTTCGGCATCGCCATTGTCATCGCTGCCGGCGCTATCGGCGGCGGTCTCCTGATGGCAGTCACCTGTCTGATGGTCAACATCGTCTACATCTTCGGCATGGGTATCCCGGCCGCATCAGGCAAGGTCGCAAAGGACCCGATCACCGGCGACTCCCAGGCCGAGTACAAGTCCCAGGGCACTGAAGGCCACGGCCTGCCATTCGTCTCCTATGTTGGCGGCGTGATCGGCGGCATGCTCGGCGGTGCCGGCGGTACGCTCATCTACTACGAGCTCCTCCAGGTCTACGCCGCAAAGCTCCCTGAGCTCTTCAGCGCGACCGCTGCGGAAGTACTCCCTGTCGCCGTCTCTCTTGCGGGCATCTTCGCCGTCGGCATGTTCCTCATGAACGCCGTGCTTGCTGCGTACAACATCACGGGCACGATCGAAGGCCCCCACGACCCGAAGTTCAAGCGCTTCCCCCGTGCCGTCATCGGATGCGCAGTCGCTTCGGCAGTTGCCGGTCTGTTTGCAGTCCTGATTGTGGTGGTGTAAAATGACAGTACAAGTTACCGCGTCAAAGGGTGGCATTCCCCACAACACGATCATGGCATATGGTCTTGTGGGATCGATTGTCTGCCTGTACCTGACCTACCTGAACCAGTACCTCTCTGTCGAGTACGCCGCTCTCTTCGGCGGCCTTGCGGCGATCTTCGCCCTGATATGGGGCACTGACACCATCAAGCACCTCTGCAGTTACGGTATCGGAACCGGCGTGCCTTCTGCCGGTATGATCGCATTCGGCTCCGGCGTCATCGCCATGCTCCTTGCGACCGCAGACGTGTTCAACAGCATGTTCCTCTCCCCCATCATGGCCGTCGTCTTCGGCGCCATCATCGGCGGAGTGGCCGGCTGGCTTGCAAACAACGTCATGAGGATGAACATCCCGGTCATGGTCCGCTCGCTCACCGAGATGGCTATCATTGGTGCGATCGTCCTCATGGGCTTCACGGCCGTCATGGCCGGAGGATTCGGGTTCGAAGCCCTCTCTGCACGCGAGTTCGCCCTTCTCGGGCCTCTTGCCATGAAGAACTTCGAATTCACGGTCCTCGGCGGCTGTCTTGTGGCAGTCTCCTTCATGCTCGGCTCCATCGCGCTGCAGCACCCATTCAACGCCTGCCTCGGCCCCGGCGAGAAGCAGGACCGGACCCTCATGCTCGCCGCAGAGTGCGGCTTCCTCTCCATGATCCCGGTCGCCGTGATCTCCTTTGCCTTCGTCGGCATCGGTGCGGCAGTTCTCTCCCTCATCGTGGCAGTCGCCGGTTGGTACTACACCTACGTCCGCTTCCTCGAACTCTCGAAGCGCGACGCGTTCGCATGGCTCGACGCAAAGCCGATTCTGGAACCAAAGGGTGAGGACTAATGGGATATGTCCACGTACTGCCCGAATTCGGGCTGGTCGTCGACCCGATGGTCGGCGTTGTCACCACGGCAGGAGTTTCCTATCAGCCGGTGATCGACAAGGTCGCCGAACTCGAGAAGGTCTCCGACGACCTCGTCGGCATGCTCTCGGGCGAAGGCAGTTTCCTTGCCTCGTATCCGGGCAGAGAGAAGTCTCTGGTCGTCGCCGGCGGTGTCACCGCACTCTGGTATGGTCTCGCTGTAGGACTGCTCCTTGCGGGGATTATCGCCCTCGCACTGATCTGAGGTGAAAAAAATGGCAGACAAGACATCACCGGCAAGTGGATGGCCCCTCGTAAAGGGCGACTTCCACTCGGGCGACGCAAATTCCTGTGTCGCAGTCGTCACCATGGGCTCCCACCTCGACGAGCAGGCCATCTGTGACGCAGGCGCGGCACTCTGCGGGTCCTGCAAGACCGAGAACCTCGGCCTTGAAAAGGTCATCGCAAATGTCATCGCAAACCCGAACATCAGGTTCATCCTCCTCTGTGGTACCGAGGTCAAGGGACACCTGTCCGGCCAGACCCTGAGAGCCCTCCACGAGGGCGGCGTCGAGGGCGGCAAGGTTGTCGGGTCGCAGGGCGCAATTCCCTTCATCGAGAACCTCGATGACGCGGCGATCAAGCGCTTCCAGGCCCAGACCGAGATCGTCGATATCATGGAGTCCGAAGACCTCGGCGCAATCAAGGCGAAGATCGCCGAACTCAAGGGCAAGGACCCCGGAGCATTCGGCGAGGCACCGATTGTCGTCGAAGTCAAGGAAG
>NZ_DAGX01000006.1 GCF_002498315.1 Methanofollis sp. UBA420
GAATCCATCTCCGGGCTCTTGCTCCCACAACCCGTACCGATTACAGGCTTGTTGGGCCGTTACCCCAACAACAACCTAATCGGCCGCAGACCCATCCTGAGGCGGCGGACCTTTTACCTACAAAGCATTCCAGCATTCATAGGCTATGGGGTATTATCTCCAGTTTTCCGGAGTTATCCCCCTCCTCAGGGCAGGTTGTCCACGTGTTACTGAGCAATGCGCCGAGGGCCGAACCCTCTCGACTCGCATGGCTTAATCGAACCCCGATAGCAGTGACCTCTGGCAGGATCAACCAGAATTTGAAGTATAGGCACACTATCAATTTTTCTTAAAGGGATTAGCGGTTACTAAACAGATTTCCGCATTGCCAATGCCAACGTCAGAATCAACACCGACCAATCGGTGATTTTGATTCTCCATCAAAACACAGAATCGAGTTCTGTGCCCCTTTTTGGGAGCGACTTTGAGTGTCGTTCCCGAGTGACTTCGTGGGATTACAGTATTGGACATCAAGGGATATAAACCTTTGTGGCCAACCTTCTGAACCAGAGAAACTGATTCAGAGTCACTGTGCGAGGTAACAATCTACGACTTTAGAGTATATAAGGCTTTGTACCCCGTGAAGAGTTACAAAGATCTCACCTCAGAAGTCGGAACCCCAGTGGCTGATTCCGGTCTTGCCGGAGTCATCAGCACCAGTCATCGTGCTCTACTATGTTGCACCTTGTAGGATATAAACCTTTGTTGCTCCCCTTGGAAGGGGCGAAAGGCAGACATCCAGACACACCATAACCGAGCGTGAGATAACAATCTTGGAGTTCGGGAGATATAAACCTTCGCAGTCGCCCCGGAGGGCGTTAAAGGAAGATCTACATCTTCGCTACCTCAGTTCCATGAGGGTCGATTCCGATCTCGTCGGATTCATCGACCCCAGTCATCTTGCGAGGTAACAATATTGGGAGCCCCACAATATAAACCTTCGCAGTCGCCCCGGAGGGCGTTAAAGGAAGATCTACATCCCAGAGCACCAATCCCCACAGATTGCAGAGCAACCCGCGGGAGCCACCTTGTGTGATAACAAATTTAGTCTTTGACGTATATATACCCTTTCTTTCCCGGAAGACCCGAGAAATGGATACATCCACAGGGGCATTCGCCCCTGTGGGTCGTCTCAGACACGACCTCAATATGTTGTCGTCTCTTCCATATAAACCTAATCTGTATCCAGGCGCTCCTGACCGCCCGCGAGATCGGCGGTCTTGAAGTAGCGTGAGAATTCCGGCGTCGTCTGGAGGACATAACTCCTCCCCTCGCGCTGGCGCGCTACCAGATTCCGCCCCACCAATTCGTCCACATGGGCGTACGCGCCGCTCCCCCGGATCTCCACCAGATCACTCTGCAGAATCGGCTGCCTATAGGCGACCACAGAAAGGGTGCGCAGCACCGCACGCGAGATCTCCGGGCGGACCAGAGGATAGACCAGATCGCTGAACTCCTCTTTCAGGACCATAAACACACCCTCCCCCGAGTCCAGTACCTCAAGAGGAGATGCGCGCTCCAGAAGGCGCCCGGAAAGTTCCGCCGCAAGCGCAGGCACATCCTCGTGCCGCACACCAAGCATACGCTCCAGATCCCGATACTCCACCGGCGCGTCGGCCACAAAAAGAACCGCCTCAAGCATCGCCACTCTGTCCATTCTCTTTCCTCCTCACATACACGTCGCCAAAATACTCTTCCTGCCAGATCTCGACCGTCCCCTCGAGCATGAGAAAGAGGAGCGGGATATAGACATCTATCGTCCCGCGCCCGAGAGAGGAGCAGAGGGAGCGCATCGTCACCGCAGAACCCTCAGGGGCCAGTCTGCCATAGCACGCCATCACCGCCGCCGCCGCCGCCCCATAGTCTTCATCATGGGCCACCGAGACGACATCTGAAGCGCGGATCAGGTCATCTCCCGGGGGACGGGGACTCTGACGCTGGCGTTGACGGCGACGCTCCTCTTTCTCAGCCGCCTTCAGTTCCGTGATCAGTTCATAAAGGGTGACAGGCCTGTGCCGCACCTTCTTCCGACCAATCCTGCGCCGGATTTCCCGTTCGAGGTGCTCGATCGGTTCCCCGATCTCAGGCCCACCAAAGTCGTCATCCTCCTCCCCCGCATCAACATCACCCTCCATCTGTTCCTCATCGGGATCAGCAGAAAGGTATTCTGACTTCATCCGCAGGAGAGTCGCCGCGTAGAAGAGAGTCCTCCCTGAAATAGCGAGGTCGAGTTCCTGGCACCGTTCCAGTTCGGATAGAAAGCGATCGGTCACCTCGACAATATCAATATTCCAGGGATCGATCTCCCCGCGCTCCGCGAGGCGCACCAGGATCTCAACAGGTTCCTCATGCATGATTCTCGACACCGGTGACGAGTGTACTCTTGTCCGGGCGGATCGTCACGCCCATGATCCTGTCCGCGCACTCGATCATCGGTTTGCGGAGGGAGACCGTGATGAATTGTGCATTCCGAGAAAGTTCCCGGATCATGGCAGCAACCTGCTCCACATTCGAACCGTCGAGGAACATGTCCACCTCATCGAACGCATAGAACGGAGCAGGGAGATATTTCTGGATCGAGAAGAGGAAAGCGAGAGTTGTCAGGGACTTCTCTCCTCCGGAGAGAGCGGAGAGAAGTTGCACCTTCTTCCCGCGCGGTTGGACTGCAAAGGTGAGACCGCCGGCGAAGGGATCCTCCTCATCATCCAGCGCAAGGTGACCGCTCCCGGCGGTGAGCCGCGCAAAGATCTCCCTGAAGTTCGCGTCTATCGCCCTGAAGGCCGTCATGAAAGAGTCGTATTTCATCTTGTCGAAGTGCTCGATCCGCTCGATGATGGAAGTCCTCTCGGCCGAGAGGACACCCTTTTTCCGGGTCCGTTCCTCGATCCTCTCCGCGACTTTCCCGTACTCCTCGATGGCGAGCATGTTCACCGCCCCGAGCGCGCGCAGGGATCGATCGGCCTCCGTGATCCCCTCCTCGATCTCGGCCAGGGAGAGGTCGGTCTCCTCCCCCCCATCCACCTGCAGGGACTCAATCTCGATCATAAGCGCATCGGCCTTCTCGGTGAGAGTCAGGACCAGAAGACGGATGCGGTCGGCCTGCGCGTTCAGTCCGGCACACCGCTTCTCTGCGGCGGCGATCTTTGCGGCGATATCATCGCGTTTTGTGCGCAGAGAGGTAATCTCGGCGGAGAAGGACTGCTGCCGTTCCTCAAGTTCCGCGATCTCGGTACGCGCCGATGCGATCTCCTCTCCGGCCGAGGCGACCTCGCCATCGATCCCACGGTTCTTCCCGGCCAGACGGTCGCGCTCGGCAGAGAGTTCCTGCACCCTCTTCTCGAAGTACTGCCTTTCGCGCTGGGCATCGGTGATGTCGGCCTCCTTGTTCCGCAGCCTCCGCTCGACACCCTCATACTCCCGCCGCGCCCGTTCCAGTTCCTCGGTAAGGCGCGGGATCTCGGTGTCGTCCAGTTTCTTCTTCAGTTCGTCGATCTGTCCATTCAGTGCCGCAAGGGCGTCTCCAACCCCGTCAAGCTCAGTCTCGACAGCCGCAAGGGCGGTGGCGCTCTCTTCCACCTCGCCCTTCAGGGTGGCAAGGTCTCTGCCGACCCTCTCCTCCTCAGCCTTCTGAGACGCCAGACGCCGGCCGTACTCCTCGATGACAAGGCCATAGCGCGCGAGGCCCTGCTCGATCCCGGCGCGCTTCTGCCGACCCTCGTCCACCTCCGCGGTGAGGCGGGAGATGGACTGTTCGAACCCGGCCGCCTCCTCCTGCTTTCCGGCAAGAGCATGGGAGACCTTCGCGATCTCGTCTTCGACCGCCGCGCCGAAGCCTCCTCCCTGCTTCTTCTTCAGGAAACCGCCAGTCATCGCCCCGGACTTCTCCAGGAGTTCGCCTTCGAGAGTGACCATCCTGTACTTCCCGAGGAGGCGGCGCGCATTCTCCAGGGTGTCCACCACCACGGTCGAGCCGAAGACCTGCTGGAAGGCAAGGTCATACCGGCGATCGAAGGAAAGAAGGTTGACCGCATAGTCGATCACGCCGGGATCGCGCGCAGGTGGGTACTCCCGCGGCTTCATCTTATTGAGGGGGAGGAAGGTGAGCCTGCCAAGCCTCCCTTCCTTGAGGTACTGGATCGCACCCGCGGCAATTGTGTCGTCCCCGGCCACGACATAGCGGAGCTTACCCCCGGCCGCCACATCGAGGGCGGTGGCGTACTCGGGAGGGGCACGGCCGAGCTGGGCGACTGTACCATAGATGCCGTCCATCGCAAGCACCGCCTCAAGGGCGGGGCCGCCGGCCCCGTCCCTCGACTGCTGCTGCGCTTCCAGCCGCATCATATCTCGTTCGTCTGTCTGGATCTCCTTTCTGAGACGTTCGAGGGACGACCGCCTGGCAAAGAGGGTGCTCTCCGTCTCGGAGAGCCGGCGGTCGAGGGCCGCCTTCTCCGCCGCAGCCACCTCAGTTGCCTTTCTTGCCTCCCCTATCCCGGTCTCCAGGGTGCCGTACCCCGCACGCGCCTCGGCAAGGCGCGCCTCCAGCCGCTCGATTTCCGAGGTCCGCATCCTGCTCTTCTCGATCAGCAGGTCCTGTTCGTGCAGGAGTTCGGAGCGCCGGGTCTTCTTCGCGCCGGCCGCCTCCATCAGGGAGAAGAGTTGCTGCTTCAGGCCCTCGGCCTCTTTCCCGCCCTGCGAGATCTCCGCTTCGAGGTTCTCGGTCTTCGCCTTCGCGGCGGCGCACTCCATCGCAAGGTTCGCCCTGTCGATGGAGAGGGCCCTGACCTGCTCGGTGCAGGCTGTCACCCGTTCGGAAGCACGCTTCTCATCGAGGAAGGCCCGGTTGATACCCTCCAGGTTCTCGTCCTTCTCCTTTTTCAGGCGGGCGATCGCCCCTTCTGCAACCTTGATCCGTCCTTTCGCCTCTTCAAGAGCAGCGATCAGTTTGAGATATTCGGTGCCGCTCTTCTCGTTGATCTCGGCATCGGCATCGGCAAGGTCGCCCCTCAGGTACGCCAGGTCGTTCTCCTCGATCCCGAGGTCGGCAAGGGCGCGCTCAAGGGCAAGGTTCTGGTCCGCGATCTGGGTGGTGAGGGAAGCGTGCTCGGCACGCATCTCGCGCACGCGTGCTACAGCCCGGCAGCGCTGGAAATGCTCAAGCCGCTCCTTCCAGTGCTGGTACGCCAGCGCCTGTTCCCGCTCCTGCTTCAACGCGTCCAGGCGGTCGTTGAGCTCGAAGAGCACCACCTCCTCGCGCTCGATCCGTTCGCGCACCACTTCGAGTTCGTCGAGGGCCCGGGCCTTCTTCCCTTCGAACTCGGAGACGCCAGCGATCTCGTCGATGATCCTGCGCCGATCGCCGTCGCTCATCTCCATGATCCTGGTGATGTCGCCCTGCATCACCACATTGTAGCCCTCGGGCCTGATCCCGATCTTTGCGAGGACCTCGATGATATCGTTCTGTTTGACGAGCCTGCCATTGAGATAATTATAGGAATAATAGTTGGAGGCCGTCCTCTTGATCCGCCGCCTGATCTCGGTGCCGTCAGAAAAGGTGATCGCCACCTCGGCGGTGTTTTTGCCTGAGTTGAGATTGATGAGATCGGTCAGTTTCTCGGCCCTCAGACCGCGGGCGCTCGCAAGGGCGAGGGCGAAGAGCAGGCTGTCGATGATATTGCTCTTTCCCGACCCATTCGGGCCAGACACAACGGTGAAACCCTCTAAAAACGGAATGGAGGTCTTTTTTGCAAAAGACTTGAAATTGTCGATCTCAATTCCGGTGATGTACACCAGGCAGCCCCTTATTTCCTGATACTCGTGTCGTCCTCTTCCTCTGCAAAGATGATGGCGCCGGCCCGTCTCTCCGTATTCCTGCGAGAGCCGGACCGCCGCTCAGAGGTGAGACAGGCAGGGGCCTGGTTTGTGGGGGCAACGATGTAATCGGAATGTTTTCGCCGTTCCTTCTTGAGTGTCCCGTCGGTCTGCATGATGAGGTCCATGCCGCTCTCGTCCTCCTCGGGGGCAGGGGCAGGGATGACAACCTTCTGCGGGGCAGGGGCGGCCGCGGGCCTGCGGACGACGTCTTCCTTCATTTCGGGGACCTCTTCGATAAAGACCTTCGGCTTCATACGTTCCGCCCGTTCAACCTCTGCCTTCGCCTCAAAGGCGCGGTTGAGCCGCATCGTCACCGTCTTGAGGTCGAGCACCTCATCGGTCAGTCCCTTGACGAGGGCCTCCATCTCCTTCAACCGCTGTTCAAGCCGGTAGATCCGCTCGTCTTCCGGCGACGCAAAAGTCTTCTCCGAGTCCCGCATCGACACAATCTCCCTCTCCCTCTCTTCAAGTTGATGCTCAAGGAATTTCACTTTGGCATCTTTATTGAGCATATTGTCCCTCAAGATTAAGATGATGCTATTGACCTATAATGATTGTGCTCTTATTCTCCGCCGATCCGGAGACAGAATAATAAAGGGCAGAATACCAGACTGACGCCCGGACACCCCGACAGGGAGGGCGAGACAGGGGAGTCTGACCCCGCGGGGGAAAGAGGACGAAAGAAAAATAACCGGGATCCTGCCGACCGGGAGAACAATCCCCGGAACATGGCGGCATTCTGCACTGACAACGGCCGAAGACATAATACTGATCACGGCGATGTTTTTGTACATGTCTAGTCTTGCCAGTACTGATCCAGAACTCACGGAAATTATCGAAAAAGAGCGCCTCAGGCAGATAAACGGCCTTGAACTTATCGCATCGGAAAATGTCGTATCGAAGGCCGTCATCGAAGCCGCAGGCTCGATCCTGACCAACAAGTACGCCGAAGGCTACCCCGGAAAGAGGTACTACGGCGGCTGTGAATACTATGACATAATCGAGAACCTCGCACGGGACCGTCTTTGCCAGCTCTTCGGCGCGGAGCATGCGAACGTCCAGCCCCACTCGGGCTCTGGCGCCAACATGGCCGTCTACTTCGCCACCATCAAGTACGGCGACAAGATCATGTCCATGAAGCTCTCCGAGGGCGGCCACCTCTCCCACGGTTCGCCGGTGAGCTTCTCCGGCAAGATGTACAACGTCGTCCAGTACGGCGTGGACCATGAGACCGAGGTCATCGACTACGCGGCCCTCGCCGACATGGCACGGAAGGAGAAGCCGCAGATGATCGTCTGCGGCGCCTCGGCCTACCCGCGCGAGATCGACTTCAAGGCCTTCGGCGAGATCGCCGAGGACGTCGGGGCCTCCTGTATGGCCGACATCGCCCACATCGCAGGCCTTGTCGCCACCGGCCTCCACAACTCCCCGCTGGACGTCCTCCCCTTCACCACGACGACCACTCACAAGACCCTCCGCGGCCCCCGCGGCGGCGCGATCATGTGCCGCAAAGAAGACGCACAGGCCATCGACAAGGCGGTCTTCCCCGGCCTGCAGGGCGGCCCCCTGATGCACATCATCGCTGCCAAGGCAGTCTGCTTCAAGGAAGCGCTCACCCCGGCCTACAAGGACTACTGCAAACAGGTCGTCAAGAACGCCAAGACCCTCGCCGCTACCCTCGACTCCGAAGGGCTGCGCCTTGTCTCTGGCGGCACCGACAACCACCTCATGCTCCTCGATCTCTCTGACAAGGGCCTGACCGGCCTGCAGGCCGAGAACGCCCTGCACGACGCCGGGATCACCGTGAACAAGAACACGATCCCGCGCGAGACCCTCTCCCCCTTCGTGACCAGCGGTCTGCGGATCGGCACCCCGGCCGTCACCTCCCGCGGCATGAAAGAAGAAGAGATGAAGCAGATCGGGCACTTAATCGCCACCATCCTCAACGACATCGAGAACAAGGAGAAGAACGCAGGGGTGAAGAAGGAAGTCGAGGCACTTGCGAGCAAATTCCCCATCTACGCGGTAATCGAATGATTCTCGACGGCAAGGTCCTATCGGAGAAGAGGCTCGAACTCCTCAGGGAAAAGATCGAGGAGTCGGGGCTCTACCCCCACCTCGCCACGGTTCTGGTGGGCAGCGACCCGGCCTCGCAGATGTATGTCCGGATGAAGCACCGGGCATGCGAACGGGTCGGCATCGGATCGGTCCGCATCGAACTCCCTGAGACGGCAACGACGCAGGAAGTCCTCCAGGCGGTCGAACGCCTCAACAACGACCCCGAGATCTCAGGGATCCTGGTACAGCTCCCCCTGCCGCGGCAGGTGGACACGGAGAGGGTGATCAACGCCGTCTTCCCGGAGAAGGACGTCGACGGCTTTCACCCGGCGAATGCCGGGAAACTCTTCGCCGGTCAGCCGCAGTTCGTGCCCTGCACACCGGGGGGCATCATGACGATGCTCTCCGAGTACGGGATCCCGATCGCCGGCAGGAACGCCGTCGTTGTCGGGCGGAGCGTGGACGTCGGGAGGCCAATGGCCGCCCTGCTCCTCAACGCCGACGCAACGGTGACGATCTGCCACTCGAAGACGGTGGATCTCCCCGCAATCGTGCAAAGAGCCGACATCCTGGTTTCCGCAATCGGCAGGGCCAGGTTCGTGAAGGCCGAGATGGTGAAAGAGGGAGCGGTTGTCATTGACGTCGGCATCAACCATGATGAAAACGGGAAACTCTGCGGCGATGTCGACTTCGATTCTGTCGCGGAGAAGGCTTCGGCCATCACCCCGGTGCCGGGCGGCGTCGGGCCCATGACCATTGCAACCCTCATGGAAAACACCTTCAAGGCCGAACAGGCGAGGTCATGCAATCCTGTACTGTAAAGGGCATGACAGTCGGCGGCGGGGCACCCGTCCGCATCATGGGAATCATCAATTGCAGCCCCGAATCTTTTTTTTCCGGATCTTATGTCCCGGGATGCGCCGTTCGTGACCATGCCTTCGCGATGATCGACGAGGGCGCGGATATCGTCGACGTGGGTGCGCGGTCAACCGCACCGGGATCGGTACCGATCACGGTTGCTGAAGAGATCGAGAGGATTGAAACAGCCCTTGCCGAACTCGACGGGAGCGGCGTCGCGGTTTCGGTAGACACGATGTACCCCGAGGTGCTTGATGCCTGCCTGCGCCACGACATCCATTTGATCAACGACATCAGCGGCCTCTCGAACCCGGCGTACGCACGCCTCGCGGCAGATTCCGACCTGCCGGTCGTGGCCATGGCAACCGGTCGCCTCCCCGGCGACCCGAAGGGAACAGAGGCGACTCGCGTCGTCCTCGGTCAGGTGATAGAGCGTGCTCGCGCCGCCGGGATCGAGGGCCTGATCCTCGACCCGGCGGTCGGTCGGTGGACACCGGAACGGACCTATGCCGACGACTGGGAACTCTGCCGCAACTTCGGCAGGTTTAAAGCAGCAGGGCACCCGATCCTCCTTGCGATCTCGCGCAAGTCCTTCATCGGCGACCTGATCGGCCGGCCATCGGAAGAGCGCCTCGCGGCCACCCTCGCCCTGACGGCGAGACTCCTCACGGACGCGGATATGGTGCGGACCCACGACGTGGCGGCGACGCGCGATGCAGTCCGTGTCATCGAACATATGGAGCAATCACTATGAGCGGATGGTTCAGTGTCTATGCCCTGCATACCGGGCTTATCCATGACGGCGACGACCTGACCGGAAAGGTTCTCGCGGCGGCCGACGCCGCCCCCTGCCAGGGAGTGCAGGACGGGGACATTCTCCTCCTCGCCGAATCGGCGGTGGCAACGGCCGAGGGAAGGGTCGTCAGCCTGGATTCTGTCACCCCCTCCGCGGAGGCACTCACCCTTGCAGAGCGCTACCACCTTGAGCCGAGGATCGCGGAGGTCGTCCTGCGCGAGTCAGACTGCGTGGTCGGCGGGATACCGGGCTACCTTCTCACCCTCAAGAACGGCACCCTCCTTCCGAATGCGGGTGTGGACCACTCAAATGCACCGGACGGCGCCGTCGTGCCCCTCCCGGCCGACCCGGACAGAAGCGCCGCACAGATGAGAACTGCGATCGGGGAGAGACTGGGGGCAGACATCGGCGTGCTTGTCATCGACTCCCGCACCCACGCCATGCGCCTCGGGTGCAGCGGTGTCGCCATCGGATGTGCCGGCATCCGCGCGGTTGTCGACGAGGCCGGAAGGCTCGACCTTTATGGCAGGGAACTCGAAGTAACGAAAAGGGCGGTCGGCGATTGTCTCGCCTCGGCGGCCGAACTTCTCATGGGGGAGGCCGACGAGTGCGTCCCGGCCGTGCTCTTCAGGGGCAGCGGCATCGGGATCACGGACGATGTCGGGATCCCGACGATCGACGCCTCAGACTGTCTCTTTATGGGTGCGGCGCTCCACGCCGACCCTGCCCTTTTCAATAGAAAGGGCAAAACCGAGTGACTCGAGGTACCTGCGGGCCGCCCCGGCCCCGTGGATCAGAACCTCGACCAGATCCTCTTTTTCGTCCACGTCAGTATGGAGCCTGAATGAATCGACGACTTCGCAGGAGAGGCCGGCATCGGCCGCAATCGCCGCGTGTTTCAGGAAACTCGCTCCATAATAGTCGACATGATACCGGGACGGTTCCCGCACGAAGATCGCGTTCGTCCCCCCGCCGCGGCCGGGCATGATGGCAATGTCGGCTGACGTCGCGATCATCCGCGCGATCGCCGCACCGTCGGCAAGGGGGAGGTCGGCCATGATGATGAGCAGGGGGCCCTCTGCCGAGGCAAGGGCACGGTTCAGGGACTCGTTGAGCCCGGCCGGATCGACAGTCACCGGGGCGTCGGGGTGCTCGAAGGGCGCGGTGCAGAGGAGGAGAGGGGCGCACCCCCCCATGCACACGGCACTGATAACATCGGAGAGCATCGCCCGTGCAAACGCTTCCCTCTCCTCCTGGTCCATCACGCAGGAGAGGCGGGTCTTAGGATTCTTCGGCTTGAAGGGGATGACAGCATCAACTGGCATTTCAAAAGACTTTGGCCTGATACCCCGAAAAAACAATCGGATTTGCCACGGCCGCGCATGTCGGCCCATGCAGTCGATCTCGCGCCTCGCCTCTCCGGACAGGCCCCCGGCAGAGTGATAGAAATCCCCTGCCGCCACCGACGCGAAGGTTAGATGAAGGTGGAAGGGGAATGGTACCTGCATGCACCGCCGGGTGATCACCTTTTCACGGAACATCTTCCTCCCGCTCACTACAGTCTGCGCGAACGCCTGCAGTTACTGCTGTTTCAGGAGAGACGTCGCCGAAGGGTGCGTCATGCCGCCCGGAGAGGTGCACCGGACGATCGACGGGGGAGCGCGACTCGGCTGTACCGAGGCACTTTTCACCTTCGGCGAGAGGCCGGGCGAGGTACCGGGCTTCAACGATCACCTCGCCGCGATCGGTTATGCCGATATCCTTGACTACTGCTATGACCTCTGCGCGTATGCGATCGGGGCCGGGGTTCTGCCGCACACCAATGCCGGCATCCTGACCTACGACGAACTCACACGCCTCCGCGACGTGAATGCCAGCATGGGGCTGATGCTTGAGACGACAGCCGATGTCCCTGCACACCGGAACTCACCCGGGAAGGATCCCCTCGTCAGGATCGAGATGATCGAAAATGCAGGGAGACTCAGGATACCCTTCACGACCGGTATTCTCGTCGGGATCGGGGAGGCGGCCGCGGACAGGGAGGAATCCCTCGAAGTGATCGCCGGGCTGCACCGGCGCTACGGTCATATCCAGGAGGTCATTGTCCAGAACTTCTGCCCGAAGGAGGGGACAGGGATGGCAAACATCGCCCCGGCGACGACCGAAGTGATGGCAGAGACGATCAGGCTCGCCCGCGAGATCCTGCCTGAGGAGGTCGCCGTCCAGATCCCGCCAAACCTCGCCGATGCCGCCTCGCTCCTTACATGCGGGGTCGACGACCTCGGCGGGGTCTCCCCCCTGACCATCGACTATGTCAACCCCGAGCACCCCTGGCCGCAGATCCAGGAGCTCAAGAACCTCGTCGGGGACGCAACGTTGCAGGAGCGCCTCTGCATCTACCGCCGCTTCATCGAGAAGGGATGGTATGCGGAGAGGCTGGCGCCGTTGATCCACAAACTCCAGAAAAATATTGAGGAGAGGTCTTTGTGACTGAACAGGAACCTATCTACCGCGGAAAGGCAAAGTCCGTATTCCGCTCTGACAACCCTGACGAACTGATCGTGAAGTTCAGGGATGATATCACCGCCTTTGACGGTGCGAAGAAGGACGAACTCGCACAGAAGGGCGCATACAATGCCCGGGTCTCGGCGTATCTCTTCAGGTACCTGGAGGAGAACGGCGTTTCGACGCACTTCGTCCGGATGGAGGACGAAACGACGATGATCGTGCGGCCCCTGAAGATGATCCCGGTCGAAGTGATCGTCAGGAACATCGCTGCGGGCTCCATTGTCAGGAACTACCCCTTCGAGGAGGGCGCACCCCTGAACCCGCCGGTGATCGTCCTCGACTATAAGGACGACGCCCGCCACGACCCCATGATCAACGACGAGATCATCGTCGCCCTCGGTTTCATGACCACCGAGGAGATCGCAGAGGTCAAAATGGCCGCCCTGAAGATCAACGACCTTCTCAAGGAGAAGATCGACAAAATCGGCCTCGACCTTGTCGATTTCAAGCTGGAGTTCGGCCGCCACGGCGACAGGATCCTCCTCGGCGACGAGATCTCCATGGACTCGATGCGCCTGTGGGACAAGAAGAGCCATGCTTCGATGGACAAAGACGTCTACCGCTTCGACAAGGGGGACGTCATGGCCACCTATGCCGAGGTCGTACGGCGCCTCACCGGAGAGTGAAATAATGAAGTACACTGCCAAGATCACGATTGCCCTGAAAGACGGGATGCTCAACCCCGAGGCGCGTGCGATCCAGCACGCCCTCGCGAACCTCGGATTCACGACTGAGTCCCTCTCCACCGCGAGGGTCTTCTTCGTCACCCTCGATGCCGCAAGCGCCGACGCCGCACAGGCCGAGGCCGAGAAGATGTGCGAGCGCCTGCTCGCGAACCCGGTCATCCACCGCTACGAGGTCGAGGTCGCAGCATGAAGTTCGCGGTGGTCCAGTTTGGAGGGAGCAACTGCGACCGCGATGTCCAGTATGTCCTTGCCGATGTCTGCGGCGTGGACTGCGACCTCGTCTGGTACAAGGACGGGCTGAAGCAGGACTATGACGCGATCGTCATTCCGGGCGGCTTCAGTTACGGCGACTATCTGAGGGCCGGGGCGATTGCCGCACGGACGCCGGTTATGGACGCGATCCGCCGCCATGCAGATGCAGGCAGGCTTGTCCTCGGGATCTGCAACGGCGCCCAGATAGGGGCGGAGAGCGGGATGGTGCCCGGCACCTTCACGACCAATGCCACGCCGAAGTTCATCTGCAGACCGGTCTGCCTGCGGGTCGAGACCGCCGACTCGCCCTTCACCCGCCTGTATAAGAAGGGCGAGGTGGTCAGGATCCCGATCGCCCACAAGGAGGGGCGGTATGTCGCGGCCCCGGAGACTCTCGCGGCGCTCAACGCGGAGGACAGGGTGGCGTTCAGGTTCTGCGACGAGGCCGGGAATGTCACACCGGCGGTGAACCCGAACGGTGCCGCGGAGAATATCACCGGCATCATCGGTGGCAATGCGAGGAACGTCCTCTGCATGATGCCGCACCCGGAGCGCGCCTCAGAAGAGGTGCTCGGCTCTGCCGACGGGAAGAAGATCTTCCTTTCCATGATCAAGACGATCGAGGAAGGGAACTGATCCCTTTTTTTCACGCGGGGCCGCCCCGCGAAAGAATTTATCTCCTCCGGCCGATAGTCTCGCGATGACAGATATCGCACAGGAAGAACTCGAAGAGCAGATCCTGAAGTGGGCAAAAGACTACGCCCAAAAAAACGGCTGGACACTCAACCCGGATGACAAACAGTTGCAGACCGTCATCAGGGGGCTTGCACGAAACACGATCCGGTTCGGCGAGCAGTACTGCCCCTGCCGCCTCAGGAGCGGCGATGCCGGGGAGGACAAGAAGATCGTCTGCCCCTGCATCTACCATCGGGACGAGGTGGAGAACGAAGGGCAGTGCCACTGCCGTCTCTATTTCCAGAAGACGGACGCATAAAAGACCGGATCACGGAACAAAGAGGTAGTTTGGAGGGCCGCCTCTCTTTTTTTGGGTAATCCTGGTTTTCTGAGATTTCGACCCTGAAAAATTCCAGTTCTGGTGTGCCTACGCCGGGGGACTACGCCCCCGCCCTCGAAGACCTATGGTCTTCTCGAACTCGCTGACGCTCGTTCCCCGCTCAGGATTGGGGGTGGATGACAGTCTCGCGTTTCAGGATCTCTGCTCAATCTTCCCGGGACCAATCGCAAGGGGGGGTCCGGAGGAACGACCGAAGGGAGTCGAGAAGACGAAGTCTTCGCTGTGCGAGCGTCAGCGAGCTTGAGAAAGCCAGAGGCTTTCGAAAAGCCCCCGGCTTATATTGTGGGGAAGGCGGTGGATCAGTCTCCTCCATCGCAGGGGACTCCGGTATCCCACCCAAAGTGGAGAACGGGGAACGCCACTTATCCCCGTCCGCCCGACCCCCTTCTCCCTGCCAGCGCTTTCCAGGGGTACGGGACAGCGAAGACGAGGAGGAGGGCCGCGACGACCGGGAGGGGGAGGGTGGCAAGGGCGGTCCCGAGGGAGGAGGCGTCGGCTATCGCACCGGAGACGGCGACGCCAATCCCGCCCGCACCAACGGCAAGGCCGAGCATCAGTCCTGAGGCGAGCCCGACATTGCCGGGCATCACCTCCTGCGCCATCGCCACCGTGACCGAGAAGGTGGACCAGAGGAAGAAGCCGAAGATGAGGAGTGCGACGTACGAGAAGGCGCCCGACGAAGTGAGGAAGAGGACGAAAAAAGGGACAGAGGCGGCAAAGCCGAAGACAGTCCACTCCTTCCTTCCGTAGGTGTCGGAGAGGACGCCGCCGACATACTGCCCGACAACGCCGGCGACGAGCATCAGGGAGACGAGGGTGTTGGCAGTGAGGAGGCCGACGCCGAGGTGGACGTGGAAGTACGTCGGCAGGTAGGCGATGGCCGAGAAGATCACCCAGGAGCGCAGCGCCCCCACGGCGACGATGAGAGCGATGGGTCGATATGAGGAGGGGGCCTCATGCACCATCGGCCTGACCGCATGTTCGGTTTCGGCACCCTCGCGGGGGAAGATCAGCGGCGAAAAGAGGGCGGTGACGATACCGATGACGGCGAGGACGAGGATGCCGGGGAGGCCGAGGGCGCTCACCGCAAGCCCGGCGAGGACCGGACCGAGGGCGAAGCCGAGGTTGCCGCCGATGACGAAGATGGAGGTGAGCCTCCCCCGGTTCTCGTTCCGGCTCGCCCTGTTCACTGCCGAGAGGGCAAGGGGGTGGAAGGTCGCGGCGCCGAAGGCAGCGAGAGCGGCGCAGATGAGGAGAAGGGAGTAGTCGCCGACAAGTCCGAAGGCCCCGATGCAGAGGGAGGCGATGAGGAAGGGGACGGCAAAAGGAACGGAAAAGCCCCGCCTATCCGAGAGGTAGCCGACAGCAGGCTGGAGGAGAGAGGAGGTGATGTTGAACGCGGCGACGAGGAGACCGGCAAGGAAGTACGACCAGCCGTGCGTCGCGATGAGGAGGGGGAGGACGGCCGGGATGACCGGCGAGTAGATGTCGATGACGAGGTGGCCAAAGGAGAGGGAGAGAACCGACTTCAGTTCCTTGAGCACCTCAACACCTCTCGATCCGCAGGATTTCGACCGGGATATCGAGGCGGTCGCGCCGGTGGAAGGCGAAGGTGCGTGGGATGGTGAAGGAGCCCCCGACGGCGGCGGTGATCCGGCCGCGGCCGGAGATATAGGTCTCGATAAAGGGGCGTGACCCGGCGTTGAAGATGCCGTAGACGACGTCGGCCGAGGCGAGGGCGCAGTCGACGAAGGGGCGGTCAGCGTGCTTTTTCTGGGCGCCGAAAGGGGGGTTCATGACGACGGTGTCGAAGGTCCGCGGCCGGATCGGGAAGGTCGGGCCGATCTCCCCGCAGACGAGGTCGACCTCCGCCCCAACAAGGGCGGCATTTGCCTGCGCGGTCCGCAAGGCCGCCCTGTCGACGTCGACCCCGACGACCTCTCCGGCCCCGATGAGGGAGGCGCCGCAGGCGAGCATCCCTGTACCGCAGCCGAGGTCGAGGACGCGTTTCCCCTCGATCGCACCCTCCCCCGAGGCATGGTGGAGGAGGCGAGCGGCGACAGTCGCCGGCGTGGCGTACTGTTCGAGCGCCGGCTTTGGCGCAGGAAATCCGGAGAGTTTCTGGAGTGTCATCTCAAGATGCCGCAGGCGCATATCTGTATAATACTTGGAAAAGGAGGGGGATGAACGTGCCGGAGGGGGTCAGCCCTGGGAGGGTGCCAGACGGTAATAGGTCCCATTGTACTCGATAACCGCAGAGACCACAGTGCCGTTCACCGAGCGCGCCTGCATATAGTCCCACGAGAGAGCCAGGTCCTCATCTCTGTTGAGGACGATTGCACTCCAGTCGTTTTCGGGCGGCGGGAGGAAGAAGAGAGGGGTGGGACGCCGCACCTTCTTCCCCTCGACGATAAGGTCGTACAGGGCGGGGTGGGCGGCGAAGTCCTCTTCGGTGAGATGGATGACGACGGAGGAACTCACGGACGGAGGGGAGCAGGGAGCGGCGATCACATGCTCCGGCGTCCCTGCGACCATTGGGAGGAAGAAGAGGGTAGAGAAGAGAGCGAAGGCAACGAGAAAGAGGAGGGCGTACCTGAGGGCCGTGCGCATGGCAGACCCTCTCCCCGGGAAAAGAAATATCTGCCGGTCCGAGTCGGGAAAATTCCGGTTTGGGTGCCTGTTCCAGGGGGTTTCACTCGAAAATCAGAGATTTTCTCAAGGTCGCTATCGCTCGTTGCCCCCTAACCCCCCATCTTAGGATAGGGGGTGGAGGGCAATCTCTCTCCTCAGGAATCCTGTTCGCTCTTCCCGGGGCCAATCCTAAATCGGGGGTCCGGGGGAACGACCGAAGGGAGTCAAGAAAACCGAAGGTTTTCGAGGTGCGAGCGTCAGCGAGCTTGAGAAGACCGTCAGGTCTTCGATGAGCCCCCGGCAAACAGTGAGGGGAAGGCAGTGGATCCGCGTTCTTCTCCGGGGGACTACGCCGAAAATCAAAGATTTTCTCGACTCCCTTCGGTCGTCCCCGACTCAGGAGTGAACCCGGAAGGAAAGATGATATCATCAAAGAGGAGATTACCAGTATTTTCTATCCTAAAAATGGGGGAGCGGGAGGCTTATTCCCCGGCATAGAAACGTGGGAACAGGAATACTTCAGAGTCCAAAAAATAGGAAATATTCCCCTCTTCAGATCTCGTCGATGACGTAGTCCTCCCACGCACGCACCCCGACCAGGATCTCAAACTCCTGGGGGGTGAGGAGGGGGACAGGGAAGCGGACCTGATCATCATACGCGAGGCGGGGGCAGGCGGTGTTCACATAGGCGCCGCACCCGAAATTGGTCATCTCCGCGGCCGAGACCTCGCGCATCGTGATCACGACCGCCTTCTCCGAGAGGGCGGCGAGGCGGGCGGCGAGCGCGGGCCGCGCCTGCCCGCTCTTTGTCGAGAGAAGGATGCCGATATTCTCCGCAGACCGCGCCTTCTCGATGAGGGCGAAGCGCCGCCGGAGAAGACGGTCGGCCGAGACCTCCTGTAACTCCCCGGTATAGGGATCGAGGGCGACGACCCTCTTCCCTGTCGCCATCTGGACGCCGATCGCATGGAAGACCCCTGTCCCCACAAAGAGGATCTCAGGGGCCGCAAGGGCGCGGGCATTCGCATAACTGCAGCCGAGCACCTGGCCGGGCAGGGGGGTGCGCCCGCCGCCGGGTGCAACCTCGGCCGCAATGCCGTGCGCGGCGAGGGCGGCGGCGATGCCCGGCAGGAGGTGGACGTGCTGGACCGTCGTGACGAGCCCCACCTCCTGTCCGGAGAGGAGGGGAGTCGCTGCGGCGACGACCTCTGGGTCGAAGTCGAAGGGGAGATATTCGTAGACGACGCCCGGCCGCTCCTCCACAGGGGCGTGGCCGATATGGACGAGGAGGTCGGCGCCTGTCAGGGCGACGGCGTCAAGGGCAAGGTCGCACGCGCCATAGCAGGGGTCGCCAGCTACCGCCGTCACCTCTATACCTTCGGCCGCGAGGGCCCGAGCGAGGGGAGCCGCATGGCGTTTCAGCCCGTCAGGGAGCTGGAGGACGACACGCCGCGCGTCCTCGGCCTTCACCCGCGCCGCAATATCAGCGGCACGAATCGGTGACATGAACCCCGTGTTCGTCGACGTCGATGGTGACGAGCGTGGTGAATGGGCGGTCGAGAGAGGGGTTCCCGCGGCGGATCACGACACAGATATCCTCGATCTCCGCACCGGCACTCTCCAGGGCGGCAATGACCGCCTTGAGCGTGCCGCCCGTGGAGATCACGTCGTCGATGATGACGACGCGGTCGCCCTTCTCGATCCCGTTCAGGTAGAGTTGCCCGCTCGAGTAGCCGGTCGACTGGTGGACGGCAACCTCGCCGGGGAGGCTGTACTGCCGCTTCCGGATGATATTCAGGGGTATATCGGTCACCAGGGAGAGAGCGGTACCGATGTGAATGCCCATCGCCTCGGCGGTGACGATCTTGTCGACGCCGCGGAGGTCCATGACGCTGACCATCGCGCACGCCACCTCGCGGAGGAGGCAGGGGTCGAGGAGGGGCACGCCGTCTGTGATCGGGTGGATGAAGTAGTTGTATTCTCCCCGCCGCACGATGGGGCAGGACTCAAGCGATGATTTCAGCCTTTCAAGCATCCATTTCACCTACATCTCTGAGAAATTCTTCGATCACGTCCCTGTGGACATGGGGCATCATGACCGTACGCATGTGCCCGCGCCGGGTCCAGGAGACCCGCCAGCCGGGCGGCACGGCGCCGGCCTCGAAGGTCGCCACATTCAGGTCGGGAGTGACCGCCCGGCGGTACCCGAGGGTCTCCATCCCCTCGATGAGCCGCGCGGTGTTCTTCATGCACCCCTCGACAACCGCCCTCATACCGCTCATGCCAAGGTGTTCGAGAACGGCGAAGGCCCCGACGACTGCACCGCCCGAACGCGTCCCGGCAAGGGTGCACTCCTGCTTCACGGTAAGATAGGGCGTCTCCACGTTGAGGAGGTTGAACCATGCAGGGTCCCTGACGACAAGGCAGCCGCACGGGATCGTGCTCATCCCCATCTTGTGAGGGTCGACGGCGATGCTCGCTACGCCTGGAAGGGCAAAGTCGAAGGGCATGGGTTTCTTCAGGAAGGGGATGACAAGGCCGCCAAAGGCCGCGTCCACATGAAGGGGAACGCCCTTATCATGGGCGATGCCCGCGATCTCCTGGATCGGATCGACGACGCCGTATTCGGTCGTCCCGGCGATCCCGACGATGCAGCAGGTGTTCCCGTCGATACGTTCCTGCATGGCCCCGGTGTCCATCCTGAAGGTCTCGTCGCAGGGCACGGTCCGCATCTCGAGGTGGAGGATGTCGCAGGCCTTCTCAAAGGAGAAATGCGCCGACTCAGGGACGATCACATTCGGGCGGCGCGACTCCTTCATCTTTGCATAGATCCTGAGAGCCTGGAGGTTCGACTCGGTCCCCCCCGAGGTCGCATAGCCTCCGGCACCGGCGTGGTGGAAGAGAGCGCCGATACGTTCCACCAGGAGTTCCTCGATGGAAGCCGTCCCCCGGAAAAGACCGGGGTCGCCGAGGTTTGCCTCGATGAACATCTGGTGCGCACGCACCGCTACCGGATGGGGGACCGTGCACATCGAGCTGAGTACATGGTGATAATTGGAATCCTCTCTCTTCTTTAAAGAGAGGAAGGAAAAGAGTTCTTCCTCTGATATACCTGTTTCATGCATTCTTGAGTCTCACAGAGTCGAGGATCATCCGCTTCTCGGTCCGCGCTGCAGTCTCGCGGATCTTCGGGACAGCGTCGATATTTGCCGAAACGCTCGTGATACCGTTCTCGATGAGCCACTGGACCATTGCGGGTTCAGAACCGGCCTGACCACAGATGGAGCACTCGACACCATACTGCCGGCAGACGGCGATGGCGTCCTTGATCAATTTGAGGACGGCCGGGTGCCGGGGGTTGTACATCGGGGCAACGAGTTCGTTGTTCCGGTCGATGGCGATGGTGTACTGGATCAGGTCGTTCGTGCCGAAGGAGGCGAAGGAAACGCCGGCCTTGCAGAAGTCCTCGATGAGGATCGCGCAGGCCGGGATCTCGATCATGATGCCGAGGGCGATCTCGTCCACCTTCACACCCCAGGAAGCGATGAGCTCCTTTGCCCTGACAAACTGGTCCGGGTGGGAGACGAGGGGGAACATCAGGCCAAGGTTATCGTAGCCCGCGTCCCAGAGCCGCTTGAAGGCCTCGATCTGCATCCTGAACTGTGCCGGGCTCTGGAGGTCGCGGCGGAGACCGCGCCAGCCGAGCATCGGGTTGTGCTCGTCAGGTTCTTCCTCGCCGCCGAGCATGTTGCGGAACTCGTCGGTCGGGGCGTCGAGGGTCCTGACCCAGACCGGCTTGCCCGGGAAGGCGTCGAGGACGACCTTGATACCTTTGTAGAGCTCGGTAATGAACTCCTCTTCCTTACCCTGGGAAATGAACCAGCCCGGGGTCTTGTTCAGGCCGAGGATGAGGTGCTCGATCCTGAGGAGCCCGACGCCGTCGGCGCCGGTAGCAGCGGCCCGCACTGCGGCTTCGGGGAGGGAGACGTTCACCTTGATGCTCGTCGCGGTGATGACCGGAGTCTGCGCAAAGACAGCGCCGGCCACAGGGGCTGCGGAGACTGTCGGGGTTGCCGGGGCGGCTGCGATAGCGCCTTCAAAGACAAGGCCCTTCTCACCGTCGAGGGTGATCATCTGCCCATCCTTCAGGGTCTTTGTAGCCTTCTTCGTCCCGACGACCGCAGGGGTGCCGAGTTCTCTGGAGACGATCGCTGCGTGGCAGGTCATCCCGCCCTCGTCGGTGACGATGCCGCCGACCTTGCGCATCGCCGGGACCATGTCGGGGTTTGTCATCTTGGCAACAAGGATATCGCCTTCCCTGACCTTGCCGAGATCCTTGACATCGTGGACGATGATCACACGGCCGCTCGCGACACCCGGCGAGGCGCCGTTCCCCTCAAGGAGAATCTTGCCGAGGTCACCAGCGGTGGCCGGCGCCTTCTTTTCGCCTGCCTTGATGGTGGTGATCGGACGGGACTGGAGGATATAGATGGTGTCCCCGACGATCCCCCACTCGAGATCCTCCGGGACGCCGTAGTGCTCCTCGGAGATCCGGGCATATTCGGCAAGCGCTTCTACCTCGGCACCGGAGAGGACGGGCATGTCCTGGCGGTCCTTCGGGATGGTCACCAGTTCGGTCCCGTGGTCCCCGGTCGGGACGATCATATATTCCTTGTTCGAGATGAGTCGGTCCACGATCCGCTTCAGACGCCTGTCATAGACATATTTGTCCGGAGAGACACTCCCTGAGACCACGGCCTCGCCAAGACCCCATGAGCCTTCGATGATGGTGAGGGGTTCGCCGGTGACAGGGTGCGACGAGAACATGACACCCGATTTCTCCGACCTGACAAGTTGCTGGACGACGACGGCGATGTTGACGGTCTTGTCGTCGAAGCCCTGCTTTGCGCGGTAGTAGATGGCGCGGGCACCGTACAGGGAGGCCCAGCACTGCTGGACCGCCTCGATGACCGCGACCTCGCCCTTGATGTTCAGGTATGTCTCCTGTTGACCGGCGAAACTCGCATCAGGCAGGTCCTCTGCGGTAGCACTGGACCTGACGGCGACAACCATCTCGCCGTTACCCATCTTATCATAGGCTACAAGGATCTCCTCCCTGATATCTTCGGGCATCTTCGCACCGATGACCATCGCCTTGACATTCTGCGAGATTTCCTCGAGTTCGTCGCTGTTTTCAACATCGAGGTCAACAAGCAGGTCAAAAAGGGAGTCTTCAAGCCCGGTGTCAATGAGAAACTTTCTGAATGCCTGGGCCGTTACCACAAATGCATCGGGGACGGGCAGCCCGACAGAGGTCATTTCACCGAGGGATGCACCCTTTCCCCCGACGAACGGGATATCATCCTTTGATATCTCTGAGAGCCACAAAATGTTGGGCATTTCGGTCATTATCGCACCACATATATGGTGGGTCTGACGAATCATATAGATTCTCCCTCCCCTCACTTTTCACCACCTGCGCGGGGCAGGAGATGTGAAAAAGTGAGCCCCGACCTCTTTCCGACGATCGCCCGCGGGCATCCCCATCCCTGAGAGAAAAAGACATGAATACCATCAGGGCATCATACATAATGGGGTTTACATTGAAATTCAGAGTCCTTGTCAGCGACCCGCTGGCTGAAGAAGGCATTGAAATATTAAAGGAGACGTGCGACGTCGATGTCCGCACGAACCTGACCGAAGAGCAGTTGATCGAGGCGATCAAAGACTACGATGCAATTCTCGTGCGGAGCGGAACCGAGGTCACGGCAGCAGTGATCGAGGCCGGGACAAACCTGAAGTACATCGGGCGCGCAGGGGCCGGCGTCGACAATATCGATACCGAAGCAGCGACGCGCCGCGGCATCCCGGTTGCAAACGCTCCGATGGGCAACACCCTCGCGGCGACCGAGCACACGATTGCGATGATGCTCTCCCTTGCACGCAACATCCCGCAGGCAACCGCATCCCTGAAAAAGAAGGAGTGGAAGCGCTCGAAGTTCATGGGAGTCGAGGTGAACGAAAAGACCCTCGGCATCGTCGGTCTCGGTCGGATCGGCCGTGAGATCGCAAAGCGCGTCATCGCGATGGATATGAAGGTCGTCGGCTACGACCCCTTCATCACGAAGGAGAACGCAGCGCAGATGGGCGTCGAGTTGATGGGTATCGACGACCTGGTGAAGGTCGCGGACTTCATCACGGTGCACACGCCCCTGACGCCCGAGACGAAGCACCTGATCAATGCCGAGCGCATCGCAACGATGAAGGACGGCGTCAGGCTGATCAACTGCGCCCGCGGCGGCATCATCGACGAGAAGGCGATGTACGATGGGCTCGTATCCGGGAAGATCGCCGGCGCTGCCCTCGATGTCTTCGAGAGCGAACCTCCCTTCGAGTCGCCTCTCCTCACCCTCGACAGCGTGATCGTCACCCCGCACCTCGGGGCAAGCACGGTCGAGGCGCAGAAGAATGTGGCGATCTCTGTCGCGAAGCAGTGCCTTGCCGTCTTTGCCGGCGAGCCTGCAAAGTACGCGGTGAATGTGCCGATGGTTCCGCCAGACCAGCAGGACCTGATGGAGCCCTTCGCCTACCTCGGGGAGAGGATGGGCAAGCTCGCCACCCAGCTCGTTGAGGGCAGGATCGGGGAGATCGACATCACGTACGGTGGCGACCTCGCCGGGAACCGCTTCACCAGGTACATCACCCGCGCCGTCCTCAAGGGGATCCTGGACCCGGTCCTCCGCGAGCCTGTGAACTTCGTCAACGCCGAATACGTGACGAAGGAGCGGGGCATCAAGGTGGCGGAGACGAAGACCGAGGCGTCTTCGGGATTCAAGAACCTGATCACCCTGACGGTGAAGACAGACGTGGGCGAAGAGACGGTCTCCGGCTCTGTCTTCTCGAAGGACAGGATCAGGATCACCTCCATCGGCGGCTACACGATGGATATGGTTCCCGAGGGCTCGGTCATCATCTCCCGCCACCTCGACAAGCCGGGCGTGATCGGCAGGGCCTCGACGATTCTCGGGGCGGCAGAGATCAACATCGCCGGCATGCAGGTGGGCAGGAAGAAGCCGGGCGAAGAGGCGATCATGGTCCTCAACGTCGATTCCGATGTCCCTGCGGCGGTCATGGACGAGATGCGCGCCAAGGTCGGGATCTTCTCCGCAAAGTTTGCAAAGCTCTGAAATTGGCCGGGAGGTGCATGCGCGGGGGCGGTTCGTCCCCGCCCTTCACCTTTCCAGAATATACCGGCTTCAACAAAGTTTATATCAAACGACATTCAATCTATAGAGAGTCGGATTATCCGGCGCACAAGGGCTCGTGGTCTAGCTGGCTATGACGTCGCCTTGACATGGCGGAGGTCCTGAGTTCGAATCTCAGCGGGCCCATACACTTTTTGTATCATTCTCACTTCTTTCGACGATTCAGTCCCTGATCAGATCTTTATTTTACCGACGTACATCGACAGGTCTATACTATCGACATCAAAGGTAAACTGATGCCGTATACATTCATCCAGAAAATATCAGGAGTCCTTTTCAGGCCGGCGAAGACCTTCCGGGACCTGGAGGACGAAAATGTGGGAACCACGCTGGTCCACTATCTCAAACTGTCTCTCCTTTTTTCCCTGCTCATGGCTGCCATGGCCTATTCCATCTTCGGAAGCCTGACAACGAAAAAATGGTCGATGGCCTCCCAGCTTTTCCAGCCGCTGGACTTCTTCGTGGCCCTGGCCGTGACGGTCATCGCCGTCCCCCTGCTCGTCGGGATATGGCTGCATATCTGGGTCTATCTCTTCGGGGGGAGGAGAGGCATCGGGCAGACACTCAAGACGGTGATGTACTCGTACACCTTTTTCTTCATCATCAGCTGGGTCCCCGTCATCGGCCTGCTTGGAGGGGCTCTCTCGACCCTGTACCCGCAGGCGATCGGCATCAGGGAGCTCCATCACATGCCGGGACGCAGGGCGACAGGAGCGGTCTGCGTCGCGGCATTTCTGCCGGTCATCGCCCTCCTCGGGATCATCGTCATGGCAATTCTTGCACCGACCTCGGTACTCCCCCTCCTGTCAAGCGGGACTGGGTCTCCGGCGATCCCCGATTGCCCGTATCTCCTGAACCATTCGGACCTTCCCGAGCAGATAACCTATTTCCACGCAGGCGAAATCGACAGCAAACTGATCAAACCGGACGCACAGGAGTTCGGGTGCCTGAAGGAGTATACGGAGACCTATGCCGAAGAAAAACCGTCTTCGGCCAGTTCCAGACGGATCATGCATTTTGTTATGATCTTTCCCCCGGGCAACGCCTCGATGATGGTGCAGCGCGACGAAGCATTCTACCGGGGGCTGGTGCCGCCGCGCAATGCCGATGCGTTGCCTGCCCCCGAGATCGGGGACCTCTGCATTAGTTATAGAATTCCAGGACTGGGTTCGGGTGGGCGTGAGGCGTACGACAGTTATTGTATCATATTTGCAAAAGGGGACGTCTATGAAAAATTCATCACCATCGGGCCTTCCCCTGATTATGATCTCCTGAGGGATCTTGCACAGAGGGCGGCAGGGAAGATCCCATAATTTCTGGCTCTGGAAAATTCCGATTTCATGACATGGAGGGGAGTGTGCAAACCTCTTCACCCCTCCTGATCGGGTCCTCAAGAACAACTACGCCCCGTTCACCGCCACCGTGACGATCGAGAAGGACCAGACGACCACCCTCACCGCGACCCTGAGCAACGACGACCTGGAAGAGGATGGCCTGCTCGACGACGAAGAGACAAACGGCTTCATCGACGGCTTTGGCAACCGCCACACCACCGATCCCTACCTCCTCGACACCGACGGCGACGGCCTTACCGACGGCTACGAGGCCGGAGAACCAGTCACCGAGAACGGCAAGACTTTCTTCAAGCAGCGCAGCGACCCGACGAAGGCGGACACCGATGGAGACGGGCTGGACGACTATCTGGAGGATGCAATCGAGAGCGATCCGCTCTGTGCGGATTCCGACGGCGATGGCCTTTCCGATTCGTTGGAGTGGGAGATCGGTACCGATCTCTGGTCGGCCGACTCCGACGACGACGGCCATTCCGACTACGAAGAGCACTTCGATCCCGACTACGACCCCCTCGTCTACGAAGAGCGCTACGGTTCCCTGGAGATGGGCCGCGGGTTCCTCCTCGGCGCCGTCCTCGGGGAGTGGGGCGCCGACGACCACGACAACATCTTCTACCTGGGCGGCTGGATCGCAAGCGGTGTCATCGTCCTCGGCGACGTCAGGGACATTGCGGCGACGATCTCGCGGGGCGACCTCACCGGCACGGGCCTCAACCTCGCCGCCCTGATCCCGGGTTACGGCGACGCGGCGAAGGTTGCGGTCGTCGTCGGGAAGTTCGTGGTGAAGCATCCGGAGCTCTTGAAGCCTGCGATGGTGCTGATGGTCGGGGTCGCACCGCATGCGGACAAGGCGGCGGAGACGATCAACGCTCTGCGAAAGGCCCACGGCGACGAGGTGATCGATCGGCTGCTGAGAGACGGGATAACCGAGGACGAACTGAAGGTGGTCGTGAGAAGTAACGGAGACCTAGTGAAGACGCTGGCGGTCGTCAAACGGGGAGACGGAAAGGTCGTCTGGCTAGAGGAAGGAAGGCTTAAATCCGCTGCAGGCAAGGTTTTGGGCTCGGAAAAGGACGTTGGAGGAACTGGATGGATCCACATCCAGAATAACCACGTATACCTTGAAGGTCGCAACCAATTCGCTGAAGCATTCGGTAGTGCTTATAACGATGAAAATCTGATTAAAGAGTTTATACTGGACTGTGCAAAGACGGGAACGATGGATCCGAAAACTCCTATTCGATATTGGAAGAAAATCGATGAGGATCACTATTTATTAGTTGTAGTCGGTGACAACGGGTATCTCCGTACAGCGTATCCACGGTCCCTCGGTAAGGTTCCACCACACATCCGGAGCCTGTTCAGCTGATGGGGTGATATAGATGTTTCGAGCACGAGTGAGAGGAAAGGTTCTAAAAAATATTCTCGGTATGCTGGACGACCATGGGGAAGTGTGCGAGCAGACTGTCATTGTTGAACTGCAGGACGGGACGATATTTTACCTAGAGGATAACAACGGGAACAGCAGGGACGAGACGGTGGGCACGATCAAGACCATGGGCATTCTGGCAGATCTTGCTCATGTCGAAAAAATACCCTCATCGAAAAGAGGTGTCGAATCAACGTATTGTCTGCCGGAAGATCCCGCAGAACAGGAACACATTTATGCCAAGGATCACCCTAATTTTTTTGGCGAAATCGTCGATATCGACCAGAATCATCATAATATCTACATTGACATAGGTACGGGTACCATTGGCGTTGCTCTTTGTCGGCAAGAACGCGATTCCTTTCCCGATTACAGGATCAGGGATTACATCCGAGTAGATGGTCTCTGGGCGGGTTTGGTTGGCATATGGGATCTAGACAACACGGGAGGAAATGGGTGGGTTCACATAGAATCCAACCATGTCAACACTCCATCTGGCAACCAGTTTTATTCCGCATTCGGCCTGAACTACGTGAAGCGGGAAGAGGTTAAAGACCTCATCATGACCGGAGCACGGGATGGCGTTGAGATCGGAAAGAACATGTATCGGTACGTCGAACCGACCTCAGGGAAGGCGTTGCGTCTCTTTATCGCTGACAACGGATATATCGTGACGGCACATCCAGAGACAACTGATATTCCAGACGGCATGCTAAAAGAAAACCTCAAGATCCCCGTTCGCATCGTGAGTGTGAGGCCAGATGCCGAATATCAGGACACAGTGTATACGCAGGTCGTACACGTCGAATTTGCAGATGGCACTCGGGCAGCAGTGTATGACGACGATCTGCTCTGCACCCCCGAGATGGTCGGTCGCAAGGGGAAAATTGTGCTGCGCATGCTGGTAGACGATCTGGAGAAAAACAAGACCTCCGATCGACAGATCTACGCAGAGCCCGCGATGCCCCTTCTGGAAGTGAACGGACGCATCGATGAGATCATCGTCCCGGACGATCCCGAAGATGCGGTACGGTGGCACGATGCCGTTGTCGATTTTGGTGTCGGGAAGATCCTGATCGAGATCGATAAAAGATACTTCCGTCTTCAACTGAAGGAAGGGGATCACGTCCGCGTCGACGGCCGTGTCGATCTGCAGGAGATCGAATAGGAATTTCATCGCCCACTCTTTTTTGGCATTCCAGAGAATGCCTATCCTGTTTAAATGAGCCTGAACCTCACCGAACTGATCCCGGATTCCACTGGCAATATCAAAGGCAAGTTACGGCGACGACGTTCTCGATGTGCTCAGGGCGAAAGGAGCGACAGATTCAACACTCGTTCAACTCTACAAGAGAGATGTCAACCTTTTCCGTGTCGGGAAGATGCTCGAAAACACCTGTGAAGGCGGGTGGGCACCAACCAAAAAACTCACGGCTTCGGGAAACCTGGATAAACATTACACCGATCACGTACTCGATCAATTCGAATGGGGTGAGACCTTTACAAAATCGGTGTATCTCGAAAAGGCAACAACCCTTGTTAACCGGAGGGACGGCAACGTCGAGTTGTACTACCAGGAAGGGTACGACACGCTGGTCGTCTATGATCGCAGTGCCAACGAGTTCGTGAGCGTCACGAAGAACGGGCTGTTCACGACGTTCTTCAGACCAGATGATAGACCTCTTACTCATTATGTGGATGTAAGAATCGCCCACAGATTGATTCGATTAAATTAGATGCAGACAGGAGACAGACAATGGATGAAAGACTCCTCAGCAGAATAACAAAGGGCCTGCTCACCTATGAAAAAAGTATTGAGGAGACGGATGAGCACTACGATGAATTGAAAAGACTTGGGAGATACCCTGCCGATGCACCCTATGGGTTGAAACACCTTCTCCCCTTCTGGATACAAATGCTTGAAGAGGGAGGAGTCGACAGTGCAGGTTTTTGCGTCGAGTATGAAAGAATAACCAGAAAATTGGAAGCACTGGAGCGGAAAAGAGGGCGGGACTATCGCGAAAAATTATTCTCTCTGCTGAAAGACGAGGTTTTCTATTATCCTGCGACAATACGATATTTTGTCGATCAAGAGCCATTCGAACTTGAAATTCCAAATGATTTCGCTACTCGCAGTTCTCTGGAGATCTTACTGATGGAGTTGGAGCGGGATCATGATCTCACGGAGATAAAAAAAGAAGTCGCTCATCTCGATGAGGAATTCAAATCCAAATACCTGCAACATATCGACGAGATCCTCGAATGTTGTGCCGATGCTGTTGATCCCTATACTCCCGAAAGTTTCTGGTGGGAGCATCCCCTGAAACTCTTGAAAGAAAAACAGGCGATGCAGAACAACTCCTGAATTCTTTTTTCTCGACGGCTTCGGCAACCGCCACACCACCGATCCGGACCTCCTCGACACGGAGTCCCGACACAAACCTCCAATGCCCCGCCTGAAAAAAATCCCGCAGGGAAAAGCCATGCACAACTGCTGGGACCTGTCCGAATGCGCGCGGAAAGCGGTTGCATTCAGAGACGAGAGAGGATTCAAGACGTTCAATGACCCGAAGAATCTGGCCGCCGCGATCTCCATCGAGGCGGCCGAGCTGGAGGAGATGTTCCTGTGGAAAGGGAGAGAGGAGTTCGGGGAGATCGACCGGAAAAGGATGTCTGAGATCGCAGACGAACTTGCCGACATCGTGATCTATGCCCTGATCTTCGCCCATGATGCGGAGATCGACCTCAGGGCGGCAGTCAATGCCAGGATCAAAAAACCGGGATAAATATCCTCTTCCGGAAAAATAAATTTCCACACTCCATCTTTCAGCCGGACAGACCATTCAGGCGTCTCCAGCCGTCCGGGGATCCGGCCACTATCGAGCATCACCCTATCCCTCATATCAGATATAAACCCTGCAGCGCCGAACAATTAGATTTATACATCAGTACATATCACCTGAAATTATGTCCAGATCTGGGACAAAAATGATCAGAAACCAGATGAATGACAGAGACATGGGCAGAGATCGGAAGCAGTCGTATGACGAGTTCGATGAGGAGTTCGACCCCGAAGACTTCGGGGGCAAGAAAAGAAAGAGACGGTGAAGAGTATATCCCCGCACAACGGGCCTGAACCCCTGGCCCGACCCGGCCCCCGGGCCGGATCCCTCATATCTTTTTTCGCCGCGGTGCGCAGCGCCTTTGTTAGATTCTCATTCTCCCCCACACCCCGAACGCACATATTATATACCCAAATGCACAACATTATACAATGATGTATCATATGGCGCATTTTCCTGCCCCCGCGGGGTGCAGACCCGCCACCCCGGCATCACCCTGGCGCTGGTGACCGCCGCACTCTTTTCATCTCCCGAGCACAGCCAGCCGAATATCACACAACCTCGATATCATGAAGTCACGCGACATTGCCATTGCAGGTATCCTGCTTGCCACCGGCGCGATCATGCGCTATATTTCCCTGGTGATCCCGGGCCCGATCGTCTCGAACCTGGTCATCGCCTTCTACTGCCTTGCGATCATCCTCATCGTCCCGGCCTTCGGGGAGGCCGTCGGTATCGGCGTCGTCGCCGGGATCGTCTGCGCTCTCGTCAGCCACTCGGTCTTCCCACCCGCAAACCTCGTCTCAGAACCCATCGGTGCGGCCGTCTGTCTCATCGCCTATACAGCGCTGAAAGGGCGGGTCGGCACGGCACCCGGCATCGCCACCCTCGTTGCGACCCTTGCCTCGGGAGCGACCTTCGTCGCCGTTGCCGCCCTTGCCATCGCCCCGACGATCCTGACGAAGTTCCCCTCGATCGGGGCCTTCGTCCTGGTGACCGCACCGATCGTCGTCCTGACCGCGGTCGTGAACGCCGGGATCGCCCAGGCGCTCTTCATCCCCGCGTCCCGTGCCCTCACACGGGGGAGAGGCCTGTGATCCGGCTAGACGGCCTCACCTACACCTATCCGGGCGCAGAAGCCCCGGCCCTGAAGGGCGTCGACCTCACGGTCGGGGCAGGCGAACTCGTCCTCCTCACCGGCCCGACGGGGGCCGGGAAGACCACGCTCTGCCGCGCCGCAGGCGGCGTCCTCGCCCACGGATACGGCGGCACCACGGAGGGAACGGTCAGGATCGCAGGGAAGGACGCGGCTGACTACCAGGGCATGGAGGATGTCGCCTCTGTCGCAGGCATGACCTTCGACGATGCCGACGCCCAGCTCATACTCTCCACCGTCGAGGAGGAGATCGGATCGGCCTGCGGCGAGGGGACAGACACCGCGGAGATCCTTCTGATGATGGGCCTCCTCCACCTCAGGGAAAGGGCGCCGCACACCCTCTCCGGCGGGGAAAAACAGCGGAATGTCCTCGGGGCGGCGATCGCGGGCATGAGGCCCGTGCTGATCCTTGACGAGCCCGCGGCCGAACTCGACCCGGCCCATGCGGCACGAGTGGCAGGGATCCTTTCCACCCTGAAGGAGAAGGGCACCGCGATCCTCCTTGCTGAGAACATGCCCGGCCCCTTCGCCGCGATCGCCGACCGCGTCGTCAGGCTCGAAGGGGGGCGGGTCGCCGCCAGGGCAGGCCAGTCAGCAGTTCCGGCCGGGAGGCCGGCAGAGGCCGCACCGGCCGGAGAGCCCGCGATCAGGATCGCCGGCCTCGCCCACTCTTATGGCAGCGGTTTTTCCCTCGGCCCCATCGACCTTGTCGTCAGGGCAGGGGAGTGCGTGGCGATCACCGGCGAGAACGGTTCAGGAAAGACCACCCTGATCAGGCACCTGAACGGCCTCCTCCTCCCTGAGAAGGGAATGGTCGAGGTCTGCGGCATGGACACGAAACAGCACCCTGTCGCCGCCCTCGCCCGGAAGGTCGGCCTCGTCTTCCAGAACCCGGACACCATGCTCTTCGAGGAGACGGCAGAGCGCGAGGTCCTCTTCGGGGCGCGGAACACCGGCGTCCCCGACCCGGCAGGGGCGGCACGGGCGGCCCTCTCGGCAGTCGGCCTCCTCGCGCGGAAGGACGCCTACCCCCGCCACCTCAGCCGCGGGGAAAGGCAGCGCCTCGCCGTCGCCTGCGTCCTTGCGATGGACCCGGCGGTGATCGTCCTCGACGAACCGACCACCGGGCTTGCGCCCGAGGAGGCGGGCATCGTCATGGACCACCTGCAGCGCCTCTGCAGGGAGGGGAAGGCCGTCGTCATGGTCACCCACGACCACGGACTTGCGGCGCGGTATGCCGGCCGGACCATCAGGATGGAAAAAGGACAGGTCGTCGAAGACACCACACACGGAGCGGAGACATGCAGGAGATCTTCCAGTACAGGAACGGCACAGGCGTCCTCCACCGCATGAACCCGGTCGCGAAGATCGGCGGCGGCGCGGCGGTCGTCATCCTCGCCGTCCTCACGAGCGACCCGCTCGTCCTCGGCGGCATGGTCCTTGGCCTCGCGGCTCTCGGAGTTGCTGCAGGCACAGGAAAAGACCTGGCGCAGCAGGTTCCCCTCCTCATCTTCCTCGGCGGGTTCCTTGTCGCCGTCACCGTCCTCACCGTCCCGGAGATCGGCCTCTCCTTCGGCCTTGCCCTTGCCCTCCGCTTCTGCGCCATGGTCTTCGCCTTCCAGATCCTGGTGGCCACGACCATGCCGACCGCCCTTGTCAGGGCCCTGCGGAGGATCGGCTTTCCCGCGGACTACGCCCTGATGGCACTCGTCGCCCTGCGGTTCGTCCCCCACCTCCAGATCGAGGGGACGAAGATCAGTGAGGCGCAGGCGGCACGGGGTTTCTCGCCCGGGACAGGCGTCAGGGGCATGGTCAGGAAGGCCCTGCCGGTGCTCGTGCCCCTCATCGCCAACGCCCTCGGGAAGGCCGAGGTGATCGGACTGACCATCGACCTGCGGAGGCTGCGGGAACACCTCTGATCCCGGACAGGTTGATATCAGGTGCGCCTCAGGGACTTCCCGGGATCGAGAGAATCGAGAAAAATATCGCCCAATTTTAATCTCTGATCGATTTAAAGGGATTATTTCCCATAGGGCCGAACAGACAGATATAAAAATGACTGTGGGCGATACCCTCAACATGAAAGGGGAAACAGCCCTGGGCATCATCACAGTTCTGACATTTCTCTTCATCCTCGTCTTCCTCCTCGTCACCAGCGGGGCAGGCGGAGAAACAGCCGTCCCCACCACAGACCCCGGCGCGGCGGTGGTGACCCCTGCATCGGCACAGACACCGGCCCCCCTGCCCACATATACCCCGGCAGGGGAAACTGCCGATCCGGTCACCGGCAGATGGGTCTCCGACCCGCCATCTCACGAGGAACTCGACCTCCGCCCTGACGGCACCGGCACCCTCACGGCCGTCCCCGAGAACCTCACAGGGGAGGCACGCACGCATGCGGTGGTCTGGGAGGAGGACACGGCCACCAGGGTCGAAGGAATGCGCACGTACCGCCTCACCGTCCTCGGCAATACCGAATCCATCCTCTACCTCAGGAACAGGACCGACACCCTCTCCAGAAACGGCCTCGGGATCGCCCTGACGTACACGCGGTCTCCATAACACAGGTTTTTCTCCGCAGGGGAGGATATCTGCAGGCATGATCCCGCAGCCATCTTTCCTGCCCATGACCCGCGAGGAGGCCGACGCACTCGGCATCGGGGAGTTCGACGTCATCCTCATTACAGGCGACGCCTATGTCGACCACCCCTCCTTCGGGACCGCGATCATCGGGAGAGTGCTCTGGGACGCGGGCTACAAAGTCGGCGTCATCGCGCAGCCGGACTGGAAAAAGCCTGATGACTTCCTCCGTCTTGGCAGGCCCAGGCTCTTTTTCAGCATCTCTTCGGGGAACGTGGACTCGATGGTCAATGCCTTCACGCCGCGGAAGAAGCGGCGGAGCACAGACGCCTACTCCCCGGGCGGGCGGCCCCGCCGCCCGGACAGGGCAACGATTGTCTACGCAAACATGGTCAGATCCCTCTTCCCGGGCACCCCGATCATCCTCGGGGGCATCGAGGCAAGCCTGCGCCGCTTCGCCCACTATGACCACTGGTCTGACTCGGTCCGCCAGGCGGTCCTTGCCGACGCCCCCGCAGACGCCCTCGTCTACGGGATGGGGGAGAGGCAGGTCGTCGAGATCGCCGGGCGCCTTGCCGCAGGAAAAGACCTGCAAGGGATCCGGGGGACCGCGGTGACGATCTCTGTCGCGGAGTGGCGGGAGACAGATCCCGCGGGGATGGTCGTCATCCCCGGCTACCCTGAGGTGCGCGAGAGCCCGGAGGCCTATGCCCGGGCCTTCGCCCTCCATGCACGGGAGCAGGACCCGGTCCGCGGCAGGACAGTCGTCCAGCCTCACCCGAAGACCGTCATCGTCCAGTACCCGCCGGCCCTCCCCCTGGACACCGCCGCGCTCGACCATGTCTACGCACTCCCGTACACCCGGGCCGCGCACCCGTCGTACAGGGAACCTATCCCTGCCCTCGAACCGGTGCAGTTCTCCATCACCACACACCGCGGCTGCTTCGGCTCCTGCTCCTTCTGCGCCCTCACTCATCATCAGGGCCGGATCATCCAGAGCCGGAGCCCCACCTCGATCCTCGCAGAGGCGCGGCGCCTCGCAGCAATGCCCGGGTTCAAAGGCGTGATCCAGGACGTCGGCGGACCGACCGCGGACATGTACGGTCTCTCCTGCCCGCAGTGGGAGAAGCATGGTGCCTGCCCGGACAGGCGGTGCAGCCCGGACTGCCCGAACCTTGCGACCTCGCATGCCGCCCAGATAGACCTCCTGCGCCAGTTGCGGACACTTTCAGGGGTGCGGCAGGTGCACATCCAGTCAGGGATCAGGTACGACCTCGCCCTTGCCGACCCCGCGTACATCGACGAGATCGCCGCTCACCATGTCTCCGGCCACCTCAAGGTCGCCCCCGAGCACATTGCAAAACAGGTGACCACCCTCATGAACAAACCGGGCAGGGAGGTCTTCGACCGCTTCAAGGAGCGTTTTGCGGCGGCGAGCAGAAAGGCCGGGAAAGAGCAGTACCTCCTCCCGTACCTCATGTCAGGCCACCCCGGCTGCACCATCCAGGACAGTATCGAACTCGCCGAGTACATCAGGGACAACCGCCTGTACACCGAGCAGGTGCAGGACTTTACCCCGACGCCAATGACCCGCTCGACCTGCATGTACGCCACCGGAATCGACCCCATGACAATGGAGCAGATCCATGTCCCGGCAGGGCGGGAGAAGGAGGTCCAGCGGGCGCTCCTCCAGTACAGGGACCCGAAGAACCGCGGCCTTGTCGCGGAAGGACTGCATCAGGCCAGGCGGGAAGACCTCATCGGCAGCGGCTGGGCCTGCCTCGTTCCGGCACGGCATGACAGGCCAGAGAGGGAGAGGGCGGAGACACAGAGGCGGAGCGGGCGCAGACGATGACGCCAGTGGATTTTTGTCAGGGAAGGTCCACACATTCAGGTATGGATACCGGGGAAACGCTCGCCATGATCGTCCACGGCCCCGACCCCTTCGACTGCGGGGACGTCGGGAGACTCCTTGCATCCCTCGGCGATGTGCGCATCATCGTCGCCGGAGTGATGGGCCGGACCGCCGCGGAGGAGTCGGGCCTCCCCTGTGAATACTGTGGCGTCCCCCCGAGCCAGGTGCTTGCCCACATCGACGGCCCGGCCTTCCTCCTCAACCGCGGGAAGACCCCCGAATCAGGCCGGGTCTTCGGCGGGATCGTCGCCGGGAGACTCGGGCGCGGCCTTGTCCACGTTGAGTGCACGCCCGGGACGGTCTTCTGCTGGAACGAGGGGGACACCGTCCTTGCAGCATGCCTCGCCTCAGTCCTCGGCTACACGGTCGAGGAGGTCAGGGCCGTCCCCCCGGACAGCGGTTCTGTGCGGGAGGTCAGGGGGTGCGTCCCGGGAGAACCGGTCTTTGTCAACGGGATCGTCATCGGGAGAGCGACGACCGGGACCGTCGTGCTGCGCGAGAGGTACGGCGCAGTCGAGGCTGTCTCCGGGCTTCTGGTCAAGCCCCACGGCCTTGAGAAACTCGCCCGCTCAGGGCCGGTCTCCCTTGCCCATGCCTGGTGCAAGAGCGGCCAGATCAGGCAACACGCCCCGGCACAGGGCGGAAAGGTGCAGGAGGAGGGGCGGGTGATCGTCCTCGACCACTGCGGCCACCGCTTCTATGAACGGCTCGCCCCTGAAACCTGCGGCGTGCTCGCCATCGGCGACGACACCACAGCCGTGGCCGGGCACATCGCCGCTCACCTCGGCATCCCCGTGCTCGGCATCACCGACGGCGACAGAGATGGGGTGGTCGGCGGCACCTTCCCGAAAGGTTCGGTCGTGCTCGCCGTGACCACAGGGCGAGACGACGAGGTCGGCCTCGATATCGCCGGGACAATTCCTGATGGAAAAACAGACTGGGACAAATGGATTGCCGGAGCCCTCAAGATGGTGGAGGACAGGGCTGAGATCGTCCTCGACCAGAGGCGACAATCATGATGCGATGTGCCGAATGCAAGGGAAAACTTCTTTGCGGGCTCCCGAAGTGCCCGATCATGAGCAGGTTCCATGCCCAGGTGCGAACCGCTGCCAGGGGCACGAGTTATATGGGATCGGCCCCGTCGGTCTTTGTCGGTTCGGCCGGGTATCCGGCAGTCTCGGCAGGGCCATTGATGGTCAACGACCCCGACCTCCCGCCCCTCTGGATGGCGCAGGGCCTCTCCATCGACGACATCGTCGGCATCAGGGCGCGGACGATCCGGGGCACCGCACGGCCGGACGCGGTTTCCGACCAGATTCAGGAGATCGCACTCTCCTCCCGGCCCCTCGATATCGAGGCGGCCTTCGAGCGCCCGATCAGCTTCGACCTCCGCTTCGACGGCACGGTCACGCCGGTCGGACTCTCGGGGAGCATCAGGAAACTTGACGTGCTGGACAATGCACGTGTCGACCGGGTCGTCGACCGCGTCACCTCAGACAGTGACCTCACGGCGACCGAGGCCTGTGTGACCCTCGGTTCGGAGGGGGTCGACGTCTACCAGATCGCACAGATGATGAGTGCAGGGCTCCTTGGCAGGCAACGTCGCATCGTCCCGACCAGGTGGTCGATCACCGCCGTCGACGACACCGTCGGCACCGGGTTGAAGAGGCGGATCGCCCGATTTCAGCCTGCAAGCGAGATCGAATTCTTCGCCGCCACGGCCTATGGGAACACGATGGCCGTCATCCTCGTCCCGGGCGACTGGAAGTTCGAGATGATCGAGATCTGGGGGAAGCACTCTCTCTGGTCGGGAGAGGAGGAGACAATCGTCCAGGACATCGAGGGGAAGAAGAGGGGCGGCTACTCCCCCATCGGCGGGGCCTATTACGCGGCCCGCCTCGCCGTCGCCGAGCACCTCGCACGCGCAGGGAGATCGGCGCGGGTTGTCGTGGTGCGGTACGCGGGCAGCGACTACTGGGCGCCCCTCGGATCCTGGGTGATCAGGGAGGCGACCAGACAGGCGATGAAACAGGCACCTGTCAGGTGCGGGGATCTGAAGGAGGCAATGACGCGGGTGGACGACGTGATCGGGTCGCCACAGTGGCGGCAGAAGAGCAGACTCATCCCGGAGATGCTATCGCAGAGGTCGTTATTTGAATTTTTTGGATAATGTCACTGCAATCTAAACATAAAACTATTTATTTTTCCAACTCGAAAAAAAGGAATATGTATCGGTACGGGATCGCACCCCTCCTTCTTGCCACCCTGGTATCCGCGGTCTCTGCGCTGAACACGCCAGCGGCCACGGTCACACCGACTTTCTCCAGCGAGGATCTCTACACCCTCTTCATTGGCGGGATCATCTACCTGAACCTCTTTGCCGTCTTCCTTGCCCATATCCTCAAGAAGGGAGGATACGTCACCAACCGCCCACCGATCGTGCGAGGCGTTGCCATCCTCCTTGGCATCGCTGCCGTCGGCATCGGAAGCGTCTTCATCGTCTTCACCGCGATGGTGCTCCTCGCCGAACTCGGCATCGTCCCCCTATTCTCATGGACAGAGGATTTTTTCGCCTATTTCCTCTCTGACATCATCCCCGTATATACGGGGGCCCCTGAATTCTCGATGACTGCAGGTCTCCTCGTCGCCGCGGCCGCAGGCTTTGTATCGTTCCTCCTCGGTTCCGTTCTTCTCGTGCGAAACACAGGCGATGTGAGTTTTGCCAAGGTCGCCATGCCGACAGCGAGCGGATCGGTCGTTCAGAACAAAGCAGACAGGTCCGACGAACCCCTCAACCCGACACTCTCTTTCAGGGTGGAAAACCGCCGGACGCAGGAACCGGCGCCCGACGTAAAGTTGATGCTCAGGCAGCGGGAGGGTATGCGCTTCCACACAAAGTTCACCGACTTCAATGGCGAGGTCACCTTCACCAATGTTGAAGGTTATGGCTCGGAGTACTACGCCTATGTGGAAGGGGATGAAAACAGGACGGTGTACAGGGTCATAAGAATTTGAGCTGCCTTTCGTACCTGGCGGCAAGACCCTCCACCGTCTCCACCTCGGCCACGCCCTTGTCCTCCCGCAACCGCACAAACCTGGGGAAGCGGAGGGCATAGCCGCTCGTATAGGTCGGGCTCTTCTGGACCTCGGCGTACCCGACCTCAAAGACGACCTCTGGCTCGAAGACGACTTCTTTCCCTTTTTCGGCGATGACAAGATCCTTGAACACCGCATAGAACGCTGCGAGTTGGTCGTCGGAAAATCCTGTCGCCACCTTGCCGACCGGCAGGAGTACGCCCTCGTCCTGGCAGGCAAGGAGGAAGGAGCCAAAGATATGGGCGCGACGCCCCTCGCCCCACTCGGCGCCGACGACCGCAAGGTCGATGGTATCCACCGCAGGCTTGACCTTGATCCAGTTTCTGCCCCGCACCCCCGGCGTATAGGCGGCGCTCCTCACCTTCACCATCACGCCCTCATGTCCGGCGTCCAGGGCCTCTTGATAGACCTTCTCCAGGGTGGGGACGTCGTCGCCCACCCACTGCGGGGCGACGTAGCCGGAGAGGACCGTCTCCAGGATGGCGCGGCGCTCGATAAAGGGCCGGTCGATGAGGGTCTCGCCGTCGAGGTACATGATGTCGAAGACATTCGGGACGAGTTCCACCCGTCCGATCGCCTCCTCCACCTCGTGCTTCCTGCGGAAACGGTGCAGGACAAACTGGAAGGGACGGGGCTTCCCGTCTTTCACGGCGATCACCTCGCCGTCCAGGATCACGTCGTGGCCGGTGGCCGCGCAGAGCATCTCGATGACGTCGGGGACCGCTCCTGTCACCTCCTCCAGTTTCCGGGAGTACATACGGCAGTCGTCGCCAACCTTGTGGAACTGGAAGCGTGTGCCATCATATTTGTACTCGACGGCGACGGCGCCGTGGTCCCCGACCATCTCGGTGATGGTGCCCTGCTGAGCGAGCATCATCTTCACCGGGTGGAAGGGCTCGATGCGGACATCCCTGAGGGCCGCCTCTCCCTGACGGGCAAGGAGGGCGACTCTGCCAAGGTCGTTGATCGCCTGGTAGGCATGGGCGACGAGGGACTGGTCGACGGAAAAAGCCTTTGCAACGGCGTCCCGCACATTCCCCTCGCCGACCCCGATCCGCAGTTCTTCGAGGAGGAGGCGGGCGAGGTAGCGGCCGTCAAGGGGGCCGGCAGTGCCGAGGAGACCGCGCACGATCTTCATCTTCTCGCGCTGTGACCGGCTGCCGTCGGTCGTTGCGATCCTGGTGAAGTCGGCAAAAACGCCGGTGAGGGTGAGAGACTCGGCAAAGAAGGACATTTGAGTCTTTGTCGCAAGGAGGCGCTCGACCGCGAGGCCGACGTCCCCGGTTTCGTTCACCGCGGCGACGACCTCCTCCTTCTTCTTCCCCGCGACATAGCCGACGGCCTCGTACAGGAGGTTCGGGCCGATGCCGAGTTTGAGGGGGCTCCAGTCAGGGAAGACCCGTCCCATCACGAACCTGACAAAGACCGGCAGTTCGTCGTCCGAGAGACCGGGGAGGACGGAGGCGATGACGTCTATCATCTCCAGGCGCCCGCTGATCCCCTCGATCTGTTCACAAATGCGGGAAAAGTCCGTGAAGTCCATCATAGGATCACCGGCCTCGATATCTCGTGCTGCCCGCTCACGACAAGGTCGGTGTCGTCGAGGTACAGGCCAAGACCGCCTTCTGCGGCGGCGACCGCCTTTTCAGGAGTGTTGTTCACCTCGGAGAGGTGAGCGAGGAAAACTGCGGAGAGATTTCCTCCGATGTCACCAAGGCAGGTAGCTGCAGCGGCGTTCGAGAGGTGGCCCCGCTTTGAGCGGATGCGCTCCTTGAGATAATAGGGATACGGCCCCTCTTCGAGCATCTGCGGGCAATGGTTGCTCTCCAGGACGACGGCGTCGCAGGTGCCGAGGGCGCGCTCGATGCCCGGCGTGACGATGCCGGTGTCGAGGCAACAGCCAAAGCCGACACCATCCTCCCGCACGCAGAAACCACATGGTTCTGAGGCGTCATGGACAGTCGCAAAGGGCGTGACCGAAAAATTTCCGAACGCGAGGGTTTCGCCGTACGTCGCCCGCACGGCCTCCACCGGTTTTGCGGAGGTGCGCTTGTCCAGGAACGCACCGAGGGTCCCGCCTGTCCCGACGACCGGGACACCGAAGCGGCGCGCGAGGACGTCCACACCCCTGAGATGATCGATGTGCTCGTGGGTGACGAGGATCGCGCGGACCGCTTCCTCGTCGCCACCTGCCGCGGCAAGACGGGTGCGGATCTCCTTTGCCGAGAGCCCCGCGTCGATGAGGAGGGCACCGTCCTCCCCCTCGACATAGATAGAATTGCCCTTGCTCCCGCTGGCAAGGATGGTGATCTTCATTGCAGTGTGATACGCTCTGCTCGGTTATAGTGCTTAACGAATAGGTGCGCCGCCATCGGCAGGGATTTCTTTCTCGATACCCGATAGATCCGTGATGAGCGGCAGAGGATGGATGGGTGCGACACCGGCAGTCCTTGCGGCGTGCAGAGATATGGTGGACGCACCGAAGGTGCGGGAGGGCGTGAACGCCTACTTTGTCCGCTCACCCGAGGGGGCGTGCCTCCAGTTCTCCGTCCCCCTCCTCCTCCCCTTCAGACCCGACATCGACCCACGCGGCGCCGATGGGGCGGTCTGGGCGGCGCTCGAGGCGGTGAAACGCGCTTCTCCCGCGGACGTACGGCTGCACCCCCTCGGCGGCCTCGACACAGACAGGCCCGCGGCATATGCGGGGGGGACCGAGCCAATCACCCTTGTCAGGTCGGCATCACGGGCAGGCACCGGCCTCTGGAAACCGGACGGGGAGAACTATCTCGACACCGCCGGCCTCCACTGCACCGTCCACGGGGCCATTCCGTACCCCGGGCCGCCCGGGGATGCAACGGCCCGCGAGGTCGCCGGGGCCGTTGCGGACCTTGCCGACGCGATCAGGGAAATAGTGCACCGGGTGCCGGCACCTGATATTGCGGCCGCGGCGACACTCTCTCTCGACCAGAAACTTCTCAGGAAAGAACTCCCGGCAATGGATCTTGTCTGCTTCATCGGTGACAGTACCTGCCCGGCACGGGCCTTCACCCGCTTCAGGCAGCACCACCGCGTGGCCGGCCCGAAGGAAGGGGTGCATATCCCCTTCGTCTGCCCTGAGGAACTCGGGCCTGTCGAGGTCGACCTCCCGGCGAGCGGGAGGACGGTCGCCGGCCTTGGCATCCGTGAGAAGGAGGCCTTCGCCGTTGCGGGATCGAATGCCCAGGGAAAAACGACTCTCCTCCAGGCAATCCTCGCGGGGGAGGACGACCACGCTCCCGGCGACGGTCGGGAACTCGTCGTCTCCGTGCGGGGTGCGCGGACCGCGGAAGCGGGAGGGCCCGACCTCCACGGCGCCGACGTGAGTCTTTTTTTCCAGAGTCTCCCTCCCGGCATGACAGGGACGCCGAAGGCCGCCTTCGGGAGGGGGAGCGGGTCGATGACGATGGCGGTGCAGGTGCAGGAGGCGGTGCGGACAGGCGCACCCCTCCTCCTCATCGACGAAGACAGGGCGGCGGCAAACCTCCTTGTCGCAAGTTGCCTGCAGGAGGCTGACGTGACCCCCCTCGCCACCCTCCTTGCGACGCGGCGGGACGCACTCGGGGAGTGCGCCTTCGTCTTCGCCGCCTCGTCCCTCGACTCCCTCATCGCCCGGGCAGACAGGATCCTCCTCCTCTCCGGCCACACGGCCGGGGCGGTCAGCCCCGCGGCCTTCAGGGCGCGGTACCTTCGATACCTGAAGGGGCAGATGAAACAGGTTGGAGAAGGGGAAACGGAGGAAAAAAGACGGGATCAGCCCGACCGCACGTCCCTGTAACCCTCGCTGTCAGGTTCCACGTACAGGACGGCACGCCCCCCTTCCAGAGCCGGCTTCGGGAACTCCTGGAAGGTGACGGTCCCGTCGGCGATCACAGTTCCTGCAGTGCTCCTTACCTCATCGACGCCTGCCGCAAGGACAGCACTGACAGTGCACCTGCCCGAGAGATCGCGCAGCGTCCCTTTCTGGACATATCTGCCGTCATTTCCCGATGCCGCAAGCCCCACCGCGGCAACGGCGCCGATGAGCCCGCGCATGGTGCCGAATCCCTCGACGAGCATGCCGGCGCGCCGTGCGACAGTGCGCGCCTCGTTCAGGGAGAGCACGCAGGTTTTTGCGTCCTCTGCAAAGGCGGCAACCTCGGAGATGATCTGGCCATCGGACGCAACACAGATGCCAGGATTGCTCCCCGGGGCCGCACTCCGGGATACGAAGTCCTTTGCATAGGCAAAGACCTGCCCGCCCGCGACATTCCCGGACCCATCGAGGTGCACGCAGAGTGCGGCATTGTGGGTCGTCGCAGGAATGTCGTCGTGGCGATACAGCTGGTGCCGGGTTACGCCAAGGACAGGGAAATCCCTGGCAAGGGCGGCGGCAGCGGCACGGGCGATCTTGCCGGTGCCAGGGGTGCCATCCGCATTGGTGTCGTCAATGCCGAGATAGATCGTCATAGGAATGCCTCAAAACGTGGGATCTCTATGGCACCAGTATATATGAAGATATCTATAAAAAAGAGGGATCATGCCCGGATGATTGTGCCGACACGCTCACCTCTCACGGCCTTTGTGATGGCGCCCGGCACATGACCATTGACCACCCTGATCTCCTTCACATGCCTCGTGTGGAGGAGAAGTTCGACCGCCTTCTTTTCAAGGACCATGTCCTCCATGTCCCTGCCGAGGAGTTCGTCTGCCGTGATCTCAGGGATCAGGGCGGCCTCGGGGTCGATGCGGGGGTCCCCGACATAGAGGCCGTCGACATTCTTCGCAAGGATACAGTTCTTCGCACCCATCACCTCGGCGATGAGCACCGCACCGGTATCTGTCCGGTTTGGCGGGATCGATCCGACCTCAGGCGGCTGCTCATAGAGGCCGTACGGCGGGGTGCCGTGGGTCACAGGCAGGAGACCGAGGGCGGTGAGGATGGGGAGTTGGAGGAGGTCGCCGGTGTGGATCCTGACGCCGTTGTACTTCGAGAGGAGGACGGCCATCATGATCGCGTTCTGCTCGCTGATCTTGCCCGCAAGTTCGGCAAGGACACCGGTCGGCATCCCCAGGTTGATCCCGATATCCATGATATGGCGGACGCGCCCGCCCCCGCCGGTGACAAGGAGGATCTTCTCGCCGGCATCCTTCAGCGCGCCGATCTCCTCCACGAGCGGGAAGACGACATCGCGGCCGTAGTCGATGGTCCCGTGGCCGCCGATCTTGATCACGTTGAGGTCGGGCATGATCCTGATCTGTGGGATCTCAGCGATCTTCTTCATCAGGCCCTTCCGCACCAGGGTCTCGCCCCGGAGACCGGACTCGAGTTCAAAGCGTTTTTTTGTCATGGCGCACCGGCAAGTGATATATACGATAATTTATATTTCACTTCTGTCATGGGCGGCGATATGCCCGGTAGGGAGGACCGAAGATGAAAATCTATGTCAGAGAACGGCAGAAGGTCGGGAGCGGCGTCAAAGAGCCCAAGTTCAGGGTGGTCGCTGTCACCGGCAGCAAAGGAGAGGCGTCGCACATGAAGATCGAGGCAACGCACTTTCGGAAGACCGAGATCGAGGGGATAGCAAAGGACGTCGGGGCCGAGATCATCTATCTCTCACCGATGCCCGAAGAAAAGCGCGGCGAGATGAAGAGCGTCGCCCGCTGAAAAAGATGACGTGAGAGAGGTCAGGCCCGGATCAGGGTTCCGACCTTCTCGCCACGGACGGCCTTCGTGATATTCCCGCGCACATGGCCGTTGACCACCCTGATCTCCTTCACGTGTTTGGTGTGGAGGAGGAGTTCGACCGCCTTCTTCTCAAGGACCATGTCCTCCATGTCCCTGCCAAGGAGTTCGTCTGCCGTGATCTCAGGGATCAGCTCGGCCGCCGGATCGATGCGGGGATCCTCGGTGTAGAGGCCGTCGACGTTCTTTGCAAGGATGCAGTTCTTCGCACCCATCACCTCGGCGATGAGCACGGCACCTGTATCTGTCCGGTTCGGCGGGATCGACCCGATCTCTGCCGGTTGCTCGAAGAGGCCGTACGGAGGAGTGCCGTGGGTCACAGGCAGCATCCCGAGGGAGGCGAGGGTCGGGAGTTCGAGGAGGTCGCCCGATTTCACCTGGGTCCCACCGTACTTCGAGAGGAGGAGGGACATCATCAGGGCGTTCTGCTCGCTGATCTTGGAGGCGAGTTCTGCGAGGACTCCAGTCGGCATCCCCAGGTTGATCCCGATGTCCATGATATGGCGGACGCGCACGCCGCCGCCTGTGACGACAAGGACCTTCTCGCCGGCCTCCTTCAGGGCGCCGATCTCCTCCACGATCGGGAAGACGACATCGCGGCCGAAGTCCATCGTGCCGTGGCCGCCGATCTTGATCACATTGAGGTCGGGCATGATCCTGATCTGCGGGATCTCGTCTATCCGCTTCATGAGGCCCTTCCGTACCATGGTCTCGCCGCGGAGGCCGGAGTTGAGTTCAAAGCGTTGTGCCGTTATGATATCACCGTATGATGATCATGTTTATAGGCGGAGAGATATAACAGGGATGATACCAGTTGGTATATCAGCTGGTATATGGTGAAACAGATGAAGATCTATGTCCGCGAAAGAAAGAAGATCGGCAGCGGCGTCCAGCAGCCGAAGTTCCGCATCGTCGCTGTAACCGGTGAGAACAACTCAAAGAGGCTCTGGGTAGAGGCAAAACACTTCCGAAAGAACGAGATCGAACTCGTCGCCGCCGACCTGGGTGCCGAGATCGTCTGGCTCGAAGCGATGCCAGAGGAAGAGCGGCATAAAAAGAAAGACGAGTAACACACATATCTGGGCTATGCCCGCACTGACCTCAAGCGAGATACTCGCTGCTGTTGCACGGATTCTCATTCTTGAGGACCGTGCCATTACTTTCCTCTGCACAGAGGGGGAGATCAGCATCAGGTTCCCGAAGACCAGACGTCTGGCCGAATACCTCTCTGTCCCGCACTATTATGTCATCCCCATCATCGCCGCCATGGAGGAGGAAGGACTGGTCACCCGCACCGAGAGGGTCGGTGTCTCGACCACCGCGCAGGGAACGGCAGTCCTCTTTTCAAGGATCCTTGCAGAGTATCCCCGGGAGGTCGAGCAGATCCTGGGGCCAGACCTTCTTGGGGCGATCAGGGCGAGGGCCCTCGACTGAGGTCTCCCTGCCCGGACAGTTCCGCAGGCGTGCATTTCTCGGGCGTGCGGCATCCTGTTTGCCGGTCCACCCATCCGGAACGGACATTTTCCCTGTGGTCAAACGGGTAGATGTATGGCTTGATGTCGAGGAGGGGGGTGTTGTCCAGAATGTCCACGCCGGAGATCTCAAGGACGTTCCCGCGCACAGCCTTCAGTCCCACGATGGACAGGCCGATTGGATTCGGGCGGTTGAAGTGGCGGATCGCGAAGATCCCCCTCTCACGTGAACCGTCCAGAAACGGCTTTCGCCTGAGCTCGACATCGCCGGCACGGTTAAAATGGTAGAGGAGGATGATGTGGGAGAAGGCGTCGAGATCCAGCAGACCTTCCGCATACTCGGTATAGATCTCCACACGACCATCTGACCTGGAAAAAACAGGTTGGATCGGAGTATCTGCCTGCTCGGTAAAACCAGACCTGATGACTCCGATAGGCCTGTACAGGATCGCGAGGTCATGGGGGTCTGTGCTCTTGACATTAATATCGGCCATATATCTATCATCTATCCCGGCGGCCCCTGTACCCTGGCCGCACATGAGAGGAAGATTATTGGAGAACTGATAAAAGGGTTCAGATATCAGCAATGATCAGGAGGGGGGTGTGGTGACAGGGCCGGGAGAGGAAGTACGAAAAGGATCTGGCCTACGATTCAATCTCAGTGAGGCCGCAGGATCTGTCGGAGACTTCGGCACCATCCTCCCCATCGTGCTCGGCGTCGCCCTTGTCTGCAACGTGAACCTCTCGTACATCTTTCTCTTCTTCGCCCTCTGGTACGTGATCTCCGGCCTCTACTATCGCCTGCCCATCCCGGTCGAACCCCTGAAGGCCGTCGGGGCGATCGCGATCGCGGAGGGCCTCACCGCGGGGGAGATCGCAGCTTCAGGACTGATCATGGGCGTCCTCTTCCTTGCCCTCGGCCTCGTCGGGGGCATGCGCTATCTCAGCGACCGTATCCCGACCTCTGTCGTCCGCGGTGTGCAGGCAGGCCTCGCTCTCCTCCTCCTGAAGACTTCTTTCGGATTCGTCGCCGCCGACCCCCTCTTCGCCGGGATCTCGGTGGGCGTCGTCATCCTGTTCTTCCTCGCCGCGCTCCGCTGGAAGGTTAAAGACCTCTCGGCCCTCCTCGTCCTCGGGATCGGTGTCGGTGCGGGCGTGCTCAGCGCGGGCCTCCCGTCTCTCTCTGCGATATCCCTGCCCGCGTTCGTCCTCCCGAACCCTGCCGACTTCTTCTTCGCCGCATGGTACCTCGTCCCCCCGCAGATCCCCCTGACCCTCACCAATGCCATCCTTGCCACGGCCCTCCTGACGCGGGACCTCTTCAGGACAGAGGTCGACCCCGACCGCCTTTCCCGGACGATCGGCGTCATGAACCTCGTCTCCGTTCCCTTCGGAGGATTTCCCATGTGCCACGGGGCCGGCGGCCTTGCCGCCCATTACAGGTTCGGCGCACGGACAGGGGGCTCGAATATCATCGCCGGGGTCATCTTCCTGGGCTTCGCCCTCTTCTTCGCCTCGCCTGAGAGCCTCGCCCTGATCCCGATAGGGGTCTTCGGCGGCCTCCTCATCTTTGCGGCGGTCGAACTCGGCAAACACAGCATGAAGACCGATTCCATCTTTGTGACCGTGGTCATCGCCGCCCTCTCCGTCCTCATGAACATCACGGTGGGATTTGTCATCGGGCTGATGCTTGCCTGGGCCCTGGAAAGGTACGGGAGGGCCAAGGCAGCAAAAAGAGGCAGCTAATCCTCGACGACGTGGACGGCACTGGCCTTGAAGGAGATCTTCACCGCCATCCCCTCCCTGATGCCGAGTTCTTCGGCAGACTTCCAGGTGACAAGAACAGTGAAAGGGATGCCGCAGTCGACCGTGAGGTGGTTGAGGGGGCCGTAGGCCCGTACCCCGGTCACCCTCCCGGAGAGGACGTTTCGCGCCGAGATGCCGGTCCCGTCGGCAAGGTGGATGGTGATGTCCTCGGGTTTGATGCAGGCGCAGACCTTCGTCCCCGGCCCGAGAGGGGTGACCGCTGCGATCGTCACCCCACCGGCGGCAATGGCGGCGACGCCGTCGCTGTTCTCCCGCACCTCTCCCCCGATGATGTTCTCGATCCCGACAAACCGCGCCACATACCTGTTCTCCGGCATCGCAAAGACCTCACGCGGCGTACCGATCTGGGCGAAGACACCGTCCATCAGCACCCCGATCCTGTGGGCAAGCCTCTGGCCCTGAAGCATGTCGTGCGTCGAGAGGACCACCGTCTGGTTCATTTCCCTGTTGATCCGCACGACCAGGTCCTCGATCGCCTCGGTCGCCACCGGGTCGAGGTTTGCGGTCGGTTCGTCGAGGAGGAGGACGGCCGGGTCGGTGACGACCGCACGGGCGATGGCGACCCTCTGCATCTCCCCTCCCGAGAGGGTCTTTGCCTTCCGCGTCTCATAGCCGGAAAGCCCGATCACCTCCAGGGCGGCCATGATCTTCTCCCTGATCCCGGCCTCGGGGACATGCCTGATCCGCAGGCCGATCGCGATGTTGTCATAGACAGTCTCATTGAAGGCCGCCGGTTTCTGGAAGACCATCGCCATCCGCCGCCTGAACCCGAGGGCGCTCCCCCGGTCCGCGTGGATGGCGGCGCCGTCGAGGAGGATCTCCCCGCCCGAGGGGGTGTCGAGGAGGTTGATCAGGCGGAGGAGGGTGGACTTGCCCGATCCCGAGGGGCCGATGATCGCGAAGATCTCGCCGTCCTGGATCGCCGCGTTCACGTCTTTCAGGACGACCTTTTCCCCGAAATTCTTTGCAACATGCCTGAGTTCGATCATGGTTCACCGCTGCTGGTAGATGGTCACCACCGTGTTCACGATGAGGGCGATGCCGAGGAGGATGATGCCGAGGGCGATCGAGGTGCCGATATTCCACTGCGAGGTGTTGAGGGTGATCGCCGTCGTCAGGACGCGGGTCCGCCCGTAGATGTTCCCGCCGATGAGGATCGCCGCCCCCACCTCGGAGATCGCCCGGCCGAAGCCGAGGGCGACCGCCCCGAGGATCGCAAACCGGGCCTCTCTGACAACGTGCTTGAGGAACTGGAGGCGCGTCGCCCCGAGGGAGAGGATCGTGTCCCTGATCGTCGCGTCCACGCCCGAGAGGGCGGTGATCGTGAGCCCGGTCATGATGGGGAGGACCAGGATAGTCTGGGCAAGGATCATCGCCTGCGGCGTGAAGAGAATGCCGAGAAACCCGAGAGGGCCATGGCGGGTGAGGAGGAGGAAGAGGAGCAGGCCGACGATGACGGTCGGCAGGGAGTACAGAGTCTGGATAAGTTGAATCAGGACTTTTTTGCCGGGGAACTCGTTGAACGTGACCGAGGCCCCGAAGGGGACGGCGATGAGCGTCGCCGCAACGGTTGCAGTCAGAGAGACGACGAGGGATAGGGCGGTGATCTCCATGACGTCGGGGTCAAGGGTGACGATGAGGTGAACCGCCTCAATAATGCCATCGATGATAAAGCCCATCACTCACTCCTCCTGAATAGACATCAATAAAAGGGAAAGAAGGGGGAAAAACCCTGCGGCTTTATGCCACCGGGTCTTCCACTTCAGACTGGTTCACGCCGATCTTCTCCCAGTTGCCTGCGGCCGGGTAGAAGAGGGGTTCACCGTACTTGTCAACGCCGAAGGTCTCGATCGTCTTCTGCGTCTCGGGCGTGATCAGGTAGTTGATCCAGTCCTTTGCAATGGTGGAGTTCACGCCGGGGTGCTTCTCCGGGTTGATCTGCATCGCCGAGTAAACGTTGAGGAGGACATCGCCCTCTGAGACAAGGGGCACGAGGGCGATCTTGTCCTTGCTCGCAAGGTAGGTGCCGATGTCGGAGAGCGTGTAGGCCTGCTTCTCGTCGGCCATCACCAGGGTCGCACCCATGCCGGTGCCGGCCTCGATGTACCACTCGCCGGACTTCTGGATGTCGGTCGAGTAGTTGAAGCCTGCGGCCTTCCAGATCGCCTTCTCCTTGGAGTGCGTGCCGGAGTCGTCACCGCGGGAGACGAACTTCACCGTCGCCGGGTCGGCAAGGCCCTTCTCCTTGATCGTGGTGAAGGCCTGCTCAGGGGTCATGTTCTTCACGCCTGCCGGATCCGAAGCAGGGCCGACGATAACGAAGTAGTTGTAGGCGAAGACGCGGCGGTCGATGCCGTGGCCTGCCGCAAGGAACGCGTCCTCGCGAGCGCGGTCATGGACCATCATGACGTCCACGTCGCCGTTCTCCCCGTAGCCGAGGGCCTTGCCGGTGCCGGCCGAGATGATGTCGACCTTCGCATTGTACTTCTTCTCGAAGTCTGCCTTCAGGGCGTCGAGGAGGCCGGTGTCATAGAGACTTGTCGTCGTGGCGATGAGGAGAGTCTGCGTCTCTGCAGGAGCCGCGGTCGTCTCCGCCGCGGTCGGCGTTGCTGTCGGCGTTGGGGTCACGTCCCCGGTGCCGGTACAGCCGCATGCAAATGCAGCAACGATCATGACTGCTGCAAAAAGCATAAAGATGCTCTTTTTCATGGTAATTTTACTATCAGGACCCCCCGCATTATATACATTGCCATATTCGAGGGCGGGAACTGAGATCTGTTTAACTGCTCCCGAAGAGGGGCGATTCCGGGAAATACGAAGGTTTTATCATATAAGGGGCTCTACTGAGAGCATCCTGATCCCACAGAGGAGAAACATGGAAAAGATCAGCAAAAATGCAGAAAAGGTCCTGTATGCCCTTGCCGGGAGCAAAATGCGCCAGTATTCCGGCAAAGAGATCTCCCAGATGACCGGCCTTGCACCGGCCGAGGTGAGCATGGCGGTGCGGGAACTCCAGAGAGAAGGCGTGATCGATGTCCATCTCCGCGCATCGTCAGATCCCTATACTTTCACCTCGATCGCCATCACCCCGAAGGGAAGGGTGGCTGTCCAGGAGAGGAATCCAAAGACCCCGGGATGCGACACCTGAAAAAACCCCTCTTTTTAGTCCCTCACCATGACGACCGCACCATAGACATACGCCTCCCCGACATGCAGGTTCTTCTGTTCGGACTCGCGGGGCAGTTCTGCCTGCACCCGGACCGGGGCGTCATAGACGGAGAAGAAAACGGTCTTGTACGGGATACCCGCCTTTCGCACCTCATCTGCCGACGAAGGGACAAAGCCGGGTTTTTCCGCGGCGTTATAGGCGAAGAATGTGACAAGGACGTCGACGCCGTCCTGTGCAATCGCCGCACCCGCCGGGTCTGTGGCGAGTTTGAGAGTGACGCCAGAACTGTCGCTCCGTTCCACGGCAGAAAGATCAATCGTCATTTCAGAGAGGCGGGGGTCGACGACGAGCACCGGGCTTTCCACCACGGGGAGGGTCGGCGTCGCCGTCACGACCGTCGTCGACGCCGTGACCTGCCTGTCGACCGGAGTGGTGGCGCACCCGGCCGCGAGGGAGACGGCAAGAAAGCAGAGGGCAAGGAGGATGGATAACTTCGTGTCCATGGACGAGAATCGGCCGGGGGCAATATAAGCGTTCTCCCGTGGGCCATGACCCGAACGGTAATATAGCGAGGTGATGACTATACTTGTGTTGTTTGCTATGGCCGACGAAGCATACCGGAAAGCAAAGGTCGGGGATCAGGAGGTGCCCTACGACCCCGAGCAGTTGCGGAAGATCCAGGAGCACCCCTGCTACTCGGACACCGCCTGCCACACCTTCGGGCGCTGCCACCTGCCGGTCGCACCGCGGTGCAATATCCAGTGCAACTACTGCGTGCGTGACTTCGACTGCGTGAACGAGAGCAGGCCCGGCGTGACCTCCCGCGTGGTGAAGCCCGGGGAGGCAGTGGACCTGGTCACAAAGGTGATGGAGGAGTTCCCTTACGTGAAGGTGATCGGGATCGCGGGGCCGGGCGAACCCCTCGCGAACGAGGAGACCTTCGAGACTCTCCGCCTTATCCACGAGGCCTTCCCCCACCTGATCATGTGCATCTCCACAAACGGCCTCCTCCTCCCCGAGAAGATCGACGAACTTGCAAAGTATGATGTCGGCAACGTGACCGTCACCCTCAATGCCGTCGACCCCGCGATCGGCGAGAAGATCTACTCCTTCGTCGACTACCATGGCACGCGCTACACCGGCCGCGAGGCGGCCGAGGTCCTCCTGAAAAACCAGCTCGAAGGGATCAGGATGGCCGTCGAGAGAAAGATGTTCGTGAAGGTGAACACAGTCTATATCCCGGGCGTCAACGACGAGCACATCGTCGAGATCGCAAAGAAGGTCGGGGAGATGGGCGCGTTCTCCTTCAACCTGATCCCCCTGATCCCGCAGTACAAGTTCGCCGGGATCACCCCACCGACGCCGGCGGAGAAGAAGGCGATGCAGGACTCCTGCGCCCCCTATATCAAACAGATGCGCCACTGCGCCCGCTGCCGCTCCGACGCGATCGGGAGGCTCGGCAAGGACGTGCAGTCCCGGATCTACTCGGGCTGTTCATGCGAACAGAATGAATAAACCTCTTTTTTTCGGATGACGGATATCTGCAGGATCACTCTCGGCAGGGACGAGCCCTTTGACCTCGACGCCACCCTGGGCTGCGGTCAGGCTTTCAGGTGGGAAAAGACCGGGGACGGGTGGTGGCACGGCATCGCGGGCGGCCGGGCGGTCCGGATCAGGCAGGACGGATCTCTGCTCTCATTCACCGGGGCCGACGAGAGTTTTGTCAGGCGGCACCTTGCCCTCGACCTCGACCTCCCGGGCATTCTCGCCTCGGTCGACCGCGACCCCGTGGTCCACGCGGCCATCGACCGCTGCCTGGGCCTGCGCCTCCTCCGGCAGGAGCCCTTCGAGACCCTGATCTCGTACATCTGCGCCACGAACGCGAACATCCCGGTGATCAGGAAAAGGGTGCGGCTGCTTGCCGAGGGCTACGGTCGGCCCCTCCCCGGCGGCGGCCATGCCTTCCCGACGGCCGAGGAACTGGCGTCATCGACCGAGTGCTCGTTGCGGGAGGGGTGCGTGATGGGCTACCGGGCGCCGTACGTCTGCCGGACCGCGGCGATCTGCGTTGATGATCCGGGTTGGGCGGAGAGGACCGCAGAACTCCCATACGAGGAGGCGAGGGAGGAACTCCTGCGTTTCCCGGGTGTCGGCCCGAAGGCCGCGGACTGCATCCTCCTCTTCGCCTTCCAGAAGTACGAGGCCTTCCCTGTGGACGTGTGGATACGCCGGATCATGCGCCGCTCGTACCTCCCGCACCTCAGGGAGGAGGGGGCGATGACCGCAAAGGAGTACAGGGAGATCAGGGACTTTGCATGGGGGCACTTCGGCAGGTACGCCGGGTGGGCGCAGGAGTATCTCTACTGCGTGCGGGACGGGGCCTGACCCCGGACCACCGTGATCTCGGGCGGGCAGTTGAGGCGGATGTCCATGCCGAGAAGGGGCGTGGTGCCGATGCCTCGGCTGACATAGACGGTCCTTTTTCCCTCCTCGATCAGGCCGGCAGAGGGGTCGTAGCCGAACCATGCCGCAGGTTTTCCGAGGACGGGGAGGTCGACCTGGCCACCATGGGTGTGGCCGCAGAGGACGAGGTCGACGTCCCAGGCGGCCCGGCATTCGGGTTCGTGGATGAGGACGATGCGGTAGTCGGCGTCGGGCAGTTCATCGGGGAACCGGGCCCTTCCCGCCAGGCCATCGTCGAGGCCGACGACGAGCACGGTGCTGTTCTCAATCTCCTCTGTCGCGTATTCGTTCCTGAGCACCACAACGCCGGCCTCCTCAAGACGGGCACAAACCGCGTCGGCAAGGGCGGTGTCGGCCGTGCCGTCGGCAAGAGGGGAGAGGTCGTAGCCTTCGACGCTGAGGTTCGCCTCTTTCAACATCTCTCCCCGACCGCGGCTGGAGATACCGTAGTCGTGGTTGCCGGGCACGGCGTACACCGGCGCTCTGATCCCGGCGAGGGGGGAGAGGTCAGGCACCCCGTCCCTCCCGTACCCCGCAACAAAGTCTCCGGCGATGAGCACGAGGGAGGGGTGCAGAGCGTTCGTCTCCCGGACAGTCCTCTCGATCAGGTCGCGGTTGCCCTCAGAGACATGGAGGTCTGAGAGGAGGACAATCGTGCCGGGCACCCCTGTCACCGTGAGGGGAGTGACAGTCAGGTCCCCGGCCCCGGCGGCACCGCAGGCAAGGCCTCCGGCAAGGAGAAGGAGAAGAGCGAAGAGGACTGCTGCGAGAGGGCGGGCATATGACGCCATGCCTCACGCGGTCGCCGGGAAGGGGGATAACGGTTTCTCTGGGGGATCAGTTGTACGGGATCTTTTTGCTCCACCCGGCCTCGTCGAGCAATCTCTTCAGGACGGCCATCCTCTGCGTCTGCTCCTGAATCCTGCTCTGGTAATAGGTGAGCGTCGCCTGTGCATCGTCGGGCGCAGCGATGAGAAACATCCTGTCCGAACTGGTCACACCGAAGAAGACCCCCTGCTGCTCCAGCGGTTGAAGCACCTCTTTCTTCCACTCCTCATGGCTGATCTCATAGCCTTCGGCAAGGAGGTGGGCGAGGATCTCGGCCGTCGGCACCGCGTGCTCCAGGCCGACCGCGTGGTCGAGGAGGTACCTGACGGTCTCGACCATCAGAGTGCAATACCTGCTGGAGCAGAGGACACCCTGATCGAACATGAAGTTCCTGGCCCGCGTGACAAAAGGCATGGGCGGGTCTTCGGCGGCAGGGGTTATAGGCGTTGTGGAGGGCGGAAGAGGGCAGGGGGGATACCCCCGGATCCTCTCCCTGTGGTGCCTGCATATCAGAGCGCGAGGGCGTGGGCCCCCGGGAGATGACCAGGGTCAAATACGCCCGGATCTGCCCCCAAACAGGGGATCCTACCTCCCGTTCAGGGCCATACCAGGGAGATCCGGCGATCCGGGCATACCGGGGTCTGTGGGCAGAACAGGATGAAATCCGGCAGGACTCAACCCCCTCAGGCCGCCGATATGATTGCAGGTAATGCCTTCCTCTCCCGGCCCCCTCCCGGTGCCGGGGAGGGGGAGGGAAAGGGGTTGGAAATCGTCCCGATCCGGGATCGGGAGATACCCTCAGTATGAGGATGTACCCTGAAAACCACCGGGGTAACTTTCAAAGAACCGCCTGAAACGTCGTTTCATGAGCGGTGCACCAGAGCCAAAAAAAGAGTTATTATGTCCCGATATTCCAGGCGGACATGTAGTGTTTCTGCTCGTCGGTGAGGACATCGATCGCGATCCCCAGGGAGGCGAGCTTCCTCTCCGCGACCTCCTCGTCGATGACGTTCGGGACGTCGTAGACGCCCGGAGAGAGGTCCTTCCCGTGCTCGGCCATGTACCGGGCAGAGAGGGCCTGAAGGGCGAAGGAGAGGTCCATGACCTCGATCGGGTGGCCCATGCCCTTCGGCGTCGCCAGGTTCACCAGGCGGCCCTCGGCAAGGACATGGATCTTCTTCTCGCCGAAGACATAGGTGTCGATGCCGTCGCGGCGCTCGATCCTGTCCGCGTGCTCTTCGAGCCACTTCACATCGATCTCGACATTGAAGTGGCCGGCATTGGAGAGAATCACGCCGTCACGCATCGAGCCAAAGTGGCGCTCGGTGAGGATCGAGGTGTTCCCCGTCGTCGTAATGAAGATCTCGCCGATCTTCGCCGCCTCGTCCATCGGCATCACGGTGAAGCCGTCCATGTGCGCCTCAAGGGCGCGGCGCGGGTCCACCTCGGTGACGATGACGCGTGCGCCGAGGCCGCGGGCCTTCCGCGCCACGCCGCCGCCGCAGAAACCATAGCCTGCGACGACCAGGAACTTGCCGGCAAGGAGGCAGTTTGTGGTCGCCATGATCGCGGAGAGCGAACTCTCGCCGGTGCCGTGGACATTGTCGAAGTGGCGTTTCATCGGGGTGTCGTTCACCGCGACCACCGGGAACTTCAGCGCGCCTTCGGCCGCCATCGAGCGGAGACGGTGGATGCCGGTCGTCGTCTCTTCGCAGCCGCCGATCACGTTCTTGAGAAGTTCCTGCCTGCGGGTGTGGAGCTCGAAGATCAGATCCATGCCGTCGTCGATGGTGATCACGGGGTGCGCGTCGAGGACCTTGTTGATCGCCGCGTAGTACTCTTCATTCGAGCACGCCCGCTTCGCATAGCAGTGCACGCCCGGCACCTCGCCGAGGGCCGCGGCCACGTCGTCCTGGGTGGAGAGGGGGTTGCAGCCGGTGATGTACACCTCGGCCCCGCCTGCCGCCAGGGTCTCGACAAGGACGGCGGTCTTTGCCTCCACATGGAGGGCCATCCCGATGGTCACGCCCGCGAGGGGCTTCGTCTCCTCGAATTCCTTTCTGATGCTGCCGAGCACCGGCATGTACTGCCGTGCCCAGTCCATCTTCTGCTGACCGGTCTTCATAGCCTCACCTGACGTCTTCCCATATAGGTGGACGCGCATCCACTTGAAAGGTGACGGTCAGGCCTGGCGGCCCCCTCCCAAATGCTGATTATCCCCGCGGTCAGAGAAGTTCGCATGGCACTCACCAAACGGATCATCCCCTGCCTGGACATCAAGAACGGCAGGGTGGTGAAGGGGACGCACTTCGAGGGACTCCGCGACGCGGGCGACCCGGTCGAACTTGCGGCGCGCTACAACGAGCAGGGAGCGGACGAGGTGGTCTTCCTGGACATCACGGCCTCGAAGGAAGGGAGGGGCACGATAATCCCGGTCATCGAGCGCGCCGCCGACGAACTCTTCCTCCCCCTCACCGTCGGGGGCGGGATCAGGACACTCGACGACATCACCCGGATCCTCAGGGCCGGCGCGGACAAGGTCTCCATCAACACGAGCGCAGTGGACGACCCCACCCTGATCACCAGGGCCGCGGAGCGCTTCGGCACCCAGTGCGTCGTCGTCGCCATCGACGTGCGGGCCAACCCGGCGATGAAAGACGGCGCCACTCCCATCTCCCTCCCGGACGGCCGGACCGTCTGGTACGAGGTGGTGACGATGGGCGGGTCGCACCCGACAGGCATTGACGCGGTCAGGTGGGCAAAAGAGGTCGAGGAAAGGGGCGCCGGCGAGATCCTGCTCACGAGCATGGAGACAGACGGCACGAAAAACGGGTTCGATATCCCGGTCACCCGCGCCGTCTCCGAGAGCGTGGGCATTCCGGTCATCGCCAGCGGCGGCGTCGGGACGCTGGAGCACTTCCGGGAGGGCTTCGCCCTCGGAAAAGCGGACGCCTGCCTCGCGGCAAGCGTCTTCCACTACGGGGAGATGACCGTCAGCCAGGTCAAGGAGTACCTGGCCGGGCAGGGTATCCAGGTACGGCTCTGAGGTCGAGTTCGAGGGCCACCACCGGGTGCTCCAGGGAGAAGGCGACGAGAACCTCGGGGTGGACCTCGCCGAAGACCCCCACTTTTTTCCCGTCCACCAGAACGTCGCCGCGCCTGCCATCGAGGAAGGCAGGGTCCGCGGACTCGACGAACTCCGGGGAGAGGCCGCACTCGCGGCAGAAGGCGTCCATCATCGCATAGGCCTCGGAGAAGTCCGCACCCGGGTGGATGGAGACTGCGGCGACGCTCTGCATCGTCTTCACGCCGCGGATGATGTCGCCGGTCGCAAAGAGGCGCTGCGGGAGTTCGCGGTGGCAGTTGATCTCCAGGATCTCCATGAGCAGGGGGAGGATCTCGGTCCTGACCACGCTCTGGTCCTCTGAGATCGGTTTGGAGACCCTGAGAAGGTCGGGCGAGGTCTCGCGCCGCATCTGTCCGTAGAGCACCCTCTCCGAGGTGAGGGTGAAGGGCATGACCTCCAGGTAGCCGAGGCCTGTGAGGATGGACCTGACCTGCCTCTCGACGACCGCGATCGGGTGTTCCTTGCCTGTCGTGAAGGTCTGCGGGAGCGCGGCGTCGATGTTGTCGAAGCCGTAGGCGACGGCCACGTCCTCGAAGATGTCCCAGTCGTGCATGATGTCGGCCCGGTACGGGGGCACGAACACCCGCAGTTTCCCGTCTGGCAGGGGTTCGGCGCCGAAGCGCATCTTCCGGAGGAGGGCGGCCATCTCCTCGGCATCGATATCGATCCCGATGAGGCGGCGGCAGGTGTCGACGCTCACGATACGCTCGACAGGGGAGAGGTCGGGGTACGGCGTGCCGTCGATATCGACGCTCTCGATCGTCGCCCCGGCCTCGGCGAGGGCGGTGCAGATGATGTGCGCCGCCATGCGGACGGACTTCGGGTCCGTGCCTGTGCAGTCGAGGAGGATGTTCCTCGTCTCTGTCGTGACCTTGGTCAGTTCCCCGTTGATGATCGGCGGGAAGGAGAGGACATTATCGTCGGCATCGACGATCAGGGGGAAGCGGTCGAAGGCGTCGACCAGGTGGGCATAGTCCCTCCCCTTCGGGTGCTGCTCCAGGATCTCCTCCATCGAGAGTTCGTCCTCGAAATCGAGGGGGACGAAGCGGCGGTCGCGGGGCGAGGCGAGATACCTGAAGGGCGGCCTCACTTTATCGAGGTCGTGGACGCCGATCGCCACCTTCCGCCTGCCCCGGCCGATGGCCCAGTGGAGGGACTCCTGCAGGCCCATCAGGCTCTCGATCCCGGCCTCGTCCAGACGGACGTTCCTGATCACGGCGGAGCCGAGATAGGGGCGGATCTGACGGAGGGCCGGGTCGACGGTGAAGGAGATGCCCGAGGGGGTGACCGGGTACTCCGGGAGGCCTTCCTCGATCCCGAGGAATCCGCGCATCGCCCGCGCCACGCCTTCGGTCGAGTACAGGTCCACACGGTCGGGGAAGAACTCCACGTCCACGTGGTCGTCGAAGGTCCGCTCGATGTCGGAACCGATCATCGGCAGGCGCTCCAGGATCGTCTTCCTGTCGGTGCCGGTGAGGCGCTCGAGATATGCGTAGTTGAGGGATATGATTGCCATGTCTCACTCCTCCTTCCTGATCACAGGGCTCTCCCTGATCCAGTCGATGTCGCTCCGATACAGCTGCCTGAGGTCTTTCAGGCCCAGCTTCAGCATCGCCACGCGGGAGATGCCGAGGCCCCACGCAAGGACCGGCGTCTCGATACCCCAGGGGGCGGTTACCTCCTCCCTGAAGATGCCGGCGCCGCCGAGTTCCACCCAGCCGAGGCCGTCCACCCAGACCTCGGGCTCGACCGAGGGCTCGGTGTACGGGAAGTAGCCGGGGCGGAAGCGGACGTTCTCAAATCCCATCCGCCCGTAGAACTCCTTGAGGTAGCCGAGGAGGTGACGGAAGGAGACGTCCTCGTCCATGACGATCCCCTCGAGCTGCTCGAACTCGGGGGTGTGGGTCGGGTCGATCGCCTCGCGCCTGTAGACCCGGCCGAGGGCGAAGGCCTTGACCGGGGGTTCGGGATGGTCGATGAGGTACCTGATGGAGAAGGGGGTGGTGTGGGTGCGGAGGACGCACTGCTGCGGGACCTCGGTGCTCCAGACGCCGCCCCACCCGGTCGAGGAGGTCGTGCCGCCGTGCTCGTGCATGTCGCGCACGCCCTCATATCCCGCGGGCAGCGGCTCTTTCATGTCCAGGTAGAAGGTGTCCTGCATCTCGCGGGCCGGGTGGTCCTGCGGCTGGAAGAGGGCGTCGAAGTCCCAGAAGGCGGAGAGGACGATCTCGCCCTGCATCTCCACAAAGCCCATGTCCAGGAGGATCCTCTTCACCTCGTCGATGATCCGCTGGTACGGGTGGGACTTGCCCGGCCAGACGCGCTTTGGCGGCGTCGAGAGGCTGTACCGCCTCAGGTTCGCGGTCCGCCAGGAACCGTCAAGGATCTGCTCCCGCGTCAGGGTGCCTGTCTCCTCGGTGAGGTCGAGGCCGGCGGCGACAAGGGCGCGGCCCTCAGGGGTGATCGCGATCCTGTAGGCCACCTCCTCGTGCTCCTCGACGAGGTTCCTCTTCAGGAGGTCGGCGATGCCTGGCATCCCCTCCTTCGGGTCTGCAAGGGCGATCTCGTCCTCGCCCGGTGCGGCCTCGCCCGTTTTCTCCGCGACGCCCTTCGTGATCGCGATCCAGCCCTTCTTCCTGAGCCAGCCGATCCCGATCCTGGAGAGGAGATGGCCCTGGAGGTCCTTCATCGAGATGGAGCCTTCGAAGGAGTCCAGGATCTGCCTCTCGGGGAGACCGTGCTCCCTGTACTCCGTCCCCTCGGGGGTGAGGATATAGGTCTTCGCGCTCGTCCGCGTCACCGCGGCCAGGCCGCGGTCGGCGCAGAGGTGGGCGTACTGGACGGCCGCCTCCTCGGTCGTGCCGAGTGCCGTGGCGAGGGCGGCTGCACTGCCCGCGCCCATCGGGGCAAGGGCGACAAGGAGCCGCTTTTCATTCAGGGTGAGGTCTGCCATTATACATCCACCAGATGTGCTGTTTCGTCCATCTTCTCTCTGAGATCCTTTAAGTACTCCTTCGTCCTCTCGAAGGTCTCCTTCTTGCAGGTGCCGCACATCATCTCGCCGGCACGGCACTTCCTGCAGATCTCGGCGAGTTCCCCGTCGTCAGGGGCCATGTGGAAGAGGTTGAGGAGATAGACCGAGCACTTCTCCGGCTCGCCGCCAAGTTTCTTCTGCTCTTCGAGGGTCATGCGCCCGCCGGTGAGGGAGGCCATCACCTTTTTCTTGAGGTCTTTCTCCGTCTCCCAGAAGGAGATGAAACTCTCCGGCACGCTCGACGACATCTTGCCGCCCTGCAGGCCCGGCATGAAGGTGTGGTAGGTGGCCGAGGGGAGGACGAAGCCGAAGCCGCCCTGCTCGATCTCGATCGCCCGCACCCTCTCCTCGACCGCCTCGCAGGAAGCGCCAGGGATGTCCACGTGACCCTCGTACTTCTTCGAGCCGGGGAAGGCGCGGTGAACGGCCTCGATCGCCGCCTCGGGCGCGTTCTTCGACCGGACGCTGATGCAGCCGTCCCGGCGCTCAACAAGGAACATCCGGAGTTTATAGGCGACGTCGCGGGTCAGCCTGATATGGGGGTCCTGGTCGATCCCGACAGGGACGACGGTGGGGGACGGACCGCAGTCTAACTGCGGGAAGAGGATGTCCGCGACCTGGGTCGCCACGCTCATCGCGTGGGCGAGGGCGGTATCCTGCGTAAAGCCGTAGATCGCCTGGAGCTCGGAGAAGTTGATCTTCGTCGCCGCCTCGAAGGCGAGGTCTTTCAGGCGGGTGTTCTCGCTCTGGTAGTAGGTCGTCCCCTCATAGCCGAGGGCATACAGGCAGGCGAGGTACTCCCGGCCGTACTCCTTGCACTGCGTCCACGACATCCCGCGGACGGCGTGGGCCTCGCGGTCGGCGACGCCGATATAGCCTCTGCCGCCCTGCTGCACATGCCAGACCACCTCTTTCATCACCATGAGGTGGCCGAGGTGCGGGTGGCCCGAGGGCATGAACCCGGTCATGACATTGAATGGCGATCCTGTTCGGATCGCATCGGCGATCCTCCCGTAGTCACGGTGCCCCACGACGATCCCCCGCCGCATGAAGGACGGGACCTCGGGGAGGCCTGAGGTGGCGGTGCCGATCGGTTCGATGCCAAAATCGGAGAAGAGTTTTTCGACATCGACCGTCTGGCTGCTGGCCCATGGATTGATCCCCTGCTGCATAAGTCAGATCTCACAGTTTTATTCGTGCAAATTCGATATACTGGATGCCGTTCATATGTACACAGGCAAACAACATCTTCTTTTTGACACTGTGCGCCAGGCGGACAGAGCGTGAGATGACGGCCATGGTGAGGGCGGTGCCCGAGGGAATGGCATGGGCGAGCATGAGGGAGTGCTTGACCCCTTCGCCATAGACCCTGAAGTGGTGGCCGAACTTGTACCCGGTCTTCGGGGCATAGCCGCGCCTGCGCAGGTCGGTATAGACGACGACCTTCTCTGCAAGTTCGCCGTCGGTCGCAGCGGCGACGGCATGATACCTGTCGTGGCCAAAAGGCGAACCTTCCTGACCGAGGGTGAGCCTGCCCTCGTCCATGAGGAAGAGTGCCTCCACCGGGGAGAGCATGGTCAGCTCGGGATCGAGGGGTTTGCCATAGCCTTCAGTCTCAAGCCAGGGGGCGGCCGCGGCTCTGACCAGGACGACCGCACCGAAAGCCTCGCCTTCCACGGTCGCCGTCGCACCGGGGGCCTCCGAACCGGCGAGGTGGTTGGTCTTCACCTCATAGTAGGTGAGTTCGCCCTCGTCGTCCACCGCCGCTATAAGGTACTGCTTGCGCATATTCCCGGCCGTCGCCACCTCGGCGACGACCCGGTCGAAGTCCACGAGGTCGCGTTCGGCGAGCACCCGGATCAGGTACAGGGACTGCCCCTTGCCCGGCCTCTCGCCGCGTTTGAAGACCCTGAAGTCGTGCGGCCCGGTCTGGAGGGCGTAGCCCCTCTCCCTGAGGTCGCGGTAGACGAGGTACCGCCGGAAAAACCCGGGCTCCCGGGAGAGGTCTGCAAGGAGGCCGGAGAAATCGTAGCCTTCAAGGTCGATCCTCTTCCTCCAGAGGAGGTACAGCCCCTCCTCCGGGGAGAGACGGAGCCCGCCCTTCTCAGGTCGCCCGTAGCCCCCGCTCTCATAGAGCGAGGTGTCCTGTTTCAGATAGAGGTTGCTGCCGTCGAATGTTGCCTTCACGTGAAAGATACGTGGGGTGGCAGGGAATATATAGAAGACGACCTGCCCCACGGGCAGGGAGTCTACTGTGGCCAGGGCATGATAAACCAGGACAACAAGATTATGAGAGATAAATATGATAATCATGGAATAGATCTTCAGAATAGCGATCCGGCCCAATAAACAGCCACGACAGAAGAATATTTCCTTCACCAGAACGACTATTACCACCTGATACCAAATTATTCGGGGCAGAGAGCTGAAGACGATGCCACGCATTTTAATCACCGATGACTCATCCTTTCAGAGAAAGATCATCTCGTCCATCCTCGACAAAGAGGGTTTTGAGACGGTCTGCGCCAGGAACGGACTGAAGGGCTGGACCTTGCAGCCGAAAATCCACCCGATCTGATCGTCCTTGACCTCCTGATGCCTGAGATGGACGGTTTCGAAATGATGAAGCAGCTCCGTGAACGCGGGCTGACGGCCCCGGTCATCATCCTGACCGCGGACATCCAGGAGTCGACCCTGGACACATGCCGTAAGATGGGCGCGAGGGCATGCCTCAACAAACCGCTGAAAAAAGACGATTTTCTGGCGACTATCAGAGATATACTCGATCAGGGCGGGATCTGATGGACGTCGACCCCGAAGATATCGACGCCATAAAGGAACTCGTGAACATCGGCGTCGGCAGAGCGGCGGCGATGCTCAACGAGATCACTTGCTCCCATATCACCCTGCAGGTGCCGACGCTCCAGGTGATCGGCCTCGATGAACTCGACCGGGTTGACGGGCTTTCCGGCCCGCAAAGTGCCGCAACGGTAAAGATAGATTTCAGGGGTTTTTTCACCGGCACGACCGCCCTGATCTTTCCTCCCGAAAGTGCCGCGGCCCTGGTGACGGCGATCACCGGCGAGGAGGAGGACCAGCCTGAACTTGATGCACTCAGGACGGAGACGCTGATGGAGGTCGGGAACATCTTCATCAACGGGGTCATGGGATCGATCGGGAATGTCCTTGGTCAGCAGATCACCTACACGCCCCCGACATATGTCGAGGACACGATCGCAAATATTGCCCGGGCAACACGCTTCGACCCGGACGAGAGGGTTCTTCTCGCCAACACCAGGTTCTTCGTCGAAGAGATCAATGTCGAAGGCGTCATCGCAATGATCCTGGAGATCGGATCTCTGGACGTCCTCCTCGGCAGGATCGCCTCTGTCAGGGGAGATTGATCGGATGGAGACGCGTGGGTCTGCTGGCGCATGGCAGGGGATGGACTTCCTGCCGGTCGGCATATGCATCATCGATCCGGAGTTCAGGGTCTGTTACTGGAACGCCTGCCTGGAGGAGTGGACCGGGATCCCCACAGACGAGATACGGGGAGAGGAGATAACCTTCCGCTTCCCGTCCCTGAAAAGGCCGGTTATCACTGAACGGATCAATCAGGTCATGCAAGGGGGCGCACCGATCGTCTTCTCCTCCCAGATCCACCACTATCTCATCCCCTCATGCCTTCCTGACGGAAAAATGCGGATCCAGCGCACCACCCTGATCCCGGTCGCCAGCGAAGAAGAAGGGAGATCAAATGTCATGATCGTCTGCGAGGACGTGAGCACCCTGACCCGCGAGGTGGTGGCGTACAGGGCGACGAAAAACAATCTTACACACGAACTTGAGGAGCGGATAAAAGCAGAAAAAGAACTGAAGGCCGCCCAGGAGGCACTCCTCGCGTATCTCATCGAGAGCGCGTCGCGGGTCATGCACCCGGCAGAGACTGTCAGGGCAGATCTGGAGGGGATCATCGGCGATCTGGATACAGGGGACTGGCGTCCGGAGGAGATCAGGATGCAACTCCAGGTGGAGATCGGCACAATCAGGGCGATCGAAGAGAATCTGGCAGAACTTATCAAGGCAGCCACCGGGGGACGCCGGGATATCCCGGAAATTTTCAGAAAATTCCTGCTGGAAAAGGGATACGAATCATGAGCATCTCGCTGCCCGGTCTTGAAGACGCTGCGGTCTACCTCGCCCTATCCAGTCCGAAGACGCTCAGGGACGCAAATGTCGCCCTTGTCGAAGAAATCGTGAGACAGGGGTTCAGGGCGGTCGTCATCACCGTCAGCCAGCCTTCCCAGATACTCATGCAGGTCTATGCACGCCGCGGCATCGATACTTCGCGGGTCTCCTTTATCGATGCAATCACGAAGTACGCACTCGGGACAACACCACCACCCCGGGAAAACACGGCCTTTGTCAGCAACCCGCGGGACCTGACCAGCCTCAGCATCGCGATCACCGAGATGCTCAGGATGTACCCGGAAGAGCGGACATGCTATCTTATCGACTCGGTCACCACGATGCTCATCCACCTCTCCTCAGAGGACGTATCGAAGTTCATCCACTTCGCATCGGCAAAGCTTGGCATCATGGACACACCCCTCGTCTTCCTCGCCGCCGAGAACAGCCTCAGCCCTATCCTCCTCGACCACCTGCTCACCTTCTCCAGCGAAGTGATCAGGATCGAGGCCCCGGTCTTCCCCCAGGCCCCATCCTCGTAGCCACAACCCGTTAATCCCTGCGAATACGTGAGATACGCGGCCCTATGGCGATGATGTTTTCATCAATTCCCACCGCGAACCGGTCCTCCCCCGCGCCCGGGGAGAGCGGTGCGGATCATCAGGGAGAGGTACCGATATAGATAGCCTCCGACGAGGAAAAAATAGATAATAACAGTTTTTTTGCAGAAAAATGGTTTTAAAATAGAAGTATCGGCAATCAATGCACCCAAACATTTCCGTCCAGATCCCTCCGGCATGCCACCACCCCACCCCCTATATATCCACCAGATCAAAAATCGCGAGTACCATGGGGATCGGACTACCTCACCTGAAAAACCCCGGATATGCCTTCATCGCCATCGCTCTCCTCGTCTGCACACCTGCGACCCTGGGGTACATGGCCCTCGAAGGGCAGAGTTCCTCCGTCACCACCCTCTCCTTCGACGACGCCCCCGAGGGGGTCGTGTTCATCGCGGATCCCCATCTCAGGGCGGAGACCATCGACCATACCAGACGGATGATCCAGGAGATCAACGCCCTCCATCCCTCGGTCGTGCTCATTGGCGGGGACTTTGTCTATGACGAGGAGGCAGACCTCTCCCTCCAGCAGGTCTGGCAGGAGATCGACGCACCGGTGTACGCCGTCCTCGGCAACCACGATTACAGATCGGGCACGGATGCTTTCAGCGGCCTGGAAAGGGTCGCAGCCATCAAAGAAACCACCCGGACGGCGGCAGGCTACGACATGAGCACGCTCAGGGACGGGACGGCCGACGTCGCATTCGCCGACTCGGTCGAGGCAGAACTTGAAAAGAACGGCGTCACGGTGTTGAGAAACGAATATGTCACCCTCGACATCGATGGCAGCAGGCTCCGCATCGTCGGCGTGGACGACGGCTGGGCCGGCATGGCAGACCCGCCCGCGGTGCCGGAGGATGACGATGCCTTCACGATCTACATGATCCACGAACCCGAGTGCCGGGCCGACTGGGACGCCGACCTCATCCTTGCCGGCCACACCCATGGCGGGCAGGTCATGATCCCGGGCGTCAAGGACCTGAACGACCGGGGCGTCATCGAACTCTCCGGTCTCATCCAGAAGGGCGGGGCACCGGTGTACATCAGCCGCGGCATCGGCACCTCCAACCTCAGGACAGACCTCCGTTTCAACGCCCCGCCCGAGATCGTCGTGATCGGCCCGGCCGGGACGATCTGAAGGATCCAGAAAACGGCCCTGTAGAAATACTCTGGATAGCAGCTCTGCGGGGGGCTGGCCGCCCCCCGATCCCTCGAAAACCTACGGTTTTCTCAAGCTCCCTTCGGTCGTCACCGCATCAGGATAGGACCGGGGACGGCAAATCCCCCTTCGTGTTCATTGATTTTGCCTTCCGGATCCAATCGCAATTCCGGGGGTCCGGGGGCTGAGCCCCCGGCGCGAAGGTTTAGGAAGGTAGTTGAATCATGCTCATACCCAGAAAAGGTGAGGGGATCTACAAAGCCTAGAAATCCTTAGACTTTTTTTTCCGGGGCAGGGTTCATGAACAACAACGCCATCTCCTCCTTCGTCAGCCTCCGCAGGTAGAAGTTCCCGACCGCGGCGATGATGACCGCCCCGAAGAGGTCGAAGATCAGGTCGGTCATCGTGTCGTCGAGGCCGTGCTGGAGGGCGGTCCCGAGGAAAGTGTCGAAAAGATACTCGTAGATCTCCCAGAAGGCGCCGAGGGCCATCGTGAAGATCACGATGAAGAAGATGATCATCGGCCTGGTGAGCTGCAGGCCCGAGTACCGGTCGACCAGGAGGACGAGGACGAAACCCAGGACCGAGATGGTGATCGAGGAGACGAAATGCGCGATCTTGTCGTAGTACGGGGAAAAGAGGATATAATAATCGCTGACATGGCCGGCGACATGGAGGAAAAGGGAAAGGGCGATGAGGAGGTTCACTTCCCAGGGCATCGAGATATCAAACCTCCTCCTGACGAGGTACGGGACGGTGGTGAGAAAAAAGGCGAATGAACCGACGAGGCCTAGGAAATAATCCCCCCTGGCAAAACTGTACCCGACCTGGAGGAGGATGAGACCCTGTACAGCGTAGGCAAGGAGGATCCCGGAAAAATTCAGCCGGCGCCCCATGGAATGATGCCTCTATGGGATGCCGGCCATATAAGATTACCCGGAAAAAGAGGGGCGAGGTTTTCCCGCCCGGAAGTTAGGCATGTGCAGTTTTTCCCCGGCATTTACACCCGTTTTACCCGTTCGGCAAGGGCAAGGCCGGCCCGGTAGCACGCCTCGCGCTCGTCGGCGTCAGGCCTGAAATAGACCTCCATGCCGCCGTCGATCACCTCGATCCCGGCCTTCTTCATGTCGCCGGCGATCTGCTCCACCGCACCGCCGTGGCCGCCGTGCGAGCCGAAGGCAAAGCCGACCTTCTTCTCCGCCAGCCGACCGGGCCGGAGGCCGCGGAGGTACGAGAGGAACCCGGCGACCGTCGGGAGGACTTCGTCCTCCAGGGTCGGCGACCCGACAAGGAGAGCCTTCGAGTCGAGCATCTCGGCGACGATGTCTGAGCGGTGGCACCCTTCATACCTCCCATCCTTGAGGAGGCAGACCTTCACCTCGAGGCCGCCGTCCATCGCGCCGTCGGCAAGGGCCTTCGCCATCATGTCGGTCGAACCGTGCATCGTGTCATAGACGATCGTCACCTTGTCTTTAGAGACACCCTTCGACCACTCGACATAGGAGGTGACGATATCGGCGGCATGGGAACGCCAGATAATCCCATGGGAGGGGGCGATCATCCTGATCCCGATGCCGAGGTCGCCGACCTGGCCGAGTTTTTTCAGCACTTTCGGGGCGAGGGGGATGATCAGGTTCGCAAAGAACTTCTTCGCGTGACCGAGAGCGGCGTCCTTCCCCAGTTCATCGTCAAAGCGTTCGGACGACGCAACATGCTGACCGAAGGCGTCATTCGGGAAGAGGATCTCCTCTTCGGCGAGGTAGGTGAACATCGAGTCTGGCCAGTGGAGCATCGGCGCTTCCAGGAAGACCAGGGTCTTTTTGCCGAGGTCGAGCGTCTCGCCGGTCTTCACCACCTTCAGGTTCCAGTCCTTCGTGTTGTAGTGGCGGGCAAAGCCCTTCACCGCGACCTCGGTGCAGTAGATCGGGACGCCGGGGAGCATCTTTGCGATCTTCGGCAGGCCACCCGAGTGGTCCACCTCAATGTGATTTGCAATGATCACGTCAATCTTTTTCGGGTCGATGACCGAGGCCACCCGGCCGAGCACCTGGTCCTCGAAGCCAGGATAGCAGGTGTCGATGAGGGCGGTCTTCTCCTCGCCGACGACGAGGTAGGCATTGTAGGTCGTCCCGGGCAGGGTGTAGCCGTGGTAGTCGCGGAGGTTCCAGTCGATGGCGCCGACCCAGTAAACGCCCTGTGCAAGTTCTGTCGCTTTCATTTCTTTTCACCTTTTGTTCGTACTGTTACTAACATTCTGTAGTATACGAACAAAACTATATGATTCTTCCGGCACCATCTCTGAGAGATGGGTGCGGCGCGAAAAGGAGGATCGATCGAACTCTTCGCAAGCAGGGGAGGAGTTCATGCGGTCAAAAGCCCGGTCAGGGTGGCGATCCTGGAGATGCTCGCGGACGGGGAGATGCCCTTCGACACGATCGTGGAGAGGACCGGGAGGGCGAAGTCAACGGTCTCTGTCCACCTGCGAGATATGGTGGAGGAGGGGATCCTGGGGGAGCGACCGGATCCTGCAGATGCACGGCGGAAGATCTTCTTCATCGCCGCCGACCACCTCGGTGCGCTCTCGGCCATGGACCGGATACCGGAGGAAATCGCACGTTATGCGGTTGAGTACAATGAGGGGGATGGCGACCCCTTCGCCTTCTACCGCCTGATGTTTCGGACCCTCAGGACGATGCTCATGCAGACCGGCGTCAACCTCGACCCTGTCCTCTTCGAGGCAGGGAGAAAGGTCGGCGAGGCGGTGGCGCCGGCCCTCACCGACCAGAACGCAGGAGATTTTCTCGGCAAAGTCGCCCGTTTCTGGGAAGAGCACCGCCTCGGACGGGTCGAGGCCGGCCCTGCAGCGCCCTTCGAGGTCTTTGTCTATGACTGCTTCGAGTGCGCCGACCTCCCGCGGATCGGGCGACCCGCCTGCTCCTTCGACACCGGCATCCTCACTGCTGTCTTCTCCGCACAGTTCAGGAGGGAGATGGAGGTCACCGAGACGCACTGTTATGCCGCGGGCGATTCTTACTGCCGGTTCGTGATCAGGGAAGCCGGGCCCAAAAAATAACTCATCATACTTTTTTCGGCATTAGGGCATCAGAGGAGCATAGAACATCAAAATGTCTCTACGCCCACGGAAAAAATAAAGCAGTTTCGGACGGAAAACTAGATTTTCAGGATATTCTGGTCTGCCATTCCGGATTCGATCTTACGTACATGAACTCTCAGATCCAAAAAAGGGATCGGTCTCCCGATTGGGAGGTCACACACCGCCGATCCCGAGAATGATCAGGGAGAAAAGAATGAAGTCATAGGTGGCATGGGTGATAGCGCAGACGGTCGTGTTCGTCCTGACCCTGAGGTACGCAAAGACCAGGCCGGCAAGGAGGACAGAGAGAAGGCCGTCCCACGCGTACTGGTAGGCATGGAGGGCGGCGAAGACGAGGACCGAGAACGCGATGCCAAAGCGCGGCTGGAGGACGCCGCGGATCGCGAGTTCTTCGCCCACGCCCGCGACGACCGCCGCAACCAGGGCGGCACAGGGTGTCAGGTACGAGGCGAAGAGCGCCTCCGTATAATCGGCGTCGGTGACGTACCAGCCGAAATAATTCCAGACCGCCGTGATCGCGTGGTCCACGACCGAGAAGACGAGGACGAGGGCCACACCGACGCCGAGGGCGAAGGCGACAGAGCGGAGAGTCGGCATCACGACGCCGAGGCGCTCCAGGGCCTCGGGAAGAGACCTCTTCACGAAGAGGCCGACAGCGATGAAGGAGCCGAAGATGGTCCAGAAAAGACCGTATGCATCGGATTTCGCCGCGTCTGCCGGGGAGATCGGCGCGATGGCGAACTCCGCGTTTGCCATCAGGTCGACGAGGGGCGGGTGGCCGATGACCAGGAGGGGGATGGGCGGGATGATCATGAGGGCGGTGATCATCACAAGGGCCACGGTGTGGACAAAGTTGTCAGGGTCGATCGGGATGTACCGCGCAAGATAGAGGCGGACCTGTCGCGAAAAGCCGAGCAGGCTGACCCCGGCCGCAAGCAGGGAGAGGAGCAGGCCCTCGAAGAGGGCGAGGACCATCTCGAAAGGCGGTTCTTCGACCTCAAGCAGGGACATCCAGGGCGCCAGACAGAAGAACCAGGAGACAAGCGCAAGCGCCAGGACGAAGATGACGGCAAGGGCCGCAACGACAGGGCGCAGGCGCGGACGGTCGAGAGAGAGGAAAGCAAGGAGGGCGATCAGAAAGATCGGTGCCGCCTCGGCCCCTGTCGAGAAGAAGAGGCCGATGTCGCCCTGCGGGTCGCCGGAGAGACCAACGACGAGGGCAAGCGCTCCGGCAAGGAGGGCGAGCAGGATCAAAAATGGGTGGAAGGTGGATCTGTCCATCATGATATCAGAAGATCACTGTACGCCCGCGGATCATAAATATCCGCCTTCCACCCGATTTTTCGGCTTTGCAGAATCGCTCATGAAACGCACGCCTCAAGCATACCGGATGAAAATAGTTTCGAAGAGATCTCCGGGGCGTGGAAGGTTTCTTGATCCCTCTTTTCACGATAGAAGAACAGGTAGAGACCTCGCTCAATCGCCGCCCCCACCTATCCTCTGTCTGTGGGGGGTTCCGGGATGAAGATAGGGTCTGGAAGGCAAAGGGCCGATCATTCTGAGGCGAGATCGATCTGAGAATGAAGATTTCTACAGAGCCCCCTTTTTCAGCATTTACACGGTCGGGTCAGAAAAACAGGAGGCCGGAGACCCCGCTCCTATGCGCCAGCGAGTTCTCTCACCATCGCGATGTTCCCAACATCGTCTCGCCGATCGTCCACCGGGGTCTCGCAGATCAGGGGAAGGCGGCGGACCGCCGGGACCGCGAAGAAGGCGCGGAAGCCTTCCTCCCCGATCGCCCCCAGGCCGATATGCTCATGGCGGTCGAGGTGCGAGCCGAGACCGCCCTTGCAGTCGTTGCAGTGGACGACACGCAGGCGGTCGAGCCCGATCGCGTCGTCGAAGGCGTCGAGGGTCTCCCCGACGAAAGTCTCCTCCCGCAGGTCATAGCCCGCGGCAAAGGCATGGCAGGTGTCGAAGCAGACGGCGGCCCTCTCTTCAGGGAGGGCCTCCAGGATCAACCTGATCTCCTCAAAATTACCGCCAAGACTGTTCTTCGTCCCCGCCGTGTTTTCGAGGAGGAGGACGGCATCACCCTCAGCCTCGTCGAAGGCGTGCAGGACGCCGTCGATGAGCCGCCGACGCCCGCCCTCGATCCCGGTACCCAGGTGGCTGCCCAGGTGCATCACAAGGAAGGGGACGCCGAGGTGGTCGCAGCGCCTGAGTTCGGCGGCGAGGGTCAGGACGGACTTCTGGTACACCTCCTCCTTCGGGGAGGCGAGGTTCGGCAGGTACGGCATGTGGACGACGGCCGGGCCGATCCCTGCGGCTTCGAGGCGGGAGCGGAAAGCGGCGGCATCGCCATCGGTGAGGGGCCTGAACATCCACCCCCGCGGGTTCCGGGAGAAGATCTGGAAGGTGGTGCACCCCCGCTCCCCGGCCCGCCCGACGGCATCGGCAAGGGACCCGGCGATGGAGACATGGCAACCGACGCGTAGCATGGAGATGCGTGTGGCATCAGGGAAGATGAGGGTGACGATCCGGAGAGGCTCCGGACCGGCACGTTTATTGCCGCGCCGCTCAGGGATGCAAGTGTCGGTATGATCTTTTTTGAGTTCGCCAGGCGAAACGTGCGCCTCCACTGGCTCCGGTCCCTCCTTGCGGTGATCGGGATCGTCATCGGGGTCGCCGCCATCGCATCGATGGGAATCCTCGGCAACAGCCTGGTGCTCTCCATCTCCGAGACCCTCACCGACGTCGGCGACACCATCGTTATCACGCCCCATACCGGCGGCGGGAACGGGCCGCCCGGCGCCTCCTCGAAGGGGATCTCGGACAGGCAGGTGACTGAGATCCGGCGCGCTGTCGGGTCGAATGTCGTGGTCCCCCTCTATGTAGGCGGGGACCGGGTTGTCATTGGCGGCGAGGTCGGGGCCGCATCCATCTACGGGATGCGCCAGGAGGACGTACCTGAACTCCTCGACCTCGAAGACGGTGTCTACCTGCGGGGTCCGACAACGGCGATGGCCGGCGCGAAACTCGCCGAAGAGTACGACCTCAGGGTCGGAAGCCGGGTCAGGGTCGGCGACGAGGAAGAAAAGCTCAGGACATCCGGGATCATCAGGGAGCGGGGCGTCGGTTTCGACATCAATCCAGACTACGCCCTCGTCGTCTCAGACACCTTCTACCAGGACTTCTACGACGTGGACGAATGGGACCAGGTGATCGTCAAGGTGCGCGACCTCAACGAGATCGACGCGGTCAAGGCCGCCATCGAGGACCAGCTCAACAGGAGAGAGCAGGTGGTGAACGTCCTCGACACGAAGGCGATCCTGGAGACCCTCATCGAGACCTTCAACAGCATCTCGACGTTTACCACGGCCATCGGCGGCATCTCCCTCGTCGTCGCCGGGGTCTCCATCTTCAATGTGATGATGATGTCGGTGACGGAAAGGACAAAGGAGATCGGGGTGATCAGGTCCATCGGCGCCCTGCAGAAGGAGGTCCTCCTGATGTTCCTGTACGAGTCCCTCATCCTCGGCCTGACCGGGAGCGCCATCGGAGGCCTCATGAGTTTTGTCGGCGGCTACCTCGCGGTCAGCGTCATGCTCCAGGACACCTCGTACCTCTTTGTCCCTTCAAGCCTTGTCTACGTCCTGTACGGGATGGCCTTCGGCATCGGCACGAGTATCCTCTCCGGCCTCTACCCCGCGTGGAAGGCCTCCCATGTCAACCCGATCGAGGCGTTGCGGCATGAATGAAGAAGAACCTATCATCAGATTCACGGACGTGACCAAGGTCTACCCCCTGCCGGCAGGCGACGTCGTCGCCCTCGACCATGTCTCCCTCGACGTGATGCCCGGCGAGTTCCTGGCGATCATGGGTCCCTCGGGGTCGGGGAAGTCCACCCTCCTGAACCTCATGGGCTGCCTGGACACCCCGTCGTCAGGGACGCTCTCCATCAAAGGAAAAGACATCGGCACGCTCTCCGACGACGACCTCACCCGTCTCCGCCGCGACCATATCGGCTTCATCTTCCAGCAGTTCAACCTCATCCCCCTCCTGAATGTCATCGAGAACGTGGAGTTCCCCCACATCCTGAAGGAACAGAAAGGGGGATGCATCGAACGCTGCCTGGAAGTCCTCGCCGCCGTCGGCCTCGAAGAGGAACTCTTCTCCCACACGCCCGCAGAACTCTCGGGCGGGCAGCAGCAGAGGGTGGCGATCGCCCGGGCCCTCATCAACGACCCCGAGATCCTCCTTGCCGACGAACCGACAGGCAACCTGGACACGAAGACCGGGACAGGGATCATGGAGATCCTGGCTGATATGAATCGACGGGGCAGGACGATCATCATGGTTACCCACGACCAGAACGTCGCCGCGTACGCAAGGCGGCGGATCACCATCGTCGACGGCAAAATCGTATGATCTTCCTTACTTTCGCGGTGCGGAACCTGCGGCGCCACAAGGCGCGGTCCTTCCTCGCCACCCTCGGGATCGTCATCGGCGTCTTTGCGATCGCGTCCCTCGGCGTCATGGGGAACTCCATCAACCTCCTTGCCGCCGCTCTCATCGCCGATGTCGGGGACACGATCATCATCACCCCGCACACCGCCCTCGGCGGCGCCGGGTTCGTCGGCGACCCAAGGACTGTCGTCGCGGCCACCATCCCCGACGCCGACGTCGAGCGCATCGAGAGAGCGGCAGGGGGGAACCGGGTGATCCCCGTCCTCCAGGGGGCCGGGGAGATCACGGTCGGGAGCGAGGGGGGGTACGCGCAGGTCATCGGGCTTGCGACCGACGACATCCCCTATCTCCTCGACCTCGAAGACGGGAACCACCTGCGCACCGGGTCGAGGAGCGCCCTTGTCGGCACCTACCTGGCCAGGGAGTACGACCTGCGGGCCGGGAGCAGGATCCGCCTCGGCGACGAGCAGACGATCGTCTCCGGCATCATCGCCGAAAGGGGATTTGCCTTCGACATCAACCCCGACTATGCGGTCGTCATCGTGGAGGAGAGGTTCCGCTCCTTCTTCCCCGACAGGGAGGGCTACGACTATGTGGTGATCCGGGTCGCCGACCCTGCGGAGATCGACGGCGTCAAGGAGGATGTGGACAGTCTCCTCAACAGACGCGACGACGTCGTCGACATCACCGACTCGCGGGAGGCCCTGCGGCAGATGAACGAGATCTATGCCGCAATGACGCGGTTCCTCCTTGCGATCGGGGCGGTCTCCCTGGTCATCGCGGCGGTCTCGATCCTGAACGTCATGATCATCTCGGTCACAGAACGGAGACGGGAGATCGGGGTGATGCGGAGTATCGGGGCGCTACGCCGCGAGATACTCCTGATGTTCCTGTACGAGGCCCTCATCCTCGGCATCGCCGGGAGCCTCATCGGCGGGGCCTTCAGTTTTGTCGGGGGGTATTTCATCAGCATCGCCGCTGTCCAGGTGCTCACCGCCGGCACCACCTTCGCCGAAGGGGCGACGGTCTTTGACCCGCTCTCGATCGCCTACATCCTCTTTGCCATGGTCTTCGGGACGGTGACGAGCATGGCCTCCGGCCTCTACCCGGCCTGGCAGGCGTCGAGGATGAAACCGATCGAGGCCATACGGGGGTGAAATGGATGCGGACGGCGCAGCGGATCTTTCTTGTCTTTGCGGTGCGGAACCTGAGAAGGCACTGGGTGCGGTCAGGGCTTGCGGCCCTCGGGATCATCATCGGCGTCCTTGCCATCGCATCCCTCGGAATCCTGGGCAACAACCTGATCGTCCTCTTCTCCGGTCTGGTCGCCGATGTTTCGGACACCGTCGTCGTCACCCCCCACCTTGCGGCAGCAAGCGGCGACCCCTTCGACCCCAGGTCGGCCCTTGCCACCGGGATCACCGAAAGGGACGCCGACAGGATCGCACGCGCCGCCGGGGCGAACCCGTCCATCCCCCTCATCCAGACCGCGGAGGTGCTCAAAAAAGGGAGGGAGGGGGGCTTTGTCCCGGCGATCGTCCTCCATGCCGACGACATGCCTCTCCTCCTCCGGGTCGCGGATGGGGCGTTCCCGCCGGGATCGGGAAGAGGGGTGCTCGTCGGGGCGCGCCTTGCCGACGAACTCGACATCAGGGCAGGGAGCAGGATCTCGTTCGCCGGCGAGGACGTCAGGGTTGCCGGTGTCCTGGAGGAGCGCGGGCTTGCGATCGACATCAACCCTGACTATGCCGTCATCGTCACCCACGACTGGTACACCGACCTCCGCGGCGAGGAGGACTACGACAGGGTGGTGATCAAGGTCGCCGACCTCGGGGAGATCCCGGTGGTCAAGGCCGCGGTGAAGGACCAGATGAACAGGCGCAAAGAGGTGGTGGACGTCCAGGACTCCCGGGATATCCTGGAACTGTATTACCAGACCTACGACGCCATCTCGATCTTTCTCCTCGGGATCGGGGGCGTCGCCCTCCTCGTCTCCAGCGTCTCGATCCTGAACGTGATGATCATCTCGGTGACCCAGAGGACGCAGGAGATCGGGGTGATGCGAAGCATCGGGGCGCTACGCCGCGAGATACTCCTGATGTTCCTGTACGAGGCGATCATCCTCGGCGTTGCCGGGAGCCTTATCGGCGGTGCGCTCTCGGTCGTCGCAGGGTATGCGATCACCGCCTCGGTGGCGGAGACGGTCTTTGCCGGATATGGTACCGCACCCACCGCACTCGACGCCGAGGGGGTGAGGGCGATCCTCCTCGGCATCGGCTTCGGGATTGGGACAAGTCTCCTCGCAGGTGTCTATCCTGCCTGGAAAGCGGCGCACCTCGACCCGATCGAAGCGCTTCGCTACGAGTGAAAGGGACGGACACCTATATATACGAGCATATGGATCGTCGATCGCCCAGGGGGACACATGGCTGTACGTGATCAGGGCGGACTCGCTCTCCGTGCACCGCGCTTTCACCGCCGCCAGAGCGGCCATCAGTCGATGGAGGTTATCATGCTACTCCTCGAAGAACGGGACAATGACATTCGAGCCCCGGAGAAATACGGGAGAGAGGAAAGGACATACGAGAGAAAAAGCAAATATTTATAAATCAAGTATCGGGATAATAGATCGAGCATGACAGCAGAGGTTGGAGCAGCAGAGTGGCTGCACGAAATCCTGCAGGGGAAACCGGACACCGGCGATGTCTCCAGACTGCTCACCGTATCCGACCAGGAAGTCCGCGATGCGATCCGGCGCCTCGGCAAGACCGAGAGAATAGAGGCCCTGGAAATCCTGAAACAGTTGAAACTCGCCGAATATATCATGAAAGAGCAATAGACCCCTGCCTTTTTTCTACTACACCGCTACAGAACCCGGAAAGGGTCATTTAATGAGCTAAAAGTCTGCTTTTTTTGTCTTCATCCAGGACGCCGGGGCTCAGGAGGCAGGGATGCAGGAGAGGGTCATATGCCCCGAATACCCCCCTGAACCTGCAAGAACCTGAAGGGAGAAGGATATCGACCGGGCGGCCCGTACCGGGAGGGCGCCCGGGAGGGCGGTCTGGCTGGAGGGGCCATAACTGACCTCGCCGCCGTCACCGAGCGCAGCACCGTATATGACATTCCATGTGCCGTCGGCGCGCTGTCCCAGTCCCATGTCGTCCTGCTCCACAAGAATCGTACAGGGCACATTCCCGATATTTCGCACCGTGGGCAGGTCCGCGGTCCCGAAGTCGGTGTCTCCCACGATCCGGGCGCTGGTTTTGAGGCGGGCACCCCCATAGGGTACCGCAGAAAAGTCAAACTCGCAGCAGGCGACCGGCAGGTAGGTATAAATGCCCGACACCGGTGTCGCAGTGCCTCCAGAGACCTCCACCCGATAATCGCCCGGCATCTGCCAGTATGCAAGGTCGGCTTCCCCGCCCCGCACCGAAGCGGCCCCGGTCTTGAGCGCCGCACGGACGAGGGACGGTTTCCACCCGGGAGCATACCTGACAAGGCCTGCTGCTTCCGCATTCAAGAATGCCTCCCTGCCATTGTCGAGGGGCGAAAGCGCCGCCTCATGGGCCGGCGACCCGTCAGGCATCACCACGCGGGCAGAGACCGCACCGGCGTCCGGGATGCCGAGGACGACCGCCCGGTACTTCACCGTCTTCGTGCTGTCGAAGCTGCAGGGGGGGGAGAACTGGCTCCCGACCGTTTTATGGAGGGGGTCACCGTCCTCATGGAACCGGGTTGCATCCTCCACCCAGAGACACAGGAGTATGGATCTGGTCGTCGGATCGGTGGTCGGGTCGGTGGTCGGGTCGGTGGTCGGATCGGTCGTCGGGCCGGTGGTCGGATCGGTGGTCGG